>DATLGL010000001.1:0-15532 GCA_035540495.1 Acidimicrobiales bacterium
AGGAGCACCCACCCGGGCGGACCCCGAGCGGGAACGAACATCAACGAGGGCAGATCACCTGGCCGCCACCGGGCAGTTCTGGTGGCCACGCCCGGGCAGTCCCATGACCGCCACCGGGCAGGATCTCATGGCCGCCGACACCGAGCCGTCGTCGTGTGCTGTGCCGTTCTCGCTGCCGGTATCGCTGGCATGTGGATTGCCTTCGCGAGCAACGACTCTTCCACTTCGGCTCTCATCTTCCTCTGGGCATGGATCGGAGGTGTCCCGCTCGCCGCAGTGGTGGCGGTGCTGTCGTGGTGGCGTTCCCCTGACACACCGTCGCAACCGCCTGCATGACCGGCGCCGCGGGGGCGCCACATCGCAGGCTCTTGCGAGGGTTGGGGGCCGACGAGCCGGCGCTCGGAGCGGCTCAGAGGTCGATCCAGCGGCCCCCGACGCAGCCCTCTTCGTAGCCCCACCAACCTCGCTGTTCGCCTTCCACCAGCAGCGCCTTTATGCGCTCCAGCTCCAGGTCAGGCGGAACTGTCAACGCGACAATCGGGTACGAACCGGCACCTTCGCCAGTCACGCCGAGAGCACTGAACAGATCGAGCACCCGCCCCTGGTCGCCCATCAGCTCCCCGTCCTTGAGCGGGATGATCCGGATGGTGCAGTTCCCGCTCCACTCGGCGACTTCGACGAAGAACGGCCACTCTCCGTCCGCCCTGGCTTTGGCCTGGACGATGTCACCTTCGGCCACGCCGGTGGCAAACCAGGGCGTGTTCTCGAGGCGGTACAGATCGGCTCCGACGACCGACGCCCACATGCGCTCGGAGTCGACGGGCGGCCAGCCGTCGTCGTCGACCTCCAGTGGAAAGATCACGTGCACCAGGTCACCGTTCGCGGACTCCACGAGCTGCCTCTGGGACCTTCGACGGCGGCGGAGCATCTGTTGAGTGTGTCAGCGGCCTCCGCTTGGACGTGCCGTTGTGGCGCGGCAAGCTCTCGGCGTGGAGAAGGTGGTAGTCGTGGCGGTCGAGTTGGCGGATGGAGCCGAACGGTTCTTCCTCACCTGGGGGCGGATCCAGGACGCCATTGATGATCGGCCGCTCGCCGAGCTCGTGCTACGGCATGCCGTCGCGTACGACCTAGGCGGCTCGCCGGTCAGTGCTCGTGTCTGCCGGAGCCTCCAAGAGGCGAGGGACCAGCCGTACTTCTTCGAGGCGTTGTTCGACTTCGCGAACGAGGGCATCCCATCTGGCCCTGACTTCGACGACTGGCGTAACGCAGTCGCCCGGGACATGGAGCAGGGCAAGCATCTTTGGTACCTGGGGCGATAGCACCACCGCTAAGTGCTTGATCATCGGTGCCCGCTGCCTCGTGTGACAGAGCACATGTGCCGTTCTACCCCGCCCGGTCGTGCTGGGATGGATCCTCGACGGGCGGGGCGCGAACGCCCGATCGGAGCTGAGAGCCGCGCGGCTCGACGTGCCGGCGCGACGATCGAGCGGAAATGCTCGAGCTTCTTGATCAGATTGACGCAGCGAACGCTTCGGGCCTCCACTATCTGGCCCTCATGGGCGCGCTGGCCGTGCCTGACATATGCGCTGCCCTAGCCGCCAAGAATGGGCGGACGGACGGCACGAAGTATCGGCAATGGGTTCGGGACCACATCGCCGAGGCTGATCGCCAAGGGCTGAGCCCGTCGGACCTCTACCGGTTCCGGTGCTCGATGCTCCACCAGGGTTCTGGCCACCACCACGGTGATGAGCTCGAGCGCGTGATCTTCGTTGAGCCTGGCAACGGCCCAAAGGTCAGCTCGACGAAGATGATCAACGTCGGCGGTGAGTCGACGCATGTGATCGACCTTGTCGACTTCTGCACCTCAATCACCTCGGCTGAGCGCAGTTGGCTAGCCGCACATGCGGCGTCACCTCGCGTCATGGCCAACCTCGTGCGCTTCATCCGCCGGCACCCGAACGGGATTCCACCGTTCATTGTCGGCACGCCGGTTGTGGGCTAGCGACCCGCCGTTTTCGCCGCGAAGAACAACGCATCGTGGGCGCCTTGAGCGCTGGTCATCCGGCTACTTGTTTCACTGACGGCACGGCATCGGGTTGGCCAACCTGGTGTCGAGGTGTCCGGCGAGTAGCTCGCGATCCGGCTGCCCACGGCTGTTCTGGTGTGGCTCGCGAATGGATAGCTCCTCGTCGGGCACCGCGTGCGAGGAGTGGTTCGAGAGGGGACTGACCGAGCTCGAAGTAGCGCTGCCCTCCTCGTGGTTCAACCGTGACGAGTGAGGAGCGGTGATGGCGAAGGTGGTGATTGGCGTCGACCCGCACAAGCGGATCAACGCGGTGGTGGTCGTGAACGCCAAGGGCAAGGTGCTGGGTCGCGAGCAGTTCGAGAACACCTCGAGCGGGTTCCGGGAGCTGCGCACGTTCGCGAACCGGTGGCGGCCGAGGACATGGGCCGTCGAGGGCTGCAACGGTGTCGGCAAGCACCTCGCCCAGCGCCTGGTCGCCGAGGGAGAGCGGGTCGTCGACGTGTCGACGCGGCGGGCCGCTCTGGTGCGTGTGTTCGCCGGCGGGAACGGCCGCAAGAACGACGACACCGACGCCTACTCGATCGCCCTCGTCGGCTTGCAGACACCGGATCTCCCGGAGGTCGTGGCCGACGATCGGACGGCCGCGTTGCGGCTCCTCGCGAACCGGCGCCACGAGCTCGTCGGGCTGCGCACCCAGGCGGTGTGCCGCATCCATCGAGATCTCGTCACGCTGTTCCCTGGCGGTGCGCCACGAGCACTGACGGCAAAGTCCGCGAAGCAGTTGCTTGCGACGACCCGGCCGCGCGACGAGGTGGGGCGGCTGCGCCGGCGGTTGATCGCCGAGCAGATCGCCGACCTCGTTGCGATCGACAAGCGCCTCGCTCAGCTCGAGGCCGAGATCAAGGCGTTGGTCGCGGAGACACCGACCGGGCTCATGAGGTTGTTCGGTGTTGGACCGGTCACGACCGCTCGGGTGTTGGGCGAGGTCGGCGACGTCGCTCGCTTCCGGTCACGCCACCACTTCGCGAGCTACAACGGCACCGCACCCGTCGACGCGAGCAGCGGCGGCGGCCCGCCGGTCTATCGGTTGAACATCAAGGGCAACCGCAAGCTGAACCACGCGATCCACATGGTCGCCATCACTCAGATCCGCAACGACTGCGCCGGCCGCGACTTCTACCGACGGAAGATCCGCGAAGGGAAGACACCCAAGGAAGCCGTCCGCGCGTTGAAGCGGAGGATCTCCGACTCGATCTACCGCCAGCTCCTCGAGGACGCCGCTCGCCAGCGGGACCCGGGAGGGCAGGCGGGGACGACTCCAAAGACCAGCGTGACCGACCTCACCCCGATGGCCGGTTCTTCGGTGAAGCCACAACCCGGGTCCCAACGCGAACCTACGCCTCTCACGGTCACCGCTTGACAGAGGGGTGCCAATCGGTGCGGCTTCGCGTAGTCCGCGCGAGGCTTTGGCATGGCGTTCTTCGAGCCCCCGCCTTCCCCGCCGCCCGAGCCGGAGCCGGAACCGGTGCGGTTTCCTTGGATGCGGCCAGAAGACGTCCTCGGCGCGGTCGTGCCCGTGAACTTCGTGCTCGCACGGACCGAGGAAGTCGCCGTCGCGGTGTGGGGCATCACCGTCTTCAATGATGGTTTTGAGTTTTCCGTGGCCTGTTTGGCGAAGACTCGCCAACGCCATCGACTGCGGATGCATCAGTTCGAGCTCATGCATCAGGTGCGCGCTGGCGGCGCCATTCCCGACGAATTCCTTCGGTTCGGCATCTCGTGCGCGGACGACACCACCGTGACAAACCTGAGGCCGGGATTCGACTGGGGGACGCACACCGCCGATGGAGACCACACGTCACCCTCCGCTGCGCAGCGCGTGCTGATGCCCGGCGGCGGCGGAGGCAGCGACCGCCAATGGACGCAGACGTACTGGTGCTGGCCCCTACCGCCCCCGGGCCCCGTCACCTTCGTGTGCGAGTGGCCGGCTTTCGGAATCGGTGAGACCAGGCACGAGATCGATTCGGGGCCCATCCGCGAGGCAGCATCCCGGTCGACGCCGATCTGGCCGTGAGACGTCGCCGAGGTGCCGCTCGCTTGTGGTGCTGAGCCCGATGCTGCTGTGGCCGCACGCGCGCCGATCACTTCTTCGTGGGCGGCGCCGGCGCCTGACGAGCCGGCATTAGCGGCGGTCAGCGTGGGAATGGCTACGTCCCATGGGCGGCGCCGACAGGCCCCGGTGGGGGCGGACCACATTGCGGGCAGGGGCGGCAGGTCTTGTCGGCTGGTTCGGGCTGACGTGGCGCTCCGTCAACATCGACGACGTGGGCGCGACTTGGGCCGATGCAGCGCGAGAGACGTGGCCTGTAGTTCTGGTGTTTCCTGCTGTAATCCTCGGCGCAGCGTGGCTGATACCCGCCTTCAATCGACGCTTCCCCAAGCGGGACGACTGATTGCCGACGTGTCGATCAGCAAAGGACTGGCTACGCCGGAGCCATGGCATCGAGCAGCGACTGCCAGCGCACATTGTCTGACCACAACACCCTCGCGGTCCTGCTTGTTCGCTGGATGCGGCGCAGCGGCGCCCCCAGCGTGCGCCCCTTGCCTGTTCATCCTGCGCTTCTTCCTCGCCGTCGGCCCGGTTGGCGCAGTCGCCGTGGCGCGGCGTCGATAGCCACACCGAGGTGCCGTTCGACATCGCAGTCGCCCGTCGTGCGACACTTCGCTCAGGAGCACCTGGGGGTGGAATGAGCCGCGGTCAGATCTTGGCGTTGTCAGTCGTTTGTTGCGTGTTCGGAGCGGTCGCGATCTACGCGAGCGGACCGATCCGTGGCGTGGCGTTCCTTCTCAACTTCATCCTCGCGGTCGCACTGGCGATCATCGCTGGCCGTGATCTCGATCGACGTGGCGTTCGCTTCGCCTGGTTGGTCGGCATCTCCTACGTTCTCGCGCCACTGATCGGGTTCATCCTCTACGCCATCTTCAGCGCACGCGAGGTACGGTCAGCGCCTGCCGGGTAGCCGCCCCGAGGGGGTGCCGTTCGCCGTTGCCTGCAACACTGCCCACGTGATCAAGCGGGAGAAGTGGCCTGCGCCCTACGTGCCCCTCGTGGCCGCCGTTCTCGTGGTCGGGAACCTGATCCTGGGAGAGGTACGGCGGGCGCTGATCATCGGCCTGTTCTCGGTGGTCGTCATCCTGGTCGGCACGCTGATCGGGAACGCGGTCGCTGCTCGCCGGGACTAGCGCCGAAGTGCCGCTCGTTGGTGGTGCAGATCGTGTGCATTCCGAAGCCGTCGGCGCGCCGATCACTCGGTCGCGAGCGGCTCCGCCGATGACGACCCGGGACGCCGAGCGAGCGGCCGAGCCAGCGCCCGCGAGGAGTGATGCCACCGCAGCCCGTGATGCCCCGCTGAGTTCCGACGACAAGCATCACCTCGCCGGCGCCGGTGACGTCGTACGGTCCACCCGCGATGGCGGTCAACCGCAGCAAGAAGGCGCGCTACGCGCGACGACGGCAGAAGCGGATGGCGCGCGTCGAGCACGACCTCACCACTGAGCAGTGGCTCGCGCTCCAACGCGCGTGGGGCGCGTGCGCGTACTGCGGCGCCACGGAGACCGCGCTGCAGAAGGACTGCGTGCTCGCCATCTCTCGCGGCGGTCGCTACACGATCGAGAACGTCGTGCCCGCCTGCCAGTCGTGCAACGCCAGCAAGTGCAACGACGAAGTCACCGGTTGGCTCCGACGGAAGAAGCTCGACGAGCGGACGTTCCTCGTCCGCCATCACGAGATCTGCAGCGAACTTCAGCGGGCCTAGCGGCAGGACCGTGTTCAAATCGCTCTCCGGCGGCGACCGAGCATCCGCAGGTGGAGTGAAGCGAAAGCGAGCGGACGTGCCGCTCGAGGCAGTCGCTCGCGATTTCCTGATCATCAGCGACGCAGCCGCTGGACCCCCGGCAATCGGCGCAATCCTGGACCAGGGCGGGATTAGCTGAAAGACAGCCACTTATGCCGTCGCGGTACCGGCGGTGCCTTGGCCGACGACCAAGTTGACCGATAGTGAAGGAGTGGAACGTCTGAGGCACGCCACCAACTGGCTCGGTGTGCTGCTCGTCGTCGAAGGCCTCGTCGGTGCGGCATGGGTCCTGTGGCTGATCGTCGAGCTCGTCTGGTTCGTTGACGTCGCGTCGCTGCTCGAGGTCTCGTCACCGATCTGGGCAGGGGCGATCGCAGCGCAGATGTCAGCTTTCGGCCTGCTTCCGTCGCTCGCCGTTGCGTGGCTCGGCCGTCGGTGGCTCGCGTCGCCGCCCTTCCTCACCTCCCAGCGTCGTGTAGGCATCTACATGGTTGTAGCGGCGCACGTCGTGGCCGGAGCGGTAGGGTGCATCGTGCCTGCACGGGGCCTCGTCGCGGTCGGAGCGATCGGCGCCGGACTCGCCGTCGCGGTGCTCATCGCGGGATTGCGCATCTCCGACGCCACCGACGCTGAGCAGTGGCCCGAATCCGCTCGTCCAGTCCGTTGGGGTCGTGTCCTGGTCGGTTCGGTTGCAGCGGTGCTCGGGGTGTCGGCGGCTGCCGCGATCGCAGCGTCTTTACACCCGGGCGAAGACATTCTTGCGATCTCGTACGACGAGGACGTGATCGTCTGTCGTGGCGCGGTTGACGTACGTTGCGCATCTGAGGCGGCACGACGCGCCGGGATGACAGTTGCGTGGCTTCCAGATCGGAAACAGCGGCGCAGCGAAGTGTTTGTTGTTGGTCGACGGGACTCCGCCGTACCAGTCCGTCCCGGAGCGATCTTCCAGGAGGGTCGCGCCGACTGGGTTCGGTACACCCTCTACACGAACCCCGGTGCCCCAGAGGGCGGCCGACTCAAGGAGACCGTCGTCGTCGACGGCGTCTCTGTAGCAATCCGTATCGACACCGAGAACGCCAGCTTCGCCTACCTCGATTGGGCCGACGGCGGCGTCGCGTATCGGCTGGTCGCCTTCCGCACGTCAACAGACGCCATCGAAGCTGTGGTCGCCGAAGCGACGCGAATGGTCACCGACGTTCGATACTCACTGACCTGATAGCGCCGGGCGCGCCTATGTGCCGTTCTCCCGTGGCGACCCACCGCTCAGAAGATCTCTTCGACGCCGCTCGTCGCTCGCTCCTATCGCGCCCGGGACGCTGACTCATGATCTGTTGACCAGCGAGAACGGACGACATGGCAGGTGCCTGGAGAGCCCGCTACCGAAGGATCTCGTTCTCAGTCGCGCGGTTCACTTGTTCCGTTGCTGCACGATCGGCTGACAAACCGGTTGCCGTGCACGTCGGGATGATGTTGTCTCGGGTGATGCATTTCGTCATGACGGCCCGCTGGCGTGGCCGGGACGCGCCGATGGGGCTGGCACCAGCTCTCGGCTCCATTCGCTGAAGCGCTCGTCGCGGAAGCTGCGATCCCGAGAGGATCGACTGTCGTCGACATCGGTGCGGGCAGCGGTGCGTTGACGGCCCCACTGGTGCGCAACGGTCTGCGGGTCGTCGCCGTCGAAGCCCATCGCGAGCGAGCCGCTCAGCTCCGCGCAACGTTTCGCGGCACGTCGGTGATCGTCGTACAAGCCGATGCCGCCGAGCTGCGGCTCCCGAAGATGCCCTACTACGTCGTGGCCAACCCGCCATTCGCGATCACTGCTGCCGTTCTACGACGCCTGCTCCAGCCAGGGAGCCGGCTCGTCGCAGCGCGGATCATTCTCCAACATCAAGCCGCACGTCGGTGGGTGAGCCCTGCTGCGCCTGCCGCAGCGCGATGGCAGCGCATGTTCGAGGCGACGCTCGGTCGGTCGGTGCCACGCAAGGCGTTCTCTCCCCCGCCGCCGGTTGACGCACGAGTCCTCGTCATCGAGCGGCGGCAAATCCATCGCGATCCCGGTTGACCTGGTGGTGAGCCACTGTCGCCCAAGAACCGGAACCGCACAGATCGCGATGTGCCAGGGATGTGCCATGACCGGACCCCGACGCGAAGCAGCGGCCCTCGAAAAGGACCGCCGACCTGGGGTTTCCGGTGGGCGTGCCCAGACTCGAACTGGGGACCTCTACGGTGTGAACGTAGCGCTCTAACCAACTGAGCTACACGCCCGGAACCGGACCACTCTAGTGGGTCGTCGGAGCGCTCCCGGTCGAGAGCGCGGGCTCCGCAGAGGGCCGCGCGGTGCTCGGCGCTCGCAGCGACGACAGAGCTCCGGTGGGGTGTCGGGCGAGGCCGGCAACCATTCGCATGTGGTTGAGCAGGGCGCCGGGATGACGTCCGGCGAGCCAACCAAGCTCCACCTCCTGCTCGCTCAGCGGCTCGGCGACCTCGATCGTCGCCCTCGACAGCCGCATCAGGCACCACAGCCGGCGGGGCAGCACGACGGGTCCGTCGGAACGTCGCTGGACTGAGCGCATGGGGAGCCCGATCGGGATGCGGAAGCCGACCGGCTCACCTCGCAGCATGATCCCCCGCTCCTCCCAACGCATCGACCGTTCGTCGCCGTCGCGCGACCAAAGAAAGGTGCCGAGGTCGGTGGGCAGTCCCCACTCCTGTCGATACACCTTGCGAGCCTCCGGCGCATCGACGACCTGGAGCACGACGCAGAGTCCGGGCCGCAGCCCGATGCGGCCGAACACGCCGATGGCGAACTCGTGGTACGGCCCGACGGGCGAGTCCTGGTACGCGACGCCGACGACAGCAGCCGGCAACAGCGGGAGCACCTTCACCCCGCGCGGCAACATCGACACGAGCTGACGGCGATCGGACTTGCGCATCCGCGCCCACGCCAGGATCGACTCGCCCCGCATCCGCCACGGCGGATCGAACGACCCTGCGCTCATGCTCATGAGATCGGCGCAGTCCGGCCGAGGTCGAACGCCGCCTCCAGCGCAGCCATCGCACGGAGCACCACGAGATCGCCGTGTTGCGGTCCGACGATCTGGAGACCGATCGGAAGCCCGTCGTCGCTGAGTCCGACGGGGATGCTGCCGGCGGGCGATCGCGTCATGTTGAAGGGGTACGTGAACGACACCCAGTTGGCGCTCTCGTTGCCGTCGATCGTGCCCGGTCGACCCGACTTCGGCGGCAGCGACGCGATCGTCGGCGTCAGGAGCAGGCGGACGTCGTGGAACAGTTCGACCAGCCGCAGGTTGAGGGTGTGGCAGAGATCTTCCGCACGGACGAGGTCGACGGCGGGGATCGTCTTCCCCCACTGGATCATCGACCGCAAGCCTGCGTCGATCTGGTCCCAGACCTCCGTGCCCTCGTAGTGACCGAGCGTCCGAGCGTTGTACGCGTTCGTCATCACGACCCACGACAGCCCCGGATCTTCGGCGAACACCGTCTCGACCTCGATCACCTCCGCACCGAGATCGCTCAGCCGGCCAATGGCTCGCTCACAGGCGTCGAGCACGGCACGGTCGACCTTCGCGTAACCGAGGGTCGGCGACCACGCGACCTTCATCGGGAGCCGAGGATCCTCGAGTGCCGTCCGCCACGGGACATCGGGCATCGGTAGCGACCGGAGATCGGTCGGATCGGGGCCGGTGACGGCGTCGAGCGCGAGCACCGTCTCCGCGACCGTCCGCGCCATCGGCCCCTTCGTCGACAGGTGCTGCCAGTCGGGAGCGAACGCGCCGCCGCCGGGAACTCGGCCCAGCGACGCCTTCATCCCCGGCAGGCCACAGCACGACGCGGGGATGCGTATCGACCCGCCGCCGTCGGACACCGTCGCCAGCGGCACGACGCCCGCGGCGACCGCCGCCGCGCTCCCTCCGGACGAACCGCCCGGGGAATGGGCGACGTTCCACGGGTTCAACGACGCCCCGAAGACCGGGTTCTCGGTATCGGCCTTGAACCCGAGCTCCGGCGTGTTCGTCTTTCCCACCACGACGCAGCCCGCCGCCTTGAGCCGCTGCACGAGGATGGAGTCTTCGGTCGCGACCGGCGAGTTGGCGAAGGCTGGAGAACCCTTGGTCGTGCGGTAGCCGATCGCGTTCTCGAGGTCCTTGACGCCGAGGGGCACGCCTGCGAGCGGTCCTGGGTCTCGTCCGGCCGCGACCGCTTCGTCGACGGCGGCGGCCTCGGCAAGAACGAGGTCGGGCTCGACGGCGACGAAGGCGTTGATCGACGGGTTCACCTCCTCGATCCGCGCGAGTGCCGCGGTCGCGAGCTCACGCGCCGACACCTTCTTCTCGCGCACCTGGCTCGCGAGCTCGAAGACCGAGGTGGTTCGGAAGTCGATGGTCATGCGTTCGCCTCTCCGTAGTAGCGCAGCTCGACGGTGTTGCCGTCGGGGTCGCGGACGTAGAGCGACGTGCCGTCGCCGCGCGCCCCCCACCTCGTGACAGGTCCCTCCACGACATCGAAGCGGCCGCTGGTCGCGACGGCTGCCAGATCGGTGGGTGCCACGACGAGGCAGAAGTGGTCGACGTTCTGCCCGTCGTAGGTGCGACCAGGAGCCCGTCCGACGATGTCGATGATCGTGCCCTCGTCGACCCGCACCGAGGGGAAGAACACCTCACCGCGGCGCCATTCGTCGACCCGCAGCGCCTCGAGCCCGAGAACCTCGGAGTACCAGCTGACGGAATGTTCGACGTCTTCGACCGCCAGCACGAGGTGATCCATCGCTTCGATCCGCACCACGACGGCATCCTAAGTTCGACGGGTGGCCGCCCTCTCCCCCATCCCCGCCGTCGTCCTCGACCACGTCGCCATCGCATGTGACCGAGCCGCCGTCGCGTGGCCGACGTTCGCCGGCGCGCTCCCCTCGTCGTGGATCGGTGGCGGTGGCACCGCGGGCTTCGCCTCCTTCCAGGTGTCGTACGCCAACGGGATGAAGGTGGAGATCCTCGAACCCCACCTCGTCGAGCAGAACGACTTCCTGCGCCGCTTCCTCGACCGCAACGGCGCAGGGCCGCACCACCTCACCTTCAAGGTGGCCGACATCGAGGCCGCGCTCGAGATCGTCGAGGCGGCCGGCTACCGACCGGTCGGCGTCAACCTCTCGCTTCCGTGGTGGAAGGAGGCGTTCCTCCACCCGAAGGACGCTCCCGGCATCGTGGTGCAGCTCGCCCAGAGCCAGGACGGCGGTGACTGGGGCGACGAGCGCGCCCCCGACTGGTTCCCGGCCCCCCGGGTGCCGACGCCGGCGACGCTCGTCCACGTGGGCCATGCGCTGGCAGACGTCGAAGAAGGGCTGCGCCTCTTCCGAGATCTCCTCGGCGGCGAGGTGACGGCAGAGGGCGGCGACGAGACGGCTCGCTTCGTCGACCTCGCGTGGCCGGGACCAGGCCGCGTCCGCCTCATGACGGGCAGCGCGTTCGACAGCTGGCTCGACGGCCGCACGGGCCGTGTCCACCACATCGCGTTCGCCACCGAGGACCCCGCGGGCGTACCGGGTGCGATTCCGATCGACGGCACCGTGTTCCACGTCGCGCCCGACGACCTCACCGGAACCCGCCTGCTCCTCGCACCCCGGCAAGAGCCGTTTCGGACCCACGCCCTCGGGTACGTACCTGAGCATGGGAGAACGCACTGACGACATGAAGGGCCGGATGAAGGAAGCGGCCGGTGACCTCACCAACAACGAGGATCTCGAGCGTGAGGGCAAGATCGACCAGGGCAAGGCCGAAGTCAAGGAAAAGGCTGATCGCGTCACCGACGCCATCGGCGACAAGTTCAAGAAGCTGACCGACTAGTCCTGAACGCTTCGCCGTCGAAGCCGGCCGCCTCGGGTGGCCGGCTTCTTCGCGCCTACGTGCGCGCGGGCGGAGGCGGGCTCGTGAGATCGAGTGCTCCCGCCGAGACCAGCACCTGGTCGGTCCCCGGACCGGCGAATCCCGCCGAAGTCAGTCGTTCTGCGAGGCGGCTCCGCAGTTCTCGCGCGACGACGTACTGCTGACGAGGCGCGGTGCGCACCAGAAGACGGAGGCGGACGCCCTTCTCCTCGATCGCCTGCACGCCCCACATCTCGGGCAGGTCGAGCACGACGTTCGCCCACTCCGGCGTTCCCGCGAAGTCGGCTGCGGCGGCCATCACCTCCGATTGGGCCGCGCCGAGGTCGGTACCGTGCGCGACCAGCACGTCGACGGCGACGCGGCTCCACTCCATCGAGCTGTTCCCCACCCGCCGCACCTCGCCGTTGGGCACGAACCACACGGTTCCATCGGCGCCGCGCAGCCGCGTCATTCGCAGCGTGATGTCTTCGACGGTGCCGCTCGAGTCGCCGATCGTCACGATGTCGCCGACGCCGTACTGATCCTCGAGCAGCACGAACAGGCCGGAGATCACGTCCCGCACCAGCGCCTGTGCGCCGAAGCCGATGGCGATCCCCGCGATGCCCGCGCCGGCGATCAGCGGCGCGAGGTTGATCCCGAGGATGTCGAGCACGACGAGCGTCGTCACCCCCCAGATCGCCGATCGCGCCAGGCTTGCGAAGACGTCGGCGAGGGTCGACGCCCGCTGCTCCGCTCGCGCGTTCGTTCCGCCCAGCGGTGTGCGGGCTTTGAACGACACGATCGCACGCCGGATCGTGCGCACCGCCAAGCGCGAAGCGATCATCGCGATCACCACGACCAGCACGATCTTGAGCGGGCGCACGAGCAGGAACTCGCCCGTGCGCGCGCCGAAGTCGGTCAGGCCGATCTTGCGGAGGAGGTCGTAGACGTAGCCGTGCTCATCGGCCATGCCGTCAAGGTTCGCGTCGGCTGACGGTCGCCACGGGGACCCTGCGGCACCGGCGCCTCCACCTTGCGACGGAAGAAGGGCCGCTCGACGAGCGCGTAGCTCGCTCCGCCGACGATGAAGCTGACGAGTGTGAGGGTGATCGTCGCCGCGATCATCAGGTAGGCCGGCCCGGGATCGCGGGCGCCGATGCCGATCCAACGGAACCCGTACTCGAGGATCGGGTAGTGGAACAGGTACACGCCGTAGCTGACGATGCCGGCCAGGCGCAGCCCCGGATGTTCGAGGAACGTCGGGCGGCCGAGGGTCATCAGACGCAGCAGGATCGCTGCCATCACGAGGCCCACTGCCGGGTGCAGCAGGTACGCATGGGCCTTCGCGGTACCGGCGAGGATCGCTCCCTGCCACACGCCGAGGCTGATCAGCGCGACCACGAGCGCGATCCCGACAGCCCGAGGCTGCAGCATCCGCACCAGACGCGGCCGCGCGCCCTTGTCGAACGCCGCGACGACCGGTGCAAGGGCAGCGCCGAGGACGAACTGGTCGACGCGACCGAACACCAGCGACTGAGGCAGACCTCCCGGCGTCGTCGCCTGCCACCACACCGCGAGGGCCAGAGACGCCGCGATCGTCACCCGGGCACCGAGCACCTTCAATGCAACGGCCACGAGCGGCGCCAGCACGTAGAAGTGCACTTCTGTCGTAAGGCTCCAGTAGACGACGTTCACTTCCGACGGGAGTCCTGGCCGTAGGTACTGCTGCACGCCGGCCAGCAGCGCGAGATCGCCGGGTGAACGGAACAGGTGCGGCGCCACCAGGGGCACGAGGATCAGCAGCGACAGGTAGTAGCCCGGGAGGATCCGCGCTCCTCGGCGCCTGCCGTAATCGGCAGCCGCTCGCCACAGCGACCCGTGGCGCTCCCGCACGGCGCGCCAGCTGGCGACGATGAGGAAGCCGGAGAGCACGAAGAACGCATCGAGCGCGAGGCGCCCGGTCATCACCGGCCACCACAGCGCGCTGTAGCCGTCCGCGGTGGAGGACCCCTCCCCCAGCACGAGCAGCCGGATGGCGTGATACAGCACGACCGACACGACGGCGAGGCCGCGGACACCGTCGAGAACGGGCCAACGCGTCGGCGCCCGGAGGTCTTCCCTGAGGGCGTCCACCTTCGACGTATTCCCCGCACCCTGAGCGGTGTCACCCTTCTACTGCTGTTCACTTCCGTCGTCGCCGCACTGGCGCATGCGCCCGGAATCCGCCGGTCCTCGACGGTCGTGGAGGCCGCGGCGACCGCTCCGCCCGTGGCCGGTCCACCGAGCTGCGCGACGGGCAGCGTCGCCATCCGCGTCGGCGGCCTCGACCGTCGCTACGTCGTGACCCGCCCTGCGCCGAGATCAGACGGACACGCACCGCCGATCATGCTCCTCTTCCACGGCTACTCCGGTTCGCCGGAGTCGGTGAGCGATGCCTCCGGACTGGCGCTGTCCGCAGCTGTGGCCGGATGGGTGGTCGTCGCCCCCGAAGGATCAGGTTCGCCTTCCCGCTGGGCGATCCAGCAGCTGAAAGGACCTGACGACGTGACGTTCGTCCGAGCCGTGCTCGACGATGTGACCAGCAACGGATGCGCGGACGCAGCGCGCGTCGTCTCCGTCGGATACTCGAACGGCGCCGGCTTCACCGGCGTGCTCACATGCCGCCTGCGCCTCGTCGGGTCGGCGATGGTGGGCGGGGCCAATCTCGCACCTGCGTGTGCGGTGCCTCTCGGCTACCCGCTCGTCATCGCACACGGCGAGGACGACGACGTCGTTCCCGTCGCCGGTGGCCCGGTGATCGGCGGCGCGCTGCAGGCTCTACCGCTCCCGTCGACGATCGACGCGTGGCGAAGCGGTGGTGGCGACGTCCGCGCGGTCGTCGCACCGGACTGGGGACATGCGTGGGTGCCCGGCGCGAGCGAGGCCGTGCTGGCAGCGTTCGCTACGTTCACCTCGTGACGCGCCGGACGTGGTGGGGTTGGGGAACCGAGGATCAGGTCGTCGACGGCGACGCGCTGCGATCGATCGCAGCCGCGATCACCAAGCGCCCCGGATTCGAGGACCTCGACGGCACCGTCGCTGTTCCACCTGACGTCGAGGCGCTCGACCTCCCGCCGGTCCGCATCGCGCCGCCGGTTTCACTCGACCACCTCTGCTCCACGGCTCCGTACGACCGCGCGTCGCACACCTACGGCAAGGCGTTCCGGGACGTCGTCCGCGCGCTCGACGGTGACGTGAGTGCGGCACCTGACGTGGTGGCGTTCCCGACGTCGGAGGACGACGTCGTGGCGTTGCTCGACTGGTGCACGTCGAACGCAGTCGCCGCCATCCCCTACGGCGGCGGATCGACGGTCGTCGCCGGTGTCGAGGCCCGAGGGCTGCGCGACCGGTTCGACGGCGTGGTGTCGATCGACCTCACCCGCCTCGATCGTGTGCTCGAGGTCGACACCACCTCGAGAGCCGCGCGAATACAAGGCGGTGCGCTGGGGCCGGTGCTCGAGGAGCAACTGCGACCTCACGGCTACACCCTCCGCCACTTCCCTCAGTCGTTCGAGTTCTCCACCCTCGGCGGCTGGCTGGCCACCCGATCGGGCGGCCACTACGCGACCGTGTACACCCACATCGACGACCTAGTGCTTCCGGGCCGGGGTTCGAGGTGACAGTTGGGCCCCCTGGTTCGGGTTCATGATGCTCGCTTGAGCTGGTGTGAGGTGAGGACCTGGAGTGGTGTGCGCCCTCGCATGAAGTCGCTGTGGTTGCGGCGGCGGCGGTTGTAG
>DATLGL010000002.1:0-2552 GCA_035540495.1 Acidimicrobiales bacterium
TGGGACGACGTCGAGCACCTCGAGCTGGCCACCCTCTCGTGGGTGTACTGGTTCAACGAGCAGCGCCTCCACGGACACTGCGACGACGTGCCGCCCGCCGAGTTCGAAGCAGCCTTCTACGCTGCCCAACAAGCCGACCCCGCCGGGGTTGGAATCCAATAACCCGAGCCTCCATCAGACCCAGGGCGGTTCACGCTGCCTCAAGCGCTACGTCGCCCGCGAGGTCTACAACCTCATCATCAAAGACCTCGGCACACTCCCGACACGAGAACGCCCACAGCCCCAACTTGCTGCTTGACGAGCTATAGGAGCATCGGTGCGTTTCGCGATACGATATTCGGCACGTGAGATTTTCAGCTCCGCCCGTAGACACGGGATCGCCGATGACGACATCACGCACGCAGTACGAGCCGTTCCTCCGCGGTGAAGGAGGCAGCGGTGTCTGATCGGAAGTCCCACGGCCGCTCGAAGGCCGGCGTCGAGTTGACCGACGAGGTATTGGAGCGGATGGCCGACGAGGCGGAGGCGGGTCTCGACGTCTCGCGACTGCGCCGCCGTCCTGGTCGGCCTGCGATGGGCTCCGGCCCGGCCGAGTCGTTTCCGGTTCGGCTCGAGCCGGAGCTTCGCCAAGCGCTCGATGAGCGTGCCGCTCAGGATGAGACGACGCCGTCGGAGATCGTGCGTGAGGCGCTGCGTCGCTTCTTGAAAGTCACCTGACCTCTCCCTACCTGGCGGCGCCGGCAAGGAAGGCGGCGACGACGTAGGTGGCGTGGCGGTCGAGGGAGACACGAGCTCGGTCGTAGCGCATCGTGGTCCGGGGGTCGGCGTGGCTGGCCGCTTCCTGCACGTCGCGGAGCGGCACGCCGGCGTCGAGGGCGGCGGTGATGAAGGCGTGGCGCAGTGTGTGCGGTCCGACCGGCTTGTTGATGCCCGCTTTGCGAGCGAGGCGGGGGACGATCCGCCATGCGTTGTGGCGGTCGAGGCGGTCGCCGTTGGCGGCGAGGAAGATCGGTCCTTCGACGCGTTCGCCGATCGCTAGGTCGATGGCGCGGGCGGTGCGGGGTGCGAGCGGGATCACGACGGTCTTGCCGCCTTTGCGGACCACGGTGAGCGTGCGGTGTCCGCGTTCGATGCCGAGGGCTTCGATGTCGGCGCCGAGCGCTTCGCTGACGCGCAGCCCGTTGATGGCCAGCAGCGAGATGAGTGCGTGCTCGCGGGCGGAGGCGAGTCCTGCGGCGACGAGGAGCGCGCCGACCTCGTTGCGGTCCAGGCCGGTGGCGTGGGACTCGTAGTTGATCCGCGGTCGGCGCACGTGCGCTGCTGGCGACGGTGACAGCAGGCCTTCTTCGTCTGCGTAGCGGTAGAAGCCGGCCACTGTCGACAGCCGGCGCGCCACCGTCGCGGTGGCTCGTCCTCGAGCTTCGAGGTCGCGGGCGAAGCACTCGATGTCAGCCCGCCGCACCGCGAACAGCTTCAGGTTGTGCTGCTCGCACCACGCGACGAACTGGCGCAGGTCAAGGGCGTAGGCGTCGCGGGTCTGGCCGCGGTAGCCGGCCAGGAACGCACCGAGCGCGTAACGCTCGGAATCGGAGAACTGCGGGTCGAGAACCTCGATCTCCGTGGTCGGGACTGCATGGTTCGTTGTCAGAGGGCACCTCCGGGTCGAGCAGGACCCGGAGGCTGGAGCCGACCAGGCCCAGCGTCAGGTTGAGGACCGCAACCTACGCACGTTCTGTCGCGAAGATCCGGCGCGCATCACCCGCCGAGACCGACAGCGCCTACCGCCGAATACGTACGTCGATGGCGCGGTTGTTGGTGACCCGGGAGGTGCAGCTATCGCCCTGACGTGCGGCCGGTCGAGAGGACTTCGAGCCACGCCGGCAGCTGGGCCGCCGCGTGCTCACCGGTGCGCCGCCACTCGATGGTGTCGCCGCGGGCGATGAGCCGCACGAAGCCGGGGATGCCCTCCGCCGCCCGCTGCTCGAGGTAGCGCACCACCTCGAAGCATCGGTCGCCGACAAGGCGCATCACGTCTGCGAGCTCCTCGTCGCTGAGGCCGTAGCCAGCGGCGAAGCGCCGCATCCGATGCACCGCCGTCTTCGGCGGGAGCGCGCGGTCGTGCCAAAGGCCGCAGAACGTCATGAGGCAGTACGCGAGCTCCCACGCCGTCTGACCGCGGTGGGTCGAGTCCCAGTCGATGGCGAACCACCGGTCGCCGTCGACGACGACGTTCCACGGCGCGAGATCACCGTGGAGACTGACGGTGCCGTCGCTGTGTCGCGGGAGGACGGCGTGGAGGTCGCGGACGAACGTCCCCGCGCGCTCAAGCACCTCGTCGAACTCGAGGAGGTCGACGTGGTGGTGAAAGATCGTCGTGCCCGGAAGGTAGGTGAGCACCTCCCGTCCTAGTTCTTCCGGGCCGGGGTTCGAGGTGACAGTTGGGCCCCCTGGTTCGGGTTCATGATGCTCGCTTGAGCTGGTGTGAGGTGAGGACCTGGAGTGGTGTGCGCCCTCGCATGAAGTCGCTGTGGTTGCGGCGGCGGCGGTTGTAG
>DATLGL010000003.1:0-44441 GCA_035540495.1 Acidimicrobiales bacterium
GACATGGCGGGAGCTCATGGCGCTCGCCGAGAAGCGGCTCGGTGATCGGAACGAGGCCCGCCGCCTCGTCGAGCGGGCGTCGGGCTACGACGGCAGCGACCTGATCCTCGCCCTCGACGAGCAGGCGACGCGTCGCACCGAACCGTTCTTCCTCCAGCTCCTCGAGCGGCGCGCCGCGGGCGAGCCGTTGCAGTACGTGTTGGGCCGCTGGGGCTTCCGCCGCCTCGACCTGTTCGTCGACCGGCGGGTGCTCATCCCACGACCGGAGACCGAGATGGTCGTGCAGGTCGCGCTCAACGAGCTGCGGGCGATGATCAAGCCGACGCGGCCGACGCTCGTCGACCTCGGCACGGGCTCCGGTGCGATCGCCCTCTCGCTCGCCGTCGAAGTGCCTGGCGCGAAGGTGTGGGCGACGGATGCGTCCGCCGAGGCACTCGAGGTGGCACGGGCCAACCTCGCCGGGATCGGGACGCTGGCTGCGAGTCGAGTGCGCCTCGAGCACGGGTCGTGGTTCGACCCGCTCCCCACGATCCTCGAAGGGCACGTGCAGCTGATCGTGTCGAACCCGCCGTACATCGCAGATGACGAAGACCTCCCGCCCGAGGTCGCGGAGTGGGAGCCGGTGTCTGCGCTGCGTGCCGGACCGACGGGTCTCGAGGACATCGCCCGGATCGTGAAGGAAGCGCCGACCTGGCTGTCGGACCCCGGCGTGCTCGTCGTCGAGATCGCCCCGCACCAGGCGATGGACGCGGTGCGTCTCGCGGTCGAAGCCGGGTTCCCCGACGCCGAGACGCGCCTCGACCTGACGGGCCGCGAGCGGATACTGGTGGCGCGGTGGTGAGCGATCCTTTCGACGCCGCAGTCGAGGCGTTGCGCGCAGGTCAGGTAGTCGTCATACCGACCGACACCGTCTACGGCGTCGCCGTCGATCCCTTCGTCGAGGGTGCGACGCAGCGGCTGTTCGACGCGAAGCGGCGGCCGCGCGACGTCACGTTGCCGGTGCTCGTCGGTGATCCCGCCGACATCGAGCGGGTGGCGATCGTGTCCGACCTCGCCCGCTCGCTCATCGACGCTCACTGGCCAGGGGGTCTCACCGTCGTCGTTCGCCGACGTGACGACGTGACGTTCGACCTCGGGACGAACGAAGCCACGGTCGGCGTCCGGTGCCCCGATCACGACCTCGTACGCTCGCTCCTCCGCCGGACGGGCCCGCTCGCGGTGACGTCCGCGAATCTGCATGGTGATCCGACGCCCGAGACGGCCGACGGCGTGCGAGCCGCGCTCGGTGATGCCGTGGCGGTCGTCGTCGACGGCGGACCGTGCGCCGGCGAGCCGTCCACCGTCGTCGACTGCACCGGCACCGGACCGGTCGTCCTCCGACAGGGCTCGCTTACGATCGAACTGTGAGTGTTTGTTCGACCTGAGGTCGAACAACTGCTCACAGAACGTCGTAGGCCGTCAGCTGACGGAGAAGTGCCCCGCTGCGTCGACATCGGCGCGGCGACCCACGATGTCGCCTTCGACCATCTCCCGCATCAGGTCGGCGTCGGATGTGGTGGCGAGCGTGCGGCGTCCGTCGTCGAGCAGGAGCGAGCAGAGGCCCTGGAGGCGGTTGCCGTCGCGGTCGTGCATGACCGTGTATGCCTCGACGTTCGCGTCGCCTACGTGGTCCGTCGCCACGTCCCGTTTCGGGGACGCGTCGACCTCGTTCTGCGCGCTGCGCCAGCGGAACCCCTCAGCCGGCGGCTTCGTCGAGTAGATGCCGATGGCGTGCTTCGTGGCGTACCAGCCGAGCGCGGTGACGAGCCCGACCGACCCCGGATCGTCGCGAAGTGCGCCGGCCAACTGCGCGATCGAGTGGGTGACGTAGTTGTTGCCCGGCCCTCCGCCGAACGTCAGCCCGCCGGTCAGGGTCGGCACCCGCGACGGGTCCCACGCGTCGAGCCCCAGTGCAGCCGCACCCATCTGCAAGGCCGAAGGGAAGCAGGAGTAGAGGTCGAGGTGCGCGATGTCGTCGATGCCGATGCCGGCGAGCTCGAACGCGGCGCGTCCGATCGCGGCGATCGCCGGCGAGGCGGCGAGGGTGTCGCGCTCCGAGAGGAACCAGTGGTCGTGGGCATCGGCTCCCGACCAGGGGAACACCCACCGGTCTTCCGGTACGCCCGCAGCCCGGGCCGCTTCGACGGAGCAGAGGATGAGCGCAGCGGCCTGGTCGACCTGGATGTTGGCGTTCATGTACTTCGGATACGGGAACCCGACGAGGCGGTTGTCAGCCCCGGGCGTGGCGATCTCCTCGGCCGACTTCTCCTCGGGTGACCAGGCGTTCGGGTTCGCCGCCGCGACCTTCGAGAACCGCGACCAGAGCTCGGCGATCCGCATCGTGTGCTCGTGAACGCCCTGGCCGTTCGCGGCCCGGATCGCGCACTCGAAGATCGGATACACCTGCGTCGGCATCATCAGGCCACGGGCCATCTCGAACTCGCTCGTGCCCGGCTTGTCCGACCCGACCCGGCGCGTGGGTTCCGGGAGTCCTTCGCTCTCGTCGGGCCCACCCCAGCGCAGCTTCTCGTCGAGCTTCCTGGCGCGGTTCCGGGTGTACATGGCCTCGACGCCTGCGATGACGACGACGTCGACGTCGCCGCGGAGGATCGCCAGGGCAGACTCGTTGACCAACGTCTGCGGCGTGTTGCCGCCCACCGCCGTCGACACCGTCTCCTTCGGCGACGCGCCGATGTGGCGCGCGAGGACCGCGGCCGGGTTCGTGACGCGCCACGACATCGTGTCGACGACCTGGACCGACTGCGCCTCTCGCAGCAGGCGATCACCCGAACCGCTGTCGGTGCCGGCCAGACGGCACGCCTCCTCCATCATCTCGACCGGCGACGGGAGGTCGACGACGCTGCCCTGCGGCTTGCGCTGATGCTGTCCGACGCCGACGAGAACGGGTGTCCGAGGATCGAGAGCCATATCCCCCGGAGCGTAGACTTGGGGCATGGGAGGGGTGCCGGGGCCAGGGCGGCCAGTCGTCGACGTCCTCCTCCTGTGCACCGGCAACATCTGCCGCTCGCCGATGGCGGAGGCGCTGCTCAGAGACCGGCTGACCCGCCGCGGCGTCGACGCCCACGTCCACTCCGCCGGGCTCATCGAGGGTGGTCGGCCTGCGAGCGATCACGGCGTGTCGATCCTCAAGGAGATGGGCCTCGACCTGTCGGCTCACCGCAGCCGGACGATGGACGATTCGCTCCTCACCGGCGCCGACCTCGTCCTCGGCATGGCGCGCGAGCACGTCCGCGAGGCCGTCGTCCGCACGCCGACGATCTGGCCCCGCACCTTCACGATCAAGGAGATCGTGCGCCGTGGAGACGACGTGCGAGCTCGCGCCTCGGGGCAGCCGTTCGACGAGTGGTTGGCGAAGGTCCACGCCGGTCGCACCCACTCCGAGCTGCTCGGCGAGAACCCCGCTGACGACGTCGCCGACCCCTATGGCGCGCCCCGGGCACGCTACGAACGCACCGCATCGGAGCTCATCGGCCTCGTCGAGCGCTTCGTCGACCTCGCTTTCCCCGAAGGAACTCCATGAACGAACTGCCCCGCGACAACGAGCTGTTCTCGATCATCGACCGTGAGGTCGAGCGTCAGAACACGACGATCCAGCTGATCGCCTCCGAGAACTTCACCAGCCGCCAGGTGCTGGAGGCGACGGGGTCGGTCCTCACCAACAAGTACTCCGAGGGCTATCCGGGCAAGCGGTACTACGGGGGCAACGAGGTGATCGACGAGGTCGAAGACCTCGCCCGCCGGAGGGTGTGCGACCTGTTCGGCGCCGAGCACGCGAACGTGCAGCCCCACGCCGGCGCGAACGCCAACATGGCCGTCTACCTGGCGACGCTCGAGGTCGGCGACACGGTGCTCGGCATGCGCCTCGACCAGGGCGGCCACCTCACCCACGGCTCGCCGGTCAACGCCAGCGGGCGTCTCTACAACTTCGTCGCCTACGGCGTGACGGCGAGCGACGAGCGAATCGACTTCGACGAGATGCGCCGGGTCGCGCTCGAGGCCCGCCCGAAGATGATCGTCGCCGGCGCCACCGCCTACCCCCGCATCATCGATCCCGCGCCGATCCGTGAGATCGCGGACGAGGTCGGCGCGCTGTTCCTCTTCGACGCCGCGCACATCGCCGGGCTGATCGCCGGCGGCGTCCACCCGAACCCGGTGCCCTACGCGGACATCGTCACGTTCACCACCCACAAGACCCTCCGCGGCCCCCGTGGCGGCTGCATCCTCTCGAAGAAGGAGTTCGCCGAGGCGATCGACAAGGCGGTGTTCCCAGGGCTGCAGGGCGGACCGCTCGACCACGTCATCGCGGCGAAGGCCGTCGCCTTCTACGAGGCGGCGCAGCCGGAGTTCAAGGAGTACGCGAACCAGATCGTCCTCAACGCCGCGGCGCTGGCCGAGGCGCTGGCGGGGGAGGGCTTCCGCCTCGTCTCCGGCGGCACCGACAACCACCTGATGCTCGTCGACCTCCTCGCGTTCGACAAGGAGCTCTCCGGCAAGAAGGCCCGCGGCTGGCTCGACCGGGCTGGCATCTCGCTCAACGAGAACACCGTCCCGAACGACCCTCGCCCGCCCTACATCACCAGCGGCCTGCGCATCGGGACCCCCGCGGTGACCTCCGCCGGCATGAAGGAAGGCGAGATGGCGGCGATCGCAGCGCTGATCGGTCAGACCATCCGGAGCGGCGGCGACCAGGCGGTCATCGCCGAGGTTCGCGAGTCCGTGCGCCAACTGTGCGCCGACTTCGCCCCCTACCCTCAGGCCTGATGACCTCGTCGGGTTCTGGGAACGATTCGGCCGAGATCTCGGCGAGTCCGTTCCCAGATCCGGTGGTCAGCGGCGGCAGCGGCGGCAGCGGTGGGAGCGGGTGATGTGAACGACGTCGTCAGCGCCTACGGGCTCGTCTTCGCGGTCTCCGCCGTCGGGACGTTCCTGCTGACGTTCGTCGTCCGCCGCCTCGCCATCCGGTTCGGGGCGCTGCGCATGCCCGGCGGCGACCGGTCGGTCCATCCGAAGCCGCTGCCGAACACGGGTGGTGCGGCGATGTTCCTCGCGTTCCTCGCGGCCATGGCCGTCGCCCGTCAGGTGCCGGCGCTCGAGCCGGTGTTCGAGGGCTCGTCGGAACCGCTCGCGGTCGTCCTCGCGAGCTCGATCATCTTCGCGGTCGGACTGCTCGACGACCTCGGCAAGACCCGCACCCCGTGGCCCCGGGAGGAGATGTCGGCGCCCGGGAAGATGGCCGGCCAGGTGCTCGCCGGCAGCGTCCTGTCCCTGCTCGGCGTCGTGATGATCTTCTTCCGCATCCCGTTCTTCGACCTCGTCGGGTTGTCGCCCGACCTGCAGCCGCTCGTGACCGTGATCTGGGTGCTCGGGATGACCAACGCCGTCAACTTCATCGACGGTCTCGACGGTCTCGCCGCGGGCATCGTCGCCATCGCGGCCGGCGCGTTCTTCCTCTACACGGTCCAGATCGGGCCCGACGAAGCGGGTCTGTTGAGCGAGACGTCGATCGGTCCGCTCGTCGCCGTCATCGCGTGCGGCGTGTGCATCGGCTTCCTGCCCCACAACTTCAACCCGGCGCGGATCATCATGGGCGACTCCGGCGCGTTGTTCCTGGGGATGCTCATGGCTGCGTCGACCCTCGTGGTCGGCGGGCGCACCGACCAGCCGTTCTCGGGCCAGACGTACTTCTTCTACGCGCCGATCTTCATCCCGTTCTTCGTGATGGGGGTGCCGATCCTCGACACCGCGTTCTCGATCATCCGGCGCTCACGAAGACGCGCATCGCCCGCCGCGGCCGACAAGGACCACCTGCACCACCGCCTCATGCTCCTCGGACACGGCCAGCGGCGCGCGGTCGCGATCCTCTGGGCGTGGACCGCGCTGCTGTCGGCGTTCGTCCTCTGGCCGACGCTCACGGACGCCGGACAGGGCAACGCCATCGTGCCGTTCGCGGTGCTCGGCCTCGGCATCTTCCTCTATACGGTCTTCCACCCGGGCGCGCGCCGCAGCGCAGCTGAAGAAGCTGCCGCCGCGCTCGAGGAGGAGCCCGCCGCTCCGGAGCTCCGCGTCATCGAAGGCGAGAAGACGGCATAACGCACGTCCGCTTTGAGCTGCGCCACTGTCGGAACAGGGCCTCAGCTTGTGATGTGACGAACGTCTCGGACTAACGTGCGCCGCTGGATTTGGCACGCCAAAACCTGGCGTTCTAGATTGCGAAAGCTTTCACAAAGTCCTCCGCAACCTTCTCGTCCCCCGGGAAGGTGCAGGAACTGCAAAGGGGCAGGGTGGACCTCCGCGAGCGCCGCGAGCTGATGAACGGATTCGGAGACGGCCTCGCGGTCGCCTTCGAGTTCGCCATCACCCCGGCGATCTTCGGTGGCCTCGGCTACCTCCTCGATCGCTGGCTCGGCCTGGTCCCCCTCTTCACGATCACGCTCTTTCTGTTCGGCATCGTCGGGATGTTCCTCAAGATGTGGTTCACCTACGACCACCGGATGAAGGCGCAGGAAGCAGAGGCCGTGTGGGCGCGCAAGAGGGTCCCGATGCCGAAGGCACCGACGCGATGACCGCCCCCGCCACCAGCTCCGACTCGTTCCTCACCCGCGATCCGGGCCCTGCCGTCGAGCAGGAGATCGCGGGCGACATGGCACGCAAGGCACTGTGGGCCGGTCCGGTCCTCGTCGCCTTCTGCGCTGTCGCATGGGGTCTCGACGGCGCGATCAGCAGCGCGTTCGCCGTCGCGCTCGTGATCGTCAACTTCCTCCTGTCGGCGGCGCTCCTCGCCTGGGCTGCGCGCATCTCGTACGGGCTGCTCATGGGGGCCGCCCTCTTCGGCTACCTGCTGCGCCTCGGTCTCGTCTCTGCCGCCGTCCTCCTCGTGAAGGACCAGCCGTGGGTCCAGCTCTGGGCGCTCGGCCTGACGCTGATCGTCACCCACCTCGGGCTCCTGCTCTGGGAGCTCCGCTACGTATCCGCCTCGCTCGCGTTCCCTGGCCTCAAGCCGGGAGCAGTCGCAAAGGAGAACCGCGACCGGTGAAGTTGCTCGCACTCGAGTTCCCGCCGATCAGCCACATCGTCGAGTGGCCCGCCTTCGGGTGGTCGCCTGAAGGCATCTTCGCCATCAACAAGGTCGTCTTCCTCGGCTTCCTGTCGGTGGCGCTGACCCTGCTGATCTTCGGGATCGCGGCCAGCAAGGCCCAGCTCGTCCCCACGGGCGTGCAGTCGGTCGCCGAGCTGAGCGTCGAGTTCGTGCGCGATCAGGTCGTGCTCCAGACGATGGGCGAGGAGGGCCTCCACAAGAAGTGGGTCATGCCGCTCCTGATGGCCCTCTTCTGGTTCATCCTCTTCAACAACGTGTGGGGGATCATCCCGGCCGCGCAGATGCCGGTGAACGCCCGCATGGCGATGCCCGCCTTCCTCGCGCTTCTGGTGTGGGTCGTCTACAACGTCGCCGGCGTCGCGAACCAGGGTCTCGGTGGCTACCTGAAGAGCAACCTCTTCCCTCCGGGCGTTCCCACGGCGCTGTACATCCTCGTGACGCCGATCGAGTTCGTCTCGAACTTCCTCGTCCGGCCCTTCTCGCTGGCGGTCCGACTCTTCGCCAACCTGCTCGCCGGCCACATCCTGCTGGTGACCTTCGCCGTGCTGACCTCCGCCCTCATCGGGGCGTCCGGTTTCCTGAAGGTCATCTTCCCGCTGCCGTTCGTGGTTCTCATCGGCCTGACCGCCTTCGAGATCCTCGTCATCTTCCTGCAGGCCTACATCTTCACCATCCTCACCGCCGTGTACATCGGCGGGGCCATGCATCCGGAGCACTAGGACTCCGGGGCCAGGTAGCACCGCATCCGGAGCACGAGAGCTCCGGCTCTGCCGATCGCAGTACCAAGCACCCCGAGCACTGACCCAGGAGGTCACGAAACAACCATGGGTATCGTCCCGCTTCTCGCCCAGATCGCCGGTGAGGACCAGATCGCCTTCGGCGAAGCGGTCTCGGCCGGTTTCGCCTACGGCCTCGGCGCCATCGGCCCCGGCATCGGCATCGGCTACCTCGTCGGTCAGTCGGTCCAGGCCATGGCCCGTCAGCCCGAAGCCGCCGGCATGGTCCGTACGACGATGTTCCTCGGCATCGCCTTCACCGAGGCGCTCGCCCTCATCGGCTTCGTCGTCTTCATCCTTCTCAAGTTCGCCTGATCGAAGGGGCTCCCTTGCGTACCCGTACACGAGTCGTTCTCAGCGGCGGCGCCATCACCGCGCTGTCCCTCGCGACCGCATCGACCGCATCGGCGGCGGAGGGCGGCAAGTTCGTCGACCACGCGGCCGAGGAGTGCGCCCACCTGCTCGAGCTCGGCAACCCGGTCGAGCGGTGCCAGGCGTCGCCGAACCCGATCCTCCCTGCGCCGAACGAGCTGCTGTGGGGCGGTCTGTCGTTCCTCGTCCTGCTCCTCGCGATGTGGAAGTTCGCGCTGCCGGCGATCACCAACGCCATGGCCGCGCGCACGCAGCGCATCCGCGACAACCTCGACGAGGCCGAGCGCACCAAGGCCGAGGCCCAGTCGATCCTCGACGACTACCAGCGTCAGCTGGCCGACGCGAAGAACGAGTCGGCCCGCATCATCGAGGAGGCCCGTCAGACCGCGGAGCAGATGCGCCGCGACCTGATGGCCCGCGCCGAGGCCGAGGTCCAGGAGCTTCGTGCCCGGACCGCCGACGACGTCCGCATCGCGCAGGACCGTGCGATGGCCGACCTGCGTGCGCAGGTCGCCGAGCTCGCCATCGGTGCGGCCGAGGTCGTCGTCCAGCGCAACCTCGACGCCGAGACCAACCGCGCCCTCGTCGAGCGCTTCATCGAACAGGTCGGCAGCGGGGCTCGTCAGTAATGGCAGACCGCCTCGACGCCTACGCGACGGCCCTGTTCGAGGTCGCCCGCGCCGAGGGCAACCTCGAGCGGGTCGAGGCCGAGCTCTACGAGGTCGCCCGTACCATCGAGCGCAACGATGATCTGCGCAGCCGCCTCACCGACCAGGCCCTTCCGGTCGAGCTCCGTCAGGGGGTCGTGGAAGACCTGCTCGGCGGACGTGCGCAGCCGGTGACGACCTCGCTCGTCTCCTTCGTCGTCGGCGCCGGTCGCGCCCGTGACCTCCCCGCCATCATCGACAAGATGGTGCAGCGGTCCGCGGAGTCGCGGTCCGAGGCCGTCGCTGAGGTCACCTCCGCCATCCCCCTCAACGAGGATCAGATCGCCCGCCTCTCGCGTGCTCTCTCCGAGCGCACCGGCAAGCAGGTGAGCGTACGGGTCTCCGTCGACCCCTCGATCCTCGGCGGCATCGTCGCCACCATCGGCGACACCGTCATCGACGGATCCGTCCGTCGTCGTCTCGAACAGCTCCGGGAGAGCATCTAACCGCCATGTCGGACACCGCCTTCAACATCAACGCCGACGACATCACGTCGGCGATCCGCAACCGACTGCAGAACTTCAACCCGACCCTGACGTCCGCCCAGGTCGGCCGGGTCATCGAGGTCGGCGACGGCATCGCCCGCGTGTCGGGCCTGCCCCAGACGTCGGTCAACGAGCTGCTGCGCTTCGAGGGCGGTGTTCTCGGCATCGCCCTGAACCTCGACGAGGAGTCGATCGGTTCCGTCATCTTCGGCGAGGTCGACACCATCGAGGAGGGCCAGCCGGTCGAGTCGACCGGTGACATCCTCTCGATCCCCGTCGGCGACGGCCTGCTCGGCCGTGTCGTCAACCCGCTCGGTGAGCCGGTCGACGGCAAGGGTCCGATCACCGCCACGACCATCCGTCGAGTCGAGATCCAGGCGCCGGGCATCGTCGACCGCCAGCCGGTGAAGGAGCCCCTCCAGACCGGCATCAAGGTCATCGACGCGATGACGCCGGTCGGTCGTGGCCAGCGCGAGCTGATCATCGGCGACCGCAAGACCGGCAAGACCGCCGTCGCGATCGACACGATCATCAACCAGCGCGGCCTCGGCGTGAAGTGCATCTACGTCGGCATCGGCCAGAAGGGCTCGACGATCGCCGAGATCGTCAACACCCTCGAAGCCGCCGGTGCCATGGAGTACACGGTCGTCGTCTCGGCGCCCGCTTCCGACCCGGCTCCGTTCAAGTGGCTGGCCCCGTACTCGGGGTGCGCGATCGGCCAGCACTGGATGGAGAACGGCGAGCACGCGCTGATCATCTACGACGACCTGTCGAAGCAGGCCGACGCCTACCGCCAGATGTCGCTCCTCCTCCGCCGCCCGCCGGGCCGCGAGGCGTACCCGGGCGACGTCTTCTACCTCCACTCCCGCCTGCTCGAGCGTGCCGCCAAGCTCGCCGATCACATGGGTGGCGGTTCGCTGACCGCGCTGCCGGTCATCGAGACCAAGGCCGGCGACATCTCGGCCTACATCCCGACGAACGTCATCTCGATCACCGACGGTCAGATCTTCCTCGACCTCGACCTGTTCAACTCGGGCGTCCGCCCGGCGATGAACGTCGGTACGTCGGTGTCCCGAGTGGGTGGCTCCGCCCAGACGAAGGCGATGAAGTCGATCGCTGGTGGTCTGAAGCTCGACCTCGCGAACTTCCGTGAGCTCGAGGCCTTCGCCTCCTTCGGTGCGGAGCTCGACCGTGCGTCGCAGGCGCTCATCGACCGCGGCCGTCGCCTCGTCGAGCTGCTCAAGCAGCCGAACGGCCAGCCGATGTCGGTCGACGAGCAGGTCGTGTCGATCTTCGCCGGCACCCGCGGCTACCTCGACGACCTGCCGATCGAAGACGTCCGCCGCTTCGAGCAGGAGCTGATCCAGGACATCAAGTCGCGCCACAGCTCGCTGATGGACACGATCCGCTCCGGTGGTGCCCTCGACGAGGACACCCTCGACTCGGCCGTGAAGGCCTTCAAGGACCGCTTCCAGACGTCGGACACCGGCGCTGCGTCGGCGACCGCCGGCGATGCCACGGCGGGGGCTGCTAGCTAACGATGCCGGGCGGCGCAGAACGCGCGCTGCGGGGTCGGATCCGCAGTGTCCAGTCGACCAAGAAGATCACCCGGGCGATGGAGCTCATCGCCGCCAGCCGGATCGTGAAGGCCCAGGCTCGGGTGGCCGCCGCCCGTCCGTACAGCGAGCAGATCACCGAGGTGATCCGAAACCTCGCGGCGGCGGGCGCCGGCTCGTCGTCGCCGCTGCTGACGCCTCGTGAAGACGTCCGCACGGTCGCCTACATCGTCGTCGCCGCCGACCGCGGCCTCGCCGGTGGCTACAACTCCGGCGTCATCCGCCAGGCCGAGCGCTCGCTGCAGGCCGAGGTCGCGGCAGGCCGCGACTACAAGCTCTTCCTGATCGGGAAGAAGGCCTTCAACTACTTCCGCTTCCGCGGCTACCGCATCGAGCAGTCGTACACCGGGTTCTCCGACAACCCGTCTTACGAAGACGCTCGTCAGGTCGCGGCGGAGGTCGTCCGCCAGTACGAAGCGGGCGAGGTCGACCAGGTCCAGCTCGTCTACACGCAGTTCCTGAGCGTCGCGACGCAGCGGGTGCTCGAGCGCCGCTTCATCCCGATGGAGTCGGCCGCGCTCACCGAGGGCGCAGCCGCCGAAGGATCGGGTCCGGCCGCCGACTACGAGTTCGAGCCCGCACCCGCGGCGATCCTCGAAGCCATCGTCCCCCGCTACGTCGAGAGCCGGCTGTACGCCGCCTTCCTCGACGCCGCCGCCTCCGAGCACGTCGCCCGCCAGCGGGCCATGAAGTCGGCAACCGACAACGCCGACGAGCTCATCAAGGTCCTGACCCGCTCGATGAACCGAGCGCGGCAGGACGCCATCACCACCGAACTCATCGAGATCGCCTCCGGCGCCGAGGCGCTCGCCCAGGCCGCGAGCGGGTCGGTCGACCTCCTCCGTGACGTCGTCCCGCCCCAGCAGCTGATGCCCCAGCGCCACCACGATTCCGCCCGCCGCATCGAGCAGGAGAGGTCATGACCGCAACCGAGACCCCTGGCACGCAGACCCTGAAGGACGGGCGCATCGTCGCCATCGTCGGCCCGGTCGTCGACGTCGAGTTCCCGCCCGGGAACCTTCCCGACATCAACGGCGCCCTGGAGTTCACCATCGAGGTCGAGGGCAAGGCCCAGACCGTCACCGCCGAGGTCGCCCAGCACATCGGCGACAGCCGCGTGCGAGCGATCGCCATGAGCCCGACCGACGGCCTCAAGCGCGGCACCGCCGTCCGCAACCTCGGCCAGGGCATCGCGGTGCCGGTCGGCCCCGGCGTGCTCGGCCACGTGTTCAACGTCCTCGGCAAGCCGCTCGACACCGGTGGCGTCGAGGTCACCGAAGGCGTCGCCGACCGGTGGGAGATCCACCGCCCCGCTCCGCCGCTCGCCGACCTCGACCCGCAGACCCGCATGTTCGAGACGGGCCTCAAGGTCGTCGACCTCCTCGAGCCCTACCGCCAGGGCGGAAAGATCGGCCTCTTCGGTGGGGCCGGCGTCGGCAAGACCGTGATGATCCAGGAGATGATCACCCGAGTCGCCAAGCAGCACGGCGGTGTGTCCGTCTTCGCCGGCGTGGGTGAGCGGACCCGTGAGGGCACCGACCTCTGGCTCGAGATGCAGGAGTCGGGCGTCATCGCCAACACCGCACTCGTCTACGGGCAGATGGACGAGCCGCCGGGCGTGCGCCTCCGCGTCGCCCTCTCGGCCCTGACGATGGCCGAGTACTTCCGCGACGTCGAGAACCGCGACGTGCTCCTCTTCATCGACAACATCTTCCGGTTCACCCAGGCCGGTTCCGAGGTGTCGACCCTGCTCGGTCGTATGGCCAGCGCCGTCGGGTACCAGCCGACGCTCGCCGACGAGATGGGCCAGCTCCAGGAGCGCATCACCTCGGTGAAGGGCAAGTCGATCACGTCGCTGCAGGCCGTGTACGTGCCTGCCGACGACTACACCGACCCTGCGCCGTTCACCGCCTTCACCCACTTCGACGCGACCACCAACCTGTCGCGCGACGTGTTCGCCAAGGGCATCTTCCCGGCGGTCGACCCGCTCGCGTCGACCTCGAACATCCTCCAGCCCGACGTCGTCGGCGAGGAGCACTACCGGGTCGCCCGTGGCGTCGTGCAGGCCCTGCAGCGCTACAAGGAACTGCAGGACATCATCGCCATCCTGGGCATCGACGAGCTCACCGAAGAGGACAAGGTCCTCGTCGGTCGTGCCCGCAAGATCGAGAAGTTCCTCGGTCAGCCGATGTACGCGGCCGAGCAGTTCACCCAGATCCCGGGTGCGAACGTCCCCGTCGACGAGACGGTCGAGGCGTTCGGCAACCTGCTCGCCGGCGAGTACGACGACTACCCGGAGCAGGCGTTCTTCAACGTCGGTGGCATCGACGACCTGACGAAGAAGGCCGATCAGCTCCGGGCCGAGGGCTAGGTCGCTCCATCGATGCAGGTCGCTCTCGTCTCGCCCGAGCGGATCCTCTACGAAGGGGAAGCCGACATGGTCATCGCCCGCACCGCGGGCGGCGACATCGCCTTCCTCAACAACCACGCCCCGTTCGTCGGCGTGCTCGGCATCGGAAAGGTGCGGATCACGCCGGCGGGTGCGGGCTCCGGCTCGAACGAGATCGTCGCCGCGGTCCACGGCGGCTTCGTGGAGGTCAAGGACAACCGGGTGACGATCCTCAGCGACGTCGCCGAGCTGGCCGACCAGATCGACGTCGCGCGTGCCCGTGAGGCCCTCACCCGGACCGGCGGCGACGACGAAGACGCGGCACTCGCCCGCCGTCGGGCCGAAGTCCGCCTCGAAGCAGCCGGCGCCTCCTAACCCCTGCGTTCTACGTGGATCCGAACCCCGTACGTGGGGTGCGGATCCACGCAGAAGCAGAATGAGCGGGCATGGGTAGGCGGAGGCTCGGTGTCGCGCTCCTGATCCCGGAGCCGGCGCGCACGGAGATCGAGGGTTTGCGCCGCGCCCTCGGCGATCCCGCGCTCGAGCGCATCCCGCCCCACATCACGCTGGTTCCTCCGGTGAACGTGCGGGAGGACGACCTGGTGCGTGCGGTCGACGTGATGCGACGTGCCGCGGCCGCCACCAAGCCGTTCGAGCTGACGCTCGGCCCGCCCGACTCCTTCCTCCCGCACAACCCCGTCGTGTACCTCGGCGTGTGGGGCTTCCTCGACCGCCTCGGCGCGCTGCGTGACCGGGTGTTCGTCGAGCCGTTGAAGCGTGAGCTGACGTGGCCGTTCGTCCCCCACGTCACGGTCGCCGACGGGATCGCGCCGGAGCGGGTCGAAGCCGGCGTGGCCGTGCTCGGCGACTACACGCGAGACGTCGTCGTCGAGTCGGTCCACCTGCTGCAGGAGAAGGTGCACGAGCACGGCGAGCGCCGCTGGCACCTGCTCGGCGACTTCCCGTTCGGGCTGCCTCGCATCGTGGGACGTGGCGGCCTCGAGCTCGAGCTCACCGTCTCCGACCGCCTCGACGACGTCACCCGCGCGTGGGTCGGCGAACGGTGGCCCGACCCGCAGAGCCCTCTTGCGGTCACCGCTCGACGCGACGGTGACGTCGTCGGCATCGCCACGGGCTGGACCGACGGTGAGCTCGCGAACCTCTCGGAGCTGTTCGTGAGCGCGAACGCCCGCAACGAGGGGGTCGGCGGACACCTCGTCACGTCGTTCGTCACCGCAGCGATCGAGCGGGGCGCCCGCCGCTGCCGTCTGCGCACCGCGAGCGGATCACCGGCCGAGAGCTTCTACCGGAGTCGCGGCTGGCGGGAGGAGGGCGTCTTCCCCGGCGCCTCGGCGAGCACTCGGATCGTGCAGCTCGTTCGCGACCTCTAGCGTCGAGCGCATGCCGACCGCGCTCGTCACCGGTGCCTCCCAGGGGATCGGGGAGTCGTTCGCCCGCTCGCTCGTCGAGCGCGGCTACGACCTCGTCCTCGTGGCTCGCAACGCCGATGCCCTGCAGAAGCTGGCGGGCGAGATCCGGGCCCACGGGCGTGAGGCCGAGGTCATTCCCGCCGACCTGACCGACCTCACCGAGCTGCGGATGGTGGAGGAGCGCCTCGCCGACACGGGCCGGCCCGTCGACCTGCTCGTGAACAACGCGGGCTTCGGGACGACCGGCCTCTTCCACGAGCTGCCCCTCGACGAGGAAGACCGCGAGATCCGCCTCAACGTGCTCGCCCTCGTGCGGCTCACGCACGCGATCCTTCCGCAGCTCGTCGAGCGTCGCAGCGGCGGGATCATCAACGTCTCCTCGATCGCCGGGTTCCAGCCTGCGCCGGGCAACGCGACCTACTGCGGCACGAAGGCCTTCGTCACACAGTTCTCCCTCGCCCTCCACGAGGAGTACCGATCGAAGGGTGTGCGGGTGCTGTGTGTGGCACCGGGGGCCACTCGCACCGAGTGGCAGGCGCGCGCGGGCTACAGAGACTCGAACATCCCCTCGTTCGCGTGGCAGTCGGCCGACGAGGTCGTCGAGGGTTCGCTCCGAGCCTTCGACGCCAAGCGCGGCATCTTCACCAGCGGTCTCCCGAACAAGGCCCTCGCGGCGGTGACGCACCTGGTGCCACGCTCGCTGCTCGCGCGCGCCGCGGGCATGGTGAGCAGCCAGGTCTGAGCGGGCGGCCGCAAACGCAGGGCCTGTCGGCTACCGGAAGTCGATCGAGGAGTACTCGGAGAGCTTCTCGAGGCGGTGGTGAGCTTCGACCTTGCGGACGGTGCCCGACTTCGATCGCATCACCAGTGACTCCGTGGTCGCCCGGTCGCCGACGTAGTGGACGCCGCGCAGCAGCTCGCCGTCGGTGATGCCGGTGGCCGCGAAGAAGCAGTTGTCGCCCTTGACGAGGTCGTCGGTGGTGAGGACGGCGTCGAGGTCGTAGCCCTGATCGAGCGCCGCGTTGCGCTCGTCGTCGTTGCGGGGCCACAGCTTGCCGAGGATCTCGCCGCCCATGCACTTGAGCGCGGCCGCCGCGGTGACGCCCTCGGGCGTGCCGCCGATGCCGAGGAGGATGTCGAAGCCGGACTCGATCCACCCGGTGGCGATGGCGCCGGCGATGTCGCCGTCGGGGATCAACCGGATGCGGGCACCCGCGGCGCGAACCTGCGCGATGAGGTCGTCGTGGCGAGGACGATCGAGGATCACCGCCGTCACGTCGCGCACCGACTCGCCCTTCGCCTTGGCGACGGCCTTGAGGTTGTCGGCGACCGGGGCGTTGATGTCGATGACGCCCTTCGACTCCGGGCCGACCGCGACCTTCTCCATGTAGACGCACGGACCGGGGTTGAACATGGTGCCCCGCTCGCTCACCGCGATGACCGCGAGCGCGCCGTTCCGGCCGAGCGACGTGAGCGTCGTGCCGTCGATCGGGTCGACGGCGATGTCGGTGAGCGGGGGCTCGCCGCTGCCGACCTGCTCGCCGTTGTAGAGCATCGGCGCTTCGTCCTTCTCGCCCTCGCCGATGACGACGATGCCGTCCATCGAGACGCTCCCGAGGACGATGCGCATCGCGTCGACGGCGGCGCCGTCGGCGCCTTCCTTGTCGCCGCGTCCGACCCAACGCGAGGCGGCGAGCGCAGCGGCTTCGGTGACGCGCACGAGCTCGAGCGCGAGGTTGCGATCAGGGGCCTGGGATTCGGGGCTCATGTCGTTCGGGACACTACTCAGGGGCGAACGGGGGATACTGGTCTGGTGACCTCCCGCGAGGAGTGGCAGCAGGCGTTCGAATCGTCGCCGATCCGCGACGACCTCTACGAGACGCTCAGCGGCGTGCCGCTCGAGCCCGTCTACGGGCCGGACGACGGCGAGTTCCCGGGCCAGTACCCGTACACGCGGGGCCCGTACGCGTCGATGTACCGGTCGAAGCTCTGGACGATGCGGATGTTCGCCGGCTTCGGCACGGCGGAAGACACCAACGCCCGGTTCAAGGAGATCCTCCGCTCGGGCGGTACTGGCCTGTCGACGGCCTTCGACCTCCCGACGTTGATGGGCCGCGACTCCGACGATCCCCGCTGCCTCGGCGAGGTCGGCAAGGCGGGCGTCGCGATCGACACCCTCGCCGACATGGAAGACCTGTTCGCGGACATCGACCTCGGGTCGGTGACCACGTCGATGACGATCAACTCGCCTGCGGCCATCGCTCTCGCGATGTACGTCGCGGTCGCGGAGGAATCGGGGGTCGCCCGTCAGCAGCTCAGCGGGACGATCCAGAACGACATCCTCAAGGAGTACCAAGCCCAGAAGGAGTACGTCTTCCCGCCCCGGCCGTCGATGCGGATCGTCACCGACATGATGCGGTTCTGCTCGGCGGAGATGCCGCGATGGCATCCGATCTCGATCTCCGGCTACCACATCCGTGAGGCCGGATCGACGGCCGCGCAAGAGCTCGCGTTCACCCTGGCCAACGGGTTCGCCTACGTCGAGGCAGCCCAGCAGGCGGGCCTCGACGTCGACGAGTTCGCCCCGCGGCTGTCGTTCTTCTTCAACTCCTACTGGGACTTCTTCGAGGAGATCGGCAAGTTCCGGGCGGCCCGCCGGATCTGGGCCACGTGGTTGCGCGACCGCTACGGCGCGAAGAAGGAGCGGAGCCTGCAGCTCCGGTTCCACACCCAGACGGCCGGCGTCAGCCTCACCGCGCAGCAGCCCGAGCTGAACCTCGCGCGCGTCGCCATCCAGGCGCTCGCTGGCGTCCTCGGCGGCACGCAGTCGCTCCACACCGACGCCTACGACGAGGCGCTCGCCCTGCCGACCGAGAAGGCCGCGCGCCTCGCGCTGCGGACGCAGCAGATGATCGCCCACGAGTCGGGCGTCGCTCACGTGGCGGATCCGCTCGGCGGCTCGCACTACGTCGAGTGGATGACCGACGAGATGGAGCGCCTGGCCACCGAGATCTTCGACCACCTCGACGAGCTCGGGAACGGGTCGATCCTCGAAGGCGTCTACGCCGGGATCGAGCAGGGCTGGTTCCAGGGCGAGATCACCAAGGCGGCGTACGAGGCGGAGCGCAAGGTCGTCAGCGGCCGCCGGATCGTCGTCGGCGTCAACCGCTACACCGAGGGCGACGACGAGCGGCCGCCGCTGCTGGCCATCGGGCCCGAGGTGGAGGACGCGCAGCTCAAGCGCCTGGCCGAGGTGAAGCGCCACCGCTCGTCGGAGGCCGTCGAGTCGATGCTCGACGCGCTGCGCGCGGCGGCGGCCGACCCGGCGGCGAACCTCATGCCCCCGATCCTCGACGCCGTCCGCGTGCACGCCACGGTCGGCGAGATGATGGGTGCGATGGCCGACGTCTTCGGGCGCTGGTCGGAGGACGTCCGCCTGTGACGGCAACCGGCTCGGGCTCGGGCTTCGGGGATTCGCTTGGGCCGAAGCCCGCGCTGGTAGGGTGTCCGACCGTGCGAGTGGTGCGTTTCGCGATCGGAGCCTTCGTCGTCGCCGGGTCGTTGATGGCCGGCGCCGGGGCTGCGGCGGCGCAGACCACGACGACGATGCCTCCGGTCCGTTCGATTCCCGTGACCGGCGGCCAGACGGCGACCACGACGACCACCGCGCCCGCCGCTACCGGCGGGGAGACGGCCGCCGGCGGCGACCTCGCCGACACCGGCATCGCCGCCGACATGCTCGTGCCGTTCGGGTTCGCCCTCATCGGTGGTGGCGCGGTGATGCAGGCGGCGGCTCGTCGTCGTCCTCGCGACGCGTACGGCCTGCTCTAAGCCTTCTCTCTCTCGATTTCGCACGGGCGCGGCGCTCAGCGGGTAGACACTCGCGCCATGAGCATGTGGTGTCCCGAATGCGGCGCTGAGTATCGCGAGGGCGTCGAGGTGTGCGCGGACGACGGCGCCACGCTCGTCGACACGCTTCCTGCCCGCGACGACGAGGAGTCGGAGGTCGTCATCTACGAGTTGGGCGACTGGCCCGACGAGCAGCGGGGCGCGCTGGAGCTGCGCCTGCAGGCCGAGGGGATCGAACATCAGTGGGAGGCGCCCACCGGTGCAGACGTCCAGCCGGGCTATGACCCCGGCCAGGACTCCGGGATCGGCACCGACCTCGTCGTCGGATCGCACGACGAGGACACCGTCGACCGGCTGCTCGACGAGATCGAGTTCCCCGACGCGCTCGAGGCGACGGACGATCTCGGCGACGACGACCCGACCGACGACGAGGCCAGCTACGAGGCCATGTCGCACCTCTACGTCGCGGCCGACCGCCTGAAGGACGACGCCGGCGACCTCGCGCTCGCCGGCGAGTTCTTCGACGCGGCCGACGCCGCGCGTGCCGTGGCACCGCCCTTCGGGATCGACCCCGATGTCTGGCGGAAGGTGCAGGAGCTGTCGACCGCGATCGCGCAGGCCCTCGAGCAGGAGGCCGACGACGAGACGGTGCGGGCCAACGCGCAGGAGCTGCGCGACCTGCTCTTCGAGTTCGTGTAGCTCGGCTGCTTGCGTAGCCTTCGGCGGTGCTCGTCGCGGAGCTCGAGATCCGCCACTCCCGCCCGTTCGCTCCGACTCGTCGGGTCGCGCTCGGGAAGTTGTGGCTGCCGACCGATCCCGCGCCGGGCCCGGGCGGCATCCTCCTGGCCGGGATCGTCGCAGCGGGCGTGAGCGCGCTCGAAGGCGAGGAGGAGATCCTCGACCGCATCGACGTCCTCCTCGACGATCTCGAAGCCGGGCGGCGTGTGATCCAGCCGCGAGTCCTCCACCGGTTCCAGGAGGACGTGCACGGTCTCGACCGGTCGCACCACCGGTTGGTCGCCGAGGGCGAGCGCCTCGAGCTGCAGGTCGACGATCACGGGTCGGTGCTCCCGCAGGTGCTCGGCGCGATGTACGCGGCGGCGCGGCTGTCGTACGTCGTGCGGGGGCAGGCGTTCCGTCTCCTGCGGAGAGCCACCCGCTGGACCGGAGGCATCGACGACCGGCTGGTGCACTTCCTCACGGGTGACGAAGCCGGCGCGTTCCGGAGGCGCGGCATCCACCACGACGAGCGGTGGGCGTTGACCACGCTCGGGTTCGCGAGCACCGCGGAGCCGGCGCGACGAGAGATCCAGCAGCGCTTCCGCGACCTCGTACGTGAGGCGCATCCCGACCACGGCGCCGACACCGAGGGTGCCGGCCAGCGGATGGTCGACTTGAGCGAAGCCCGGCGCATCCTCTTGGAATCCGCGTGACGGCGCTGGTCCTCACGCCGGGGGCGAGCGCCACACGCGAACATCCGTCGCTGATCGCCATCGAGGAGGCCGTCAGTCCGCTCGGCGTCGAGGTCGTCCGGCTCGACCTGCCGAAGCGAGCCGACAAGGCGGCCGAGTTCGTCGCCGAGGAGGCTGCGCCGCTTCGCGAACGGCACCGGTCGGTGATCCTCGGCGGACGGTCGTTCGGCGGACGCGTCTGCTCGATGGCCGTCGCCGACGGGTTCGACGCCGCTGCGCTCGTGCTGGTGAGCTATCCGCTCCACCCGCCCGGCAAGCCCGACCAGCTCCGCACCGCGCACCTCCCCCGGATCGAGGTTCCGTGCCTCTTCGTGTCGGGCACCCGTGACGCCTTCGCCACGCCGGCGGAGCTCGAGGAGCACACGGCGGTCATCGGCGGACCGGTGACGCACGTCTGGATCGACGGCGGCGACCACGGCCTGCGCCGCAAGGATCAGGAGGTCGCCGGCGCGGTCGCTCGCTGGGTCGAGTCTCTGCGCTTGCCCGACGCCTTGTCGTAGTACGACGGGCGCGGCGTCGGCTCGACGCGGTTCATCACCAGGCCGATCGGCTGCGCGCTCACCTGGCGCAGGTTCTCGACCAGGTTCCTCACCGCTCGCCGCTTGCTGTTCTGGGCGTCGACGACGACGAGGGTCGCGTCGCACTGCGATGCGATCGCGAGAGCGTCGGCGAACAACCCGCCGGCTGGCGTGTCGACGACGACGAGCTCGGCCCAGGTCATCGCGTCGAGCGCGTCGCGGAAGGCTCGGCCTCCGAAGAGGCCTGCGGGATCGGCCACCGGCGCGCCGCTCGGGATGATCCGCATCCATCCCTCGATGACATGACCGGGCGTCTGCTCCGGTGACAGCGCGGCGCCGGGATCAGCGGTGGCGAGAGCCTCGCTCAGGCCGGGGGAGCGGGGGAGGTTGAGCCGGTCGTGGATCGAGGGGCGGCGCAGGTCGCCGTCGATGACGACGACGGGTACGTCGAGCGCCGCGGCCTCACGTGCGAGGTTCAGGGCGACGAAGGTCTTGCCTGCGCCGGGGTCGACGCTGACGATCGCCAGGGTCCGCAGGCGCTCCGACGTCGACATGAACATCAGGCTCGTGCGCAGGGTCCGGAAGGCCTCCACGGCGTCGGCTCCGCCCGCTCGCGGGATCTGCGCGAGGACCGGCAGCGAGGTGATGCGGGCCGCTTCCTCCGCCGGTCGCTCCGCGCTGAGCCGGTCGGACAGCGCCTCGATGACCAGGGCGACGATGGAGAACACGAGCAGCGCGGCGGCGAACGTCTCGAGCGCGTCGCGGGCCGGCGTCGGCTCCACCGGCTCGGTCGAGGCCCGCGCGGGCGACACGATCTCGATCGTGTCGAGCGGCCGCAGCCGCGCCGCGGTCAGGCCGCGTGTCAGCTCCTGGTAGCGGGCCACCAACGCGGTGCGGACGGGCGCGTCGGCGGCGAGGTCTCGCGACGACAGCTGGCGCTCGACGTCGGCCGCCTCGTCGGCCAGCGGCTTGATCGTCGCCTCTCGCGCCTGCTGCTGGCGTTCGGCCACCCGCGCGACCAGCGCATCGGCGATGGCGGTGGCGAGCCGCTCGGCGCGGTCGGGCGATGGGCCCAGCGCGTGCACTTCGAGGAACCCTGCTTCGGTCGCCTCGGCCTCGATGCGATCACGAGCGTCGGAGGCCGACGCATCGATGTCTCCCGACTCCACCGCCCGGGCGACCACCGGGCGGGTCTCGGCCAGGTTCGCGTAGGTCTTGGCCAGCGCTTCTGCCGCCGCGGGCGAGCCGGCGTCGCCGGGCGTGACGGCGAGCAGCGCCGCGGCTTCGTACTCGTCGGGCGCCGTGCCGCTGCGGACGTACACGATCGCCGCGAGCACGAGCGCGACGCCGAGGATCCGCCACTTCCGCCGCCAGATCACGCGCAGGTACTCGGTCAGGCCCATTGCCGGACGGTCACGCTAGTGGGCGACCTCCGGCGGGGGACGGTCCTCGGGGTTGAGGTCTTCGAGCTCTCGATGGGCCGTCTCCGGGTACGCGACGAGCACCAGGACGACCACCAGCGCAGGGCCGAGGGCGAGCAGAGCCATGATCGGCGCGAGCTCCGACTGTCGCCCGACGATCAGCGCGAGAACGAGCAGGCCGAGGACGCTGCCGATGCGTCCGAGGGCACTGATGACACCGTTGGCGCGGCCGCGCAACGACGTCGGGAAGAGCTCCGGCCCGTAGACGCTGAGCGCGGGAACGGTCGCTGCTCCGACGATCGAGCCGACCACCGACCACGCCCACACCGGCCAACCGGCCGAGAAGAACATCAGCACCGTTGCGCCGACGCCGCCGACGATCCCGACCGCCGCGACCACGCGACGGCCGCGGACGTCGGCGAGGCGGCCACCGGCGACGATCCCGAGCCCGCCCCACACGTTCGTCGCCACCGTGAACAGGCTGATCCGCGCGGCCGAGAACCCTCGCTCCCGCCGGAGGAAGACGTTCTGGTACTGAGCAGCCGGCCCCCAGAAGATGGCGAACAGGAAGGCGCTCGCAGCGAGCAACCAGAACCGACGGCCGTGGCTCGACAGCTTCACGTCGCGGTGCGGCGTGGTGAACCGACGACTCTCCGGCAACCGCTTGGCGCACACGGCGATCAACGGGATGCCCACCAGCGCGATCACGTAGACGATCCGCCAGCCGCGCGGGTCGAGGTCGGCGACCGGGAACACGGCGAGCGCCAGCGCGACGCCGAGCGCACCCGACACCGAGAGCAGACTCACGGCGTAGGCGCGTGATCCCGCCGGCATCTCTTCCGCTGCCATGACCCCGAGGAGGATCGCGACCGCGGTGATGCACCCGCGGGCGACGAGTTGGGTCGCTGTGAGGACGTGGACCGAGGGCGACAGCGCGCCCACCGCGGTCATCGCGCATCCGAGGTACAGCGAGAGCAGGGCGATGGAGCGGCGTCCTCGTCGATCGGCGAGGGTGACGAGGCCGAGGGCGACGACGATGTCGCCGCGCACCACGGCGAGGGCGAGGCTCTGAGCCTGCTCGGAGAAGCCGAGCTCCTCGCGAGCGAACTCGATGGTCTGCGTGAGGAGGACGCCCGGGTAGGCGGCGACCCCGGCCAGCGCGCACAGGCTGGCGAGCATCGCTGCGGCGCGGGTGTCGATCGCGTCGGGCGGCGCCCACCATGGGTGGCGGCCGGGGCGGCCGAGCCGAGCGAGGGCGCGCTCGTAGGGGATCGCGAAGAGCCAGCCGAAGAACGGGATCGCCAGCTCGTGCTCGACGACCTGGCGCACCTCGTGCGCATCGCTGCCTGCCGGCCGGACCTCGACCGTACGCCGGTAGTGCCCGACCGGGCCCCGCTCGGCGACGAAGACGACGGAACCGTCGCCGTCGCCGGCTGCGCCGCCGTCCGCCGGTTCCCGCCGCTCGACGACGAGGCCGTCGCGCGGGGCGAGGATCTGCGCGAGGAGCCGGTCGTCGACCGTGGCCTTCGTCTCGCTTCTTCTGGCCACGGCGGCGGGCAGCCTAACGGTGAGGGGGCGCAGCGAACGACGTGCATACTCTCCGGCGTATGGACCGGTTCCTCGTCCGCCCCAGCGGCCCGCTGTCGGGCACCGTCACCGTGTCAGGGGCCAAGAACTCGGTCCTCAAGCTGATGGCGGCCACGGTCCTGGCCGAGGGGGAGTTCGTCCTCCGCAACGTCCCCCACATCGCCGACGTCGAGATCATGTGCGACCTGCTCGTGTCGATGGGAGTCGACACCAGGCGGTCGGGCGACGAGCTGCGCATCATCCGCCGGTCCGATCTCGTCCCGGAGGCGCCTTACGAGCTGGTCGAGCAGATGCGGGCATCGATCGTCGTCCTCGGCCCGCTGCTCGCTCGCTTCGGCCGCGCCCGCGTGTCGATGCCGGGGGGTGACAACTTCGGGGTCCGCCCCATCGACATGCACCTCCGTGGCCTCGAGCTGATGGGCGCGACCTTCGAGACCGAGCACGGGTACATCGAGGCTCGCTGCCCCGACCGTCTGACCGGCACCCGGATCGTCCTCGAGTTCCCGAGCCACACCGCGACCGACAACCTCCTGATGGCGTCGGTGCTGGCCAAGGGAACGACCGTGATCGAGAACGCGGCCCGTGAACCGGAGGTCGCCGATCTCGCAGCGATGCTCAACCGGATGGGCGCCCGCATCGCCGGCGCCGGGTCGTCGACGATCGAGGTCGACGGCGTCGACGAGCTGCACGCCGTCGAGCACGCGGTGATCCCCGACCGCATCGAGGCGGCCACCTGGGTGGCGGCAGTGGCCATCGCGGGCGGCGAGGTGACGATCGAGGGGGCCCGCCCCGACCACATGGACATGATCGTCCAGAAGATGGGCGACATGGGCGTCCGTGTGGCGCCGTCGAGCTCCGGCCTGTGGGCGACGGGGCGAGGGCGGCTGCGGTCGGCAGACGTCGCGACGCTGCCCTATCCAGGCATCGCCACCGACTACAAGCCGCTGCTCGTCGCGATGCTCGCGGTCGCCGACGGCGTGGCGATCGTGACGGAGAACATCTTCCGCGACAACCGCTTCGCCTACGTCGCCGAGCTCAACCGCATGGGCGCCGACATCCGCACCGACAGCCACCACGCCGTCGTCCGAGGCGTCTCCCGGCTCTCCGGCGCCCGCGTCAAGGCGCACGACCTCCGGGCCGGCGTCGCGCTCTGCCTCGGCGGACTCGTCGCCGATGGCGAGACGATCGTCGAAGACGCGCACCACATCGATCGCGGCTACGAGGACTTCGGCGGCAAGCTCCGACGGCTGGGCGCCGACATCGAGCGCCAGCGCGACTGAGCGGTCGTGCCGTCGCCGGTGGTCGACCCCGAGCTCGCGCTGCGCCTGCTCGTGGAAGACGCCATCGCGCAGAGCACTGACGACTTCCGCGCCGTCACCACGCGGCTCAACGACGTGATGACGTGGGGCCGCGCCTTCCGTGCCGTCGGCGCGCTCGATCCCGCCGATGTCGCGGCCCTGGTGGCGGAGGCGGAGCTCGCGTTGCTCATCCGCGGCGCCGCGTGGCTCGAATCCGTCCTCAGCGACCTCCCGTCGATCACCGCGGTGCAAGACGCCGCGGCACGGGCCCGAGCCGGCGCACTGGTGTCGGTCGCGACGACGGGCGACACGATGATCGAGGTCTGGGAGGGCGCTCTGTCGGTGCGGAACGTCGGCAGCGACGCGTGGGGGATGGCGGGTGCGGTGCCCGAAGGCCATGACCGCCTCGAGGTGCGGACCTCGACCGGCGTCGTCACCTTCGACCTGGCAGGCGGCGCACCGCGCCGCGATGTCGACGACCACGTCGTGCAGCGTCCGCTCGGGATCGTCGACCTGATGATGATCTGGGCCGCGGTCGCCTCGCCCGCCGCACTCGCGCATGCCGCCCTGTCCGCGTGGCGCCCGGTGCCGCCACCCGATTTCGAACCGGTCGCGGTTCGGGCCGGTGACGTGACGGTCATCGCGATCGAGCGGGGCGACGTGCTCCACGCGCACTACCCGACGCCGCCGGCGGTCTCGTGGATCGTCTCCGAAGACGGCGTCCACCTCGTGAGCGACGGCATCGTCATCGACCCCGCCGTGCCGCCGCCTCCGTCACCTCTCACGCTCGTGCTGGTCGACGGCGGCACCGCGACGGAGATCCCGCTGCGGCCATGACCGCCAGCTCGCACCTGCCTGCGTGGCACGAGGGACTGGCGCCCGTCGACGTCGACCTTCCCGTCGATCGAGACCTGCACAGGATCCGATGGGAGGACGGACGCCTCGTCCTCCTCGCGCACCCCGATCCCGACGCGGAGATCGCTCTCGCCGCGCTGGGCGGCGGCCGGTGCGCGTGCCTCGACGTCTTCGACGCGTGGACCGCGCAGCTCGACGACCCGGAGGTGCTCACGGTGGGGCGGCGCCACCTGAGCGAGCAGATCCAGGCCGACCGGACAACGCTCGGCCGCCTGGAGCGGGAGGCGACGAGGTGGCAGGCGCAGTGGGCCGCCGCGATGGACGACCTCCGGGTGGCTGGCGACGTCAACGGCTCGACGCGCCTCGCCGCGGTGGCGGAACGAGCCGAGCGCCGGCTGAGGACGCGGCTCGGCTTCATCCGCGTGCTGGCGCTCGACGTGGAGCTGCAGGACCGCCTCCAGCTGACCGTGCTCGCGGGCGCCGAGGCCCGCTGGAGCGACCCGATGTTCCGCGAGCGGCACCGCGCCCGCCTCCACGCGGCGCTGATCGCACGCGCGTGGTCACCCCTGGAGGAGGCGGGATTCGCCACCCTCGCCGGCGGGCGGGCGGCGATCGAGCTTCTCGACCCCGGTGCCCCGGCGGTGATCACGCCGGAGCGGATCGCGTTGCCCCTCAGCTGGCTCACGAACGTCTGGGGCCGGGGCGTCGCTCTCGACGAGGGACGCTTCGTCGTCGAGGTGTCGTCGGTGGACGACGTCCCGGAGATCGACGGCGGTGGGAAGGTTCTGAGCGTTCGCGGCGTTGACTCCGATTGGCGCATCCGTCGCGCCTGAGAGGAACATCTCCACCGGAATGAACGCCACCCTGCTCGAAGCCGTCGACGCCATCCGCCCTGCGCTGCAGGCCGACGGAGGCGACATGCGCGTCCTGGAGTTCGACGAGAGCACCGGCGTCGTCGAGATCGAGCTCATGGGGGCCTGCGGCGGCTGCCCGATGTCGAGCATGACCCTCAAGGCCGGCATCGAGCGCATCCTCAAGGATCGGGTGCCGGGCCTCACCGAGGTGCGGGCCAAGGGCATCGACTTCGACGTCGACGCCTGGGAAGACGACGACGACTGGTAGGTCGTCCCGTCGGTTGGGAATCGGGCGCCTCGCGCCTTTAGCTTGACGGGTCTTGCGTAGCCGAGACCCGAAGACCCTCGCCGAAGCCGCCATCGAAGGCGATCGCGCGTCGCTGGCCCGCCTCCTGTCGATCGTGGAGCGCGGCGGCGAGCCCGCCCGCGTCGTAGGCCGGCTGGTGCACCCGCACACCGGCACCGCCCACACCGTCGGCCTGACGGGAGCACCCGGGGCCGGCAAGTCGACGTTGACGAACCGCCTGATCGAAGCGGTCCGGGGCACCGGCAGCGAGGTCGCGGTGCTCGCGGTCGACCCGTCGTCGCCCTTCACCGGCGGCGCGATCCTCGGTGACCGCGTGCGGATGCAGGACCACGCGCTCGACGCAGGCGTGTTCATCCGCTCGATGGCCACCCGCGGGCACCTCGGCGGGCTCTCGCTCGCAACGCCGGAGGCGCTGCGGGTGCTCGATGCGGCCGGCTTCCCGACGATTCTCGTCGAGACCGTCGGTGTCGGGCAGGTCGAGGTCGACATCGCCGGAGCAGCCGACACGACCGTCGTCGTCGTCAACCCGGGCTGGGGTGACTCGGTGCAGGCGAACAAGGCGGGCCTGCTCGAGATCGCGGACATCTTCGTGATCAACAAGGCCGACCGCGACGGGGCGGCGCAGACCCAGCGAGATCTCGAGGACGCGCTCGGTCTCGCGACGCGAGAGCGCCGTCAGCCGGCCATCGTTCGGACCATCGCGGCGACCGGTGAAGGCGTCGGCGACCTGTGGGCTGCGGTGGAAGAGCATCGCGAGTGGCTGCGGACGAGCGGCGAGCTCGAGCGACGGCGTGAGCGGCGGGTGGACGACGAGCTGCGGGAGATCGTCGTCCAGCGCCTGCTCCATCGCGTGCGTGAGCTTCGCCACGGCAAGACGTGGGACAGCGCCCGGGCCTCGGTCGTCGCACGCGACGTCGACCCGTGGACGGCCAGTGACGAGCTGCTCGAGGAGGCGGTGCAGGATGTCTGAGTTCGTGAAGGTCGAGCGGCGCGACGACGGTGTGGCCGTGCTGCGCCTCGACCGGCCGAAGGCCAACGCGCTGTCGGCCCAGGTGCTGGCCGAGATCGAAGCCGCGGCCGCCCAGCTACACGACGACCCGCCGGGCGCGGTGGTCGTCTGGGGCGGCGAACGCATCTTCGCCGCGGGTGCCGACATCGTGGAGTTCACGAAGGGCGGAGGCGGCGCCGAAGCGGGCGTCGTCGACGGCCCCGACGCGGTCGCCATCGCGCACAACTTCCGCCGTGCGCTCGACGCGGTTGCCGCGATCCCGCGAGCCGTCATCGCGGCGGTGAACGGCTACGCGCTCGGCGGCGGCTGCGAGCTCGCGCTCGCGTGCGACTTCCGGGTGGCCGCCGACAACGCCAGGTTCGGCCAGCCGGAGATCCTCCTCGGGATCATCCCGGGTGGCGGCGGGACGCAGCGTCTCGCCCGCCTGGTCGGAGCGTCGCGAGCGAAGGAGATCATCCTGTCCGGACGCCAGGTCGACGCCGAGGAGGCGCATCGCATCGGTCTCGCCGATCGGGTGGTGCCTGCAGCGTCGGTGCTCGACGAAGCCGTCGCCTGGGCAGCCGAGCTCGCGAAGGGCCCCGTCGTCGCGCACGGCCTCGCGAAGCGGGCCATCGACGCGGGGCTCGACCGTCCGCTGTCGGAGGGCCTCGAGCTCGAAGGACAGCTCTTCGGCGACGTGTTCGCGACGGAGGACGCAGCGACCGGTGTCCGGTCCTTCCTCGAGTCCGGGCCTGGCAAGGCAACCTTCTCCGGCCGCTGACGCCCGGCCCCTCCTCGCTTCGGGCCCCGAGCGCTTCACCTGTGAGGCGGTGGAGGCCCAAAGCAAGCGGAGAGGCGTTGTTTCGTCTGGGTTATCGAGGTTTAGCGGGACGAAGGACGGGAACGTACTAAGCGTCCGCTAGCGCCCCGAAAGGCGGGGCAGGAGGTAACCACCATGGGAATCGGCGTCAGCGTCTTCCTTCTGGCCATCGGGGCCATCCTCACCTTCGCCGTCAACGCGTCGGTGTCCGGCCTCGATCTCGACACCGTCGGCGTCATCCTGATGATCGCCGGCGTCATCGGTCTTCTCACCTCGATGCTGTTCTGGAACAGCTGGGGCGGCTTCGGCCGGCGCGAGGAGCGGGTCGTCGTCCACGACCGCGAGTCGGTCGTCTGATCAACCGCTTCTGAGCTCTTCGAGTTCCTGGAGGCAGTCCGACGGGCTTCGGTCCGTCGACTGCCTCCAGCTTCGCGTTCAGGCGCAGGTGCGACTCACGCCCACGCGACGACGCCCAGCTCGGCGCTGGTCACGAGGTCGTCGTGGGCCGGGACGATCCGCACGGTGTAGCCGTAACGGCCGGCTCGTTCGCAGGTGAACTCCCCGGTGTAGGTGTGGACACCTGCGTCGCCGTTGCCGGACGTCGTCATCTCGACGATCGACGGCGACGACAGCTCGTCGTTCGGCCCCACCGGGCCGTGCAGCAGCTGCACCGCCACGTCGCCCGGCGTGATGCCGTCGAGACGCACCGCGACGTCGACCTTCCGCTGCGACCCGAGATCGGTCTGGGCCGCGCCGGCATCGACGTTCTCGATCTTGACGCCCTTCCACGTCGTCGACACCCGCCCCTTCCACGCCGAGAGCTCACGAGCCCGGGCGTAGCCGTCGGCTGAGAGCTTGTCGGCGTGCGCCGCCGTCGGCTCGTAGAGCTGCTCGACGTAGTCGCGCACCATGCGAGACGCGACGACCTGCGGGCCGAGGGAGCGAAGCGACGCCTTCACCTTGCGAACCCAGCGCCGCGGAACCGGTCCTTCGAACCGGTCGTAGAACAGCGGGACGATCTGCCGCTCGAGCAGGTCGAACAGCGACGCCGCCTCGACCGCGTCACGCCGCTCGAGATCCTCGTACGACTCGGCCGACGAGATGGCCCAGCCGTTCTCGCCGTTGAACATCTCGTCCCACCATCCGTCGAGGATCGAGCAGTTCAGCGCGCCGTTCAGAGCCGCCTTCTCGCCGCTCGTGCCGCACGCCTCCTGGGGTCGCCGCGGGTTGTTCAGCCACACGTCGCAGCCCTGGTAGAGCATGCGGGCGACGGCGATGTCGTAGTCCTCGACGAAGGCGAACCGGTGCCGGACCTCGGGGTCGCGCGAGAACTCGACGATCTTGCGGATCATCTCCTTGCCGGCGTCGTCGGCCGGGTGGGCCTTGCCCGCGAAGACGAACTGGATCGGCCGGTCGGTCGACAGCAGCAGCGCCTTGAGGCGATCGGGCTGCGACAGGAGGAGGTCGGCCCGCTTGTAGGTGGCGAACCGGCGCGCGAACCCGATCGTGAGGATGCGGGGATCGAGGACCTCGTCGGCCCAGGTCGCGTCGGAAGCGCTGACGCCGCGGTTGAGCATCGACGTCCGAAGGCGCTGGCGGACGAACGCGACGAGCTTGTCGCGCGTCTGCTCCCGCGCCCGCCACAGCTCGTCGTCGCGGATGTCGTCGACCCGCTCCCAGTCGGCCTCGCCTGCTTCGTACCAGGCGGGCGTGATGTAGCGGGTCAGCAGGTCGGCCATCTCGGTGGCGATCCAGGTGTTTGCGTGCACGCCGTTGGTGACCGAGGTGATCGGCACCTCGTCGACCGACACGTCGGGCCACAGGCGATGGAACATGCGGCGGCTGGTCGCGCCGTGCAGCTTCGCGACGCCATTCGATCGCGCAGCGAGGCGCAGTCCCATCACGGCCATGTTGAACGGGGCGGCCGGGTCGGCGCCCGGCTCGTGGCCGAGCGCCATCAACTCGTCCATCGTGACGCCGCACTCCTCCGTCCAGCCCTTGAAGTAGCGCTCGATGAGCTCGCGAGGGAACTCGTCGATGCCGGCGGGGACGGGGGTGTGGGTCGTGAAGACCGTGCCGGCCCGGACCGCCTCGATCGCCTCGGGGAACGTCAGCCCTTCGCCGGTGATCAGCTGGCGGATCCGCTCGAGGCCGAGGAACCCGGCATGGCCCTCGTTGGTGTGGAAGACCTGCGTCTCCTCGCCGACGGCCTGCAGCGCACGCACGCCACCGATGCCGAGGAGGATCTCCTGGCGGATGCGGTGCTCCTTCTCGCCGCCGTAGAGGCGGTCGGTGACGAGGCGCCCCTCGGCGTCGTTCTCGTCGACGTCGGCGTCGAGCAGGTAGAGCACGATCCGCCCGACGTGGGCGTGCCACACGTCGGCGTGGAGGGGGACGCCGGCCAGGTCGACTTCGACCCGGGCGTCGCTGCGGTTCAGCGCCATCGCGTGGGGGTCGAGGACCGGGTAGCGCTCCTGCTGCCACCCCTCGGCGTTCAGCGACTGGCGGAAGTAGCCCTGGCGGTAGAGGAGGCCCACCCCGACGAGCGGGATGCCGAGCCCGCTCGCCGCCTTGAGGTGGTCGCCCGCGAGGACGCCGAGGCCGCCGGAGTACTGCGGCAGCGCCTCGGCGATCCCGAACTCGGGCGAGAAGTACGCGATGTGGCGAAGCGGCGACTCCGCCCGCCCCTGGAACCACCGTTCGGAGGTGAGGTAGCGCTGGAGGTCGTTGTGGACCTCGCGCATGAACGCGAGGAACGCGCTGTCCTTGGCCAACGCGTCGAGGCGCTCACGGCGGACGAGGCCGAGCAGCCGCATGGGATCGTGGCCGGTCACCTCCCACTGGTCGGGGTCGACCCAGCGAAAGAGGTCGCGGGTCTCCTCGTCCCATGACCAGCGCAGGTTCATCGCCAACTCCTCGAGCGGAGCGAGCGCGTCGGGGAGTTTCGGACGGACGGTGAAGCTGCGAAGCGCACGCATGGCGCCGACGCTACCCGCCCACCCCGGAGGGACATACCGGCCGGATCTGGTCGCTGACGCTTGTTCAGGAGCGCGGTTGGGGGTAGGCAACCCCTCGTGTTGTCGCGGATCGTGATCGATGACGTTCGTCCCAGGACGCCGACGGGCCAGTACCCCGCCAAGGCCGTCGTCGGCGAGAACGTGGTGGTGTCGGCCGAGATCCACAAGGACGGCCACGACGTGCTGGCCGCTCGCGTGTGCTGGAGGCCGGCGGCCAACGGTGACAAGCCGCAGGAGGCGCGCCTCGCGCTGATCAACCCTGGCCTCGACCGATGGCAGGGCGCGATCGTGCCCACGACCCTCGGCATGCACGAGTTCGTCGTGGAGGCCTGGCTCGACCGCTACCACACGTGGCGGCACAAGGCCGAGGTCAAGCTCGCCGCCGGCCAGGACATCGGCGTCGAGCTCCAGGAGGGCGTCCTCCTCTTCGAGCGCCGGGCCGAGCAGATCGACGACGCCGAGGCGGCGAACCACCTGCGTTGGGTCGCCGAGTCGCTGCGCTACGCGGGCGGCGACCGGTCACCGCACGAGATCATCGCCCCTGCCCTCACCGACGCCGTCGACGAGCTGATGTGGGGCCCGCTCGAGGAGGTCGACCTCGTGCGGGGCGAGACGCAGCGACTCTGGGTCGACCGTGAGCGCGCGCTCTACAGCGCCTGGTACGAGTTCTTCCCCCGGTCCTTCGGCGGCCTCCGCGGCGCCAAGGACCACCTCTCGTACGTGGCGTCGCTCGGGTTCGACGTCGTGTACTTCCCGCCGATCCACCCGATCGGGCGCCAGTTCCGCAAGGGCAAGAACAACACCCTCGACCCTCTGCCCGAAGACGTCGGCAGCCCGTGGGCGATCGGCGGACCGGAGGGCGGCCACACCGACATCCACCCCGACCTCGGCACCTACACCGACTTCGAGGAGCTGGTCGCCAAGGCGCACGAGCTGGGGCTCGAGATCGCGCTCGACTACGCGCTCCAGTGCTCGCCCGACCACCCGTGGGTGAAGGAGCATCCGGAGTGGTTCCACCACCGGCCCGACGGCACGATCGCCTACGCCGAGAACCCGCCGAAGAAGTACCAGGACATCTATCCGATCAACTTCTGGCCCGACCGCGAGGAAGACCGGGTCGCCCTGTGGAACGCGTGCAAGGAGATCCTCGACTTCTGGATCGCCAAGGGCGTCAAGATCTTCCGGGTCGACAACCCGCACACCAAGCCCATGGCGTTCTGGGAGTGGTGCATCGCCGAGGTGCAGAAGGAGCATCCCGACGTGCTGTTCCTCGCCGAGGCGTTCACCCGCCCGCCGGTGATGGCGAAGCTCGCGGAGGTCGGCTTCAGCCAGTCGTACACGTACTTCACGTGGCGGGTCGGCGGCGCCGACATCCAGGAGTACGTCGAAGAGGTCGCGCTGTCCCACAAGGCCGACTTCATGCGGCCGAACTTCTGGCCCAACACGCCCGACATCCTCAGCGGGCCGCTGCGCAACGGGACGCCGCAGGCGTTCAAGCTGCGCCTGCTCCTCGCCGCGCTGCTGGTGCCGTCGTACGGCGTCTACAGCGGCTACGAGCTGATCGAGAACGAGCCGATGTCGGCGAGCAACGAGGAGTACTTCCACTCGGAGAAGTACGAGATCCGCCAGCGCAACTACGACGACCCCCGTTCGATCGCCCCGTTCCTGGCCGGCATCAACGAGATCCGGCGGCGCCATCCGGCGTTCTCGCGGCTGCGCAACATCCAGTTCCACCCGACGACGAACCCGAACATCCTGTGCTGGTCGAAGGTGTCGGACGACCGGTCCGACGTCGTGCTCGTCGTCGCCAACCTCGATCCGTGGTCGACGCAGGACGCGTCGCTCGATCTCGATCTGCCCTCGCTCGGGCTCTCGTGGGACCGGCCCTTCGAGGCCTACGACGAGCTGAGCGGCCAGTCGTTCACGTGGCAAGGAGGCCACCCGTACGTGCGTCTCGATCCGTGGCATGAAGTCGCCCACGTCCTCCACCTGCGGGGCCTCGGGTGATCCATGAGTGAGCTCGGCGACCACATCCAGCTGACGCCGACGGAGGCGTCCGATCCGCGCTGGTACCAGAAGGCCGTCTTCTACGAAGTCGGCGTGCGGGGGTTCTACGACTCCAACGACGACGGCTTCGGCGACCTGCGGGGCCTCACCGAGAAGCTCGACTACATCGAGTGGCTCGGCGTCGACTGCCTCTGGCTGCTGCCCTTCTACCAGTCACCGCTCCGCGACGGCGGCTACGACATCGCCGACTTCTTCTCGATCCTGCCCGAGTTCGGCGACCTCGCCGACGCGATGACGCTGTTGGAAGAAGCGCATCGACGTGGCATCCGCGTCGTCGCCGATCTCGTCGTCAACCACACGAGCGACCAGCACCCGTGGTTCCAGGAGTCGCGCCAGTCGCGCGACAACCCGAAGAGCGACTGGTACGTCTGGTCGGACGACGACCAGAAGTACAAGGACGCCCGCATCATCTTCGTCGACACCGAGTCGTCGAACTGGTCGTGGGACCCGGTCCGCCAGCAGTACTTCTGGCACCGGTTCTTCAGCCACCAGCCGGACCTCAACTACGACAACGAAGAGGTCCAGCAGGCGATGATCGACGTCGTCAAGTTCTGGCTCGACCTCGGTCTCGACGGCTTCCGGGTCGACGCCGTGCCCTACCTCTTCGAGCGTGAGGGCACCAACTGCGAGAACCTGCCGGAGACCCACGAGTACCTGAAGCGCCTCCGCAAGGAGGTCGACGCGTCGTTCCCCGGCCGGGTGCTACTCGCCGAGGCGAACCAGTGGCCCGCCGACGTGGTCGAGTACTTCGGCCAGGGCGACGAGTTCCACATGTGCTTCCACTTCCCGATCATGCCGCGCATGTTCATGTCGGTCCGCCGGGAGCAGCGGTACCCGATCACCGAGATCCTGAGCCAGACCCCGGAGATCCCCGAAGGCACCCAGTGGGGCATGTTCCTCCGGAACCACGACGAGCTCACCCTCGAGATGGTCACGGACGAAGAGCGTGACTACATGTACGCCGAGTACGCGAAGGACCCGCGCATGCGGCGCAACGTCGGCATCTCACGCCGCCTCGCCCCGCTGGTCGAGAACGACCGCCGGGTGGCCGAGCTGCTCCACGCGATGTTGTTCTCGATGCCCGGGTCGCCGGTCCTCTACTACGGCGACGAGATCGGGATGGGCGACAACATCTACCTCGGCGACCGCGACGGCGTGCGCACCCCGATGCAGTGGACGCCCGACCGGAACGGCGGGTTCTCCAAGGCCGACTTCGCCCGCCTCTACCTGCCACCGCTGATGGACCCGGTCTACGGCTACCAGGCGGTGAACGTCGAGGCTGAGATGCGCGATCCGTCGTCGATGTTGCACTGGATGAAGCGCATGCTCGAGGTGCGCAAGCAGCACCCGGTGTTCGGCACGGGCTCGATGGAGTTCATCTCGGTCGACAACCCCTCGGTCCTCGCGTACGTGCGTAGGGAGGCGGAGTCGGGCGACACGATCCTCTGCGTCAACAACCTCAGCCGGTTCGCGCAGCCCGCCGAGCTACCCATGCAGCAGTTCGACGGGCTCACGCCGATCGAGCTGCTCGGCCGAGTGCCGTTCCCGAAGATCGGCGAGCTGCCGTACTTCGTGACGCTCGGCCCCTACCAGTTCTATTGGTTCCAGCTCGTCGATCAGTCGGGGTCTGAGGACCGCGGAGGTGATGACGCGTGAGCGGACTACCGAAGTTCGATCTCGATGACATCCGTCGGCTGCTGCCGTCGTTCCTGGCCAAGCAGCGTTGGTACAGCGGCGGCGAGCCCGACACGATCGGCATCGAGCAGGACGAGCAGCTGCACGACCGGATGCTCTGGCTGCTCGTCGACGCCGACGGCAAGCGCTACCAGGTGCCGGTGGGTGGGTGCGCGACGAGCGCACCGCCAGACTTCCTGCACGGCCACGACGCCTCGATCGTCGGGGCGTCGAACGACGTCCTGCTCTACGACGCGACGCTCGACCCCGAGCTGGCGACGGCGCTGCTGTCGGTCGTCGCTCCGGACGAAGACGTCACCTACGTCCGGCCGATGGGTGCCGAGCAGTCGAACACGTCGCTCGTCTTCGACGACCGCCTGGTTCTCAAGGTGTTCCGCCGGGTGCACGACGGTGCGAACCCCGACATCGAGGTCACCGCGGCGCTGGGTGGTGTCGGGTTCAAGCACGTCGCCGCTCCGGTCGGCGTCTGGGAGCGAGACCAGCGCCACCTCGCGGTCGTGCAGCCCTACCTGCAGGGCGCCACCGACGGCTGGGCCCTCGCCCTGACCTCGCTGCGCGACTTGTACGCGAGCGAGCACATCGACGATCCAGCGCAGGCTGGTGGTGACTTCGGCGCGGAGGCCCGACGTCTCGGAGAGGTGACGGCCGCGATGCATGTCGCGCTCGCACGTGCCTTCGGCACCGACAAGGCCGATGTCGGCCAGTGGGTGGGCGTGATGCTGCGCCAGCTCGAGCGGGTGGGTGCGGAGCAGCCGTGGCGCAGCCAAGCGGAGAAGGTGTTCCAGTCGTTCGCCTCGCTCGCGAACCGGGGCCCGTCGATCCGGGTGCACGGCGACTACCACCTCGGTCAGGCGGTGCGTACCGACGCGGGGTGGTTCGTCCTCGACTTCGAGGGAGAGCCCGCTCGGCCGCTCGCCGAGCGCCGGCTGCCGTCGTCACCGCTCAAGGACGTGAGCGGCATGCTGCGCTCGTTCCACTACGCGGCCGAGGTCGCACTACGAGAGCGCGAGGAGACCGACGTCAAGCGGCTCCGCCCGCTGGCTCGCGCGTGGGAGCAGCGGAACCGCAAGAAGTTCCTCGACGGCTACCTCGCCACCGATGGCATCGACGAGCTGCTCGGCGGGAACGAGAAGGACACCGAGGCTGCCCTCAACGCGTGGGAGCTCGACAAGGCGGTGTACGAGGTCGGCTACGAGCTGGGGCACCGACCCGATTGGGTCGCCATCCCGGAGTCGGCCGTTCTACGGATCCTGGAGGAAGAATGAGCCCGCGAACGGCGAAGACCCCCGAGAGCGTGCCCGATCCGATGATCGGCGCGATCGACCAGCTCGTCCGAGGTGAGACGGGCGACCCCCACCACATCCTCGGCGCGCACAAGACCGACGGCAAGGTGACGGTGCGGGCGATGCGTCCCGATGCCACCGCGATGCGCGTGCTCCTCGAGGGCGGCAAGCAGATCGACATGCGCCGGCGGCACGAAGTCGGCGTGTTCGAGGCGGAGATCGCCGAGGCCGACATGGAGTCGTACCGCCTCGAGGCCCACTACGCGAACGGCGACCGCTTCACGTTCGATGATCCGTACCGCTTCTGGCCGACGCTGGGCGAGCTCGACCTCCACTTCCTCGGCGAGGGCCGTCACCACGACATGTGGAAGCTGCTCGGCGCGCACGTGCGGGAGCACCAGGGCGTGCGCGGCACGTCGTTCGCGGTGTGGGCGCCGAACGCCCGCGCCGTTCGCGTCGTCGGCGACTGGAACCTGTGGGACGGCCGGGTGCATCCGATGCGCACGCTCGGCTCGTCTGGCGTGTGGGAGCTGTTCGTGCCCGGCGTCGAGCCCGGGATGAAGTACAAGTTCGAGATCCTCGCGAGCGACGGCAGCATCCTCCTGAAGGCCGACCCGTTCGCGTTCGCGACAGAAGTGCCGCCCGGAACCGCCAGCGTCGTGTGCGATCCCGCGTACACGTGGCAGGACGACGAGTGGATCGCGAAGCGCCGCGAGTCCGACTGGCTCCACGAGCCGGTCTCGATCTACGAGCTGCACATGGCCTCGTGGCGGACGAAGCCGGAGGAGGGCAACCGCCCGCTCACGTACCGGGAGATGGCCGACGAGCTTCCGGCCTACCTGAACGACCTCGGCTTCACCCACGTCGAGTTCCTCCCGGTCGCCGAGCACCCCTTCGGCGGCTCGTGGGGGTACCAGGTGTCCTCGTACTACGCGCCCACATCGCGCTTCGGTACACCGGACGACTTCCGATACCTCGTCGACAAGCTTCACCAGGCGGGGATATCGGTCATCGTCGACTGGGTCCCGGCGCACTTCCCCAAGGATGCGTGGGCCCTCGCCCGGTTCGACGGCACGGCTCTCTACGAGCACGCCGACCCTCGCCAGGGGGAGCACCCCGACTGGGGAACGCTCGTCTTCAACTTCGGGCGCAACGAGGTACGGAACTTCCTCATCTCGAACGCCCTCTTCTGGATCGAGGAGTTCCACATCGATGGCCTGCGCGTCGACGCGGTGGCGTCGATGCTCTACCTCGACTACTCCCGCAAGGAAGGCGAGTGGGTGCCGAACGAGTTCGGCGGGCGCGAGAACCTCGAGGCGGTGCACTTCCTCAAGGAGATGAACGAGGTCGTCTACGGCCGTCACCCCGGCGTGATGACGATCGCGGAGGAGTCGACGGCGTGGCCCGCCGTGTCGCGGCCCACGTACCTCGGCGGCCTTGGCTTCGGGTTCAAGTGGAACATGGGCTGGATGCACGACACCCTCGAGTACTTCTCGAAGGAGCCCGTGTACCGGCGCTACCACCACAACGAGCTGACCTTCGGCCTGCTCTACGCGTTCACCGAGAACTTCATCCTCCCGCTCAGCCACGACGAGGTCGTCCACGGCAAGGGCTCGCTGCTCAACAAGATGCCGGGTGACCGGTGGCAGAAGGCGGCGAACCTGCGGGCCCTCTACGCGTGGATGTGGGCCCATCCCGGCAAGCAGCTGCTGTTCATGGGCGCCGAGCTCGCGCAGTCGGCCGAGTGGAACCACAACATGTCGCTCGACTGGCACCTGCTCGAGTACGCGGAGCACCGCGGCGTGCAGGACCTGCTCCGCAACCTCAACGCGATCTACAAGAACGAGCCCGCGCTGTGGGAGCGGGACTTCACGCCGGACGGGTTCCGCTGGATCGACGCGAGCGACGTCGACAACAACATCCTCTCGTTCCTCCGCCTGAACGAGGACGGCTCGCGCTCGGTGGCCTGCATCGCGAACCTGGCGCCGGTGCCGCGACATGGCTACCGAGTCGGGCTGCCGAAGAGCGGCTGCTGGCGCGAGGTGGTCAACACCGACGCCACCGAGTTCGGCGGCTCGGGCGTCGGCAACGGTGGCCAGGTGTGGGCGAACGACGAGCCCTGGCACGGGCTGCCCGCGTCGGCGGAGCTCGTCCTGCCACCCCTGGGCGTGCTCTGGCTCGCACCGGACTGATCAGGCAGGTGGTGATCGGTCGGTACCGTTGAGGGAATGGCGGACCGACCGATCGCCCTCGCGTTCCACGGGCACTTCTACCAACCGCCGCGGGAGAACCCGTGGACGGAGGAGGTGCCTCGCGAGGCCGGCGCGGCGCCGTTCCACGACTGGAACGAGAAGATCGCCCTGGAGGCCTACCGGCCGAACGCGTTCGCCCGCATCGTCGACGAGCACGGCCGCGTCGTCTCCATCGTGAACAACTACGAGCACCTGTCGTTCGACGTCGGCCCGACGCTCACGACCTGGCTCGCCGACAACGAGGCCGTCGCGTTCGAGCGGATCGTCGAGGGCGACCGTCGCGGCGGCGGTGGGATGGCCCAGGCGTTCTTCCACATCATCCTCCCGCTCGCGACGGAGCGCGATGTCCGGACGATGGTGCGCTGGGGCATGCGGGAGTTCGAGGTCCGCTTCGGCCGCCGTGCCCAGGGCATCTGGCTTCCCGAGACGGCGGTGAACGACGGCGTGTTGCGAGTGCTCGCACAGGAGGGCGTCGGGTTCACCGTGCTCGCGCCGTACCAGGCCGCGACCGAGATCGACCCCCGTCATGCCTACCGTTGGGTCGACCCGGAAGACGCCGAGCTCGGCGTCGACCTCGTGTTCTACGACGGTCCGCTGTCGCACGCGGTCGCCTTCGAGCTCAACGCGCTGTCGAGCGAGGCGTTCGTCGATCGGGTCACCGAGGCCGCGCCCGCCGGCGGTCTCGTGGCGGTGGCGGCCGACGGCGAGACCTTCGGGCACCACCACCAATACGGCGACCGGTTCCTCGCGTACGCCCTCGCGGTCGAGGCCCCGAAGCGGGGCATCGAGGTGGTCAGCATCTCGGAGTGGCTGGCGGAGCACCCCCCGACCGACAGGGTCGAGATCGTCGAGAGCGCGTGGTCGTGCGCACACGGCGTCGGCCGCTGGAAGGAAGACTGCGGCTGCAGCACGGGCGGCCTCCCCGAGTGGACGCAACGGTGGCGGGCGCCGCTGCGTCGAGCGCTCGACGTCGTGCGGGAGGCGGTCGACGGCGTGCTCGAGCGCCGGGGCGCAGAGGTTCTGCACGACCCGTGGGCCGCCCGCGACGACTACGTCGACGTGCTCCTCGGAGAGCAGTCGAGGGAGGAGTTCGCCCGTCGCCACGTCAAAGGCGACGTCGTCACCGCGTTCACGGTGATGGAGGCGGCTCGTCATGCGCTGGCGATGTACACCTCGTGCGGGTGGTTCTTCAACGACCTGGCCGGCCTGGAGACGGTGCAGGTGCTGCGTTACGCCGCGCGAGCGATGGACTGCCTGGAGGAGCTGGGGGAGAACCCTCCGACCGAGGTGTTCCTCCGCATCCTGGACGAAGCGGAGAGCAACGACCCCGCCGAAGGCTCTGGCCGCGACATCTGGCGGCGGCACGTCGAGACCGCCCGCGTCGACACCGGGCGCGCCGTGGCACAGCTCGCGCTCGTCGAGTTGCTCGAGCACCGCGATCCGCCGGCAACCGTCGGGGCGTTCGACGTCCACCTCGACGACCACGGCCACGGCGATCGTGGCGCCCTGTCGATGTCGTGGGGCAAGGTCCGCCTCACCCACCGCCGGACGGGGCGCGAGACCCACCACGTGTACGCGGCGCTCCACCTCGGCGGACTCGAGGTGCTCGGCGCCGCGCGCCCGCCCGACGCAGGCCGTGATCGGGACGCCTTCGCCCGACTGCGATCGGCCTTTGAGTTCGACGCGCCGATCACCACGTTGCTCCGGCTCGTCAGCGACGGCTTCGGCCCCGCGGAGTTCGGCATCCGTTCGGGAGTGCCCGACGGCGCCGAGCAGATCCTCCGCACCGTCGCCCGTTCACTGGCCGACAGGTTCAGCGCCGCGTTCGACCGCCTGTACGCCGACCACCGGCCGACGTTCGTCGCGTTGACGTCGGCCCACTACCCGCTGCCGCCCGAGCTCCGGGCTCCGGCCGAGCTCGCGCTGGCCCGTCGCCTCGAGCTCGAGATCGCGGCCCAGAACGGGTCGCTCGATCCCGCGGACTACGGCAAGGCGATCGCGATCGCGCGAGAGGCGCGCACGCAGGGCGTCGAGCTCGACACCCGCCATGCGCGCCACGTCCTGGAGCGGCTGCTCCTGAACGCAGTCGAGCACGCCGTCGTCGACCCCGCGCGGGCGACCAGCGCGGTCACCGGGCTGGAGATCGCCCGGGAGCTCGACGTCCACCCGTCACTCGAGCGGGTCCAAGAGATCGTCTTCGACGCGCTGCAACGCGAGGGCGAAGGAGCCGATCCCCGGCTGCGCCGGTTGGCCGCAGCGCTGAACCTCGCCGTCTGAGCCGCGCCTCAGACGCCGTCGACGATGCGCTTGAGGTTCCGGAGGTTTCCCCGCCAGACGTGACGCAAGATCGGCTTGGCGAACAGGCCGCCGATCGGGCCGCCCATCCACCACGGGAACGACAGCTTCTCCGTCCAGGTGAAGCGAGTGCCGCCCCGACCGCGCCAGCGGCGCTTCGAGAGCGTGAAGCGTCCGGTGCCGGTGACGAGCCCGACGTGACGGATGCCCATCGCCCGCCCCGGCTTCCACTCGACGACTTCCATCACGTCGACGAGCGAGAACGGACCGACCTTCGTGTCGCACTCGAAGGTCGCGCCGACGCCCTTCCTCTTCGACGAGACGAACCGGATGGCGACGGCGTCGTTCATCCACTCGACGTGCGACCCGATGTCCTCGACCACGTTCCACACCTGCCGCGGTGTTGCATCGAGGTCGACCGAGACGCGGAGTCGCGACATCGCGGCGGCGGCGCGAGGCGCTACGAGACGCCGGCCGCACGCAGCTCGGTGGCTGCGTACTCGGGAGGAAGGACGTTGATCAGCACGCCGGTCCCGAGCTCGAAGCCCGCTCGGGTCGTCGCCTTCGGCAGCAGGTGCACGTGCCAGTGGAAGTCGCCTCCCGCCCGGAACGGCGCGTAGTGGAGGACGATGTTGTAGGCGACGTCGCCCACCGCACGACGTAGCCGGGCCAGCGCGTCGCGGATGGCCCGGCCGATCGACGCGAGGTCGGCCGGCTCGGCCTCGTGCACCCACCTCTGGTGGATGCGCGGGATGAGCAGCATCTCGTAGGGCGTGCCGCTCCAGAACGGTGCGATGAGCACGTGGCGCCCGTCGGCCTGAATGACCCGGTAGCCGACCTCCTCCTCCGCTTCGAGCACGGTGCACAGCAGGCACGCCCCGCGGAAGCGGTCGAAGCCGCCCTGCTCGTCGACGAGCTCGCTCGGCACGAAGGGCATCGCCAGGAGCTGCCCGTGCGGATGCTCCAGCGACGCGCCAGCTTCACGTCCGGCGTTGATGATGAACTGCGTGTAGCGCAGCGTCCCCGACTGGGTCGCGTGCTCCTCGATGCGGTCTCGAACCGCGGCGAGAACCAGAGAAGCTTGGGCATCCGTGAGGTCGGCGTACGTCGCGGTGTGGCTGCGGGAGAACACCACGACCTCGTGGATGCCGCTGGCGGGGGCCTGGGTCCACACCGGACCGATGTTCTGCACCGACATCGGGTCGCGGCCCGAGAAGGCCGGATACAGGTTCGGCACCACCCGAACGAGCCATTCGCCCTGCGGCCCGTAGGTCTCGAGCGCGGGCGGGGTCTTCTCCTCGTGGCCCGGGCAGAAGGGGCAGGGCATCTCCGGATCGGCCTGCACGGGAAGGCTCCGGTTCGCGAACGGCTGGGGGCGATCGGCACGATCGGCGCTGATCACGACCCAACGGCCCGTGAGCGGGTCGAGGCGGAGTTGGCTCACGTGAAGGCGGGCGAGGGTCGGCGCGGCATCTCTGCTGTGAGGGTACGCGTGAACGCTGCGGAACTGTGAGACAGAAAGAGGTGCCGCCGGCGGCGAGTACCGTTCCCGCCCGTGATCGGCGAGTTCGAGCGACCCGTCCGGCGGCGTGCCGGCCAGGATCGGGCTCTTCGCCGTTACCTCACGACCCGCGTCGCCCCGTACTCGGCGCACTACCGCGACATCCTCCTGCGGACGCCGGTGCACGGCGTCGCCGATCTCGAGCGCCTGCCGTTCGCGACGCTCGACGACGCACCGGATGCGGAGTCGATCGTGCTGCGTCCATCGGCCGACCGCATCGTCTCCGCCGGTGATCTGCGTCTCAAGGTCCGGTTCTGGTCGGCGAGGTTCTGGCACCGGGTCTCGACGTTCAACCGGACGGAGATCGAGCCCGCGTTCAAGCCGATCCACTGGCACCTCGCGTCGACCAGCGGCGGACGTGTGCTCCCGATCGGCTACAGCGCCGACGACCTCGATCGGCTCGGCGAGGTCGGCCGCTCGATGCTCGAGATGGCGGGCGTCGAGCCGTTGGACGTGCTGGTCGCGATCGAACCGCCCTCGCCGACGCCCGCCTTCTGGCAGATCGCGTTCGGCGCGCGACGAGCGGGGATCTCGTCGTTGTTCGTCGACGCAGGCAGTCGACCCGACACCCTCGCCGGGTTCGGCCCGCATGTGCTGGCCGGTCGTGCGGACGACCTGCTGCGGATGCTCGACCGCGGGCGGGCGGAGGGACTTTCCTTCGCGACGCTTCGGACGCTGATCGTGATCGGCGCGCCGCTCGACCCCGTCGTGCGCGACCGCCTCGCCCACCTCGGCGGGTCGGCGTCGCGACCGGCGGCGGTCGTCGCGGCGTGGGCGCCAGAAGGCACGCGTGCGGTGTGGGCGGAGTGCCGCAACGGCACCGACGTCCACACGTGGCCCGCGTACGAGGTGCTCGAGCTCGTCGATCCCGTCACGGGCGAGCAGGTCCCGCCCGGCAGCGAAGGCGAGGTCGTCTACACCCCGCTGGGGTGGAACGGCAGCGTCCTCCTGCGCCTGCGCACCGGCGTCGTGGGGTGTCTCGACGACACGCCGTGCGTCTCTTGCGGACGCACGTCGCCTCGGGTGCGGGTCGTCGCGTCGACGCCCCCGTTCTCCCGGATCCTCGACGAACACGCCGATGTCGAGGCGTGGCAGGCCGAGCTGCGTCTCGTCGACGACGCGGAGGAGCTCATCGTCTTCATCACGCCGCGCCGCAGCGGCCACCCCGGCCGGTTGTTGCGGGAGCTCGACCGTCAGCTCTCGGCGACGCAGTTCGTCGTGCTCGATCGGGCCCAGCTCGCCGAGCGCCTCGAACGCCACGGCGGCGCCAAGGTCGTCGACCTGCGCGGATGACCTGCGCGAGGGTGGGGCGGTGAGCGACCGCGGCTGGGCGCCGATCGACGACGACGGACGTCCCGCTCCGCCCCCGCC
>DATLGL010000004.1:0-67210 GCA_035540495.1 Acidimicrobiales bacterium
GAGCGAACCCGGCGGAGGCGCCGCCGCGGTGGATCAACAACAAGAGACCGGGAGAACCCGTGTCCGCCGACCAGGAAATCTCGTGTCCGTCAGCCAGGACTTTCGTGTCCGCCCACCGGGATTATCCGATGTCCGCTGTCAGCGGGTGCACGCTGCGACCGTTGAGGTGTGGCGGGGCCGGCAGCGCACGCGCTGCGCAGCGGTCGTCGAAGGGACGCTCGTCGTCGCGAGGCACCCGGCGCGCTCCAGCGTCCACCTCGTCGTCGAGGCGACTCTCGAGCTCGACCCGCGACCCACCGTCCGGAACGTCGCGTTCGAGTTCCGTTCGTCCTCGATGTCAGGCGACGCCCGAGCAGGGGTCGTTCGCGGTGAGCTCAGCACCGGAACGTCGCGTCGCCGCGTCGAGTTCGACGTCGAGTTCGCGGGCGCTGTCGTCGACTCGCTCGGCCGCGGCCACGCGATCTTCAACGGCGACGTCCCTGTTGATGCCCTCGTTCCTGGGCGGCGCGAGTGGCTCCACCTCGACGTCGACTTCGTCCTACACACCAGCGGCTGAGGCGCGCCGCATGCTCCTCCGCCCGCCACCCAGCACGCGGAGAAAGGCTGATCATGAAGCAGCTCACGCTCGTCGAACCAGGCACGTTGGAATGGCAGGCAGTCGCCGCGCCGGTGGTGTCGTCACCGACGGGTGCCGTCGTTCGTCCCGTCGCCGCGGCGACGTGCGACTTCGATCACCTGCTCGTCTCTGGAGCCATGCCCCTACCGATGCCGATCGCGGTCGGCCACGAGTTCGTGGCCGAGGTCGTCGAGGTCGGCTCCGGAGTCGGTGCTGTGGAAGTGGGCGACGTCGTCGTCGTCTCCTTCCAGGCGTCGTGCGGAACCTGCGACAACTGCCGGCGCGGCCTCACGAGCGCCTGCGGCAACGTGACATGGCTCTCCGCGTACGGCCTGGGGGTCCTGGGCGGCGATCGCGGCGGAGCGATGTCCGACCTCGTCGTGGTGCCCTGGGCAGACGCGATGTTGCGAAAGCTTCCTCCCTCGATCACCCCACATGACGTCGCGGCCGCGAGCTGCAACATCCCCGACGCGTACCGTGCCGTGGCGCCCCATCTCGACGAGCGCCCCGGAGCGCAGGTCTTCATCGTCGGAGGCGCGTTCGGGAACATCAGCCACTACAGCGTCCTCATCGCGAAGGCTCTCGGAGCCGGATCCGTCGACTACTTCAGTCCGGACGCAGAGCAGGCCGCGAAGGCCGAGAGGCTCGGCGCGCGAGTCGTCGGAAGCCCCGTCGAGGTCGCCAGCGAGACCTACGAGGTCGTCGTCGACAACAGCCAGAACCCGGATCTCCTCGCTCTCGCTGTGCGGGCGGCCGCGTCGGCGGGTGTCGTGACGGCAACCACGATGTATCCCGACGCACGCACCCCGGTGCCTCTGATGGACATGTTCGCTCGGTGTGTCACGTTCTCGACGGGGCAGCCGCATGTCGCCGCGCTCCTCGATGACGTCCTCGGACTGATCGCGACGGGTCGGCTCGACCCAGCGCAGGTCGTGGACGAGGTGGCGCCGTGGGATGCGGGACCCGACGTGTTCCGGCGAGGCAGCGGCAAGGCCGTCTGCGTGAGGTGACCCTCCGGCTCGTGGACTGGTCGCAGGGTCCCGCACGACGAGGCTGCTGACGGATCACTCGCACGCGGACGCGTCCGCAGCAACTCGCTCGCTCGCTACGGAAGCTCCTCCTGGCGATCGACGACTCCGGACGCTGACGCATCCAGGCGCCGCGGCCGACGGCGGTCCAGCGAGCGCCGAGCGCTCGTTCTCGGAGCTTCCGCGCAGCGCCCTCGGAAGGATTCGAACCTTCGCACCCGGCTCCGGAGGCCATGCTCTTTTGTAGGGAACTCCCAGGTCAGAGCACCTGTCGCAACGCTGTGGTAAGCCTCGTCCCATGGTGGTCCCAAACAGGACGGTCACGGCGCCGCCGGTGCCGGACGTCGCGGTCTATGGCGTGCAGCAGCGCAAGCGAGACAAACAACACCGTCCGTGGATCGTCCGGTGGTCGGTAGGCCGGCGGCAGCGAAGCAAGTCGTTCAGGACTCGTAACGAGGCGGAGCGGTACCGTGCCGGCCTCCTCGTAGCGGTGCAGAACGGCCTGTCCTTCGACGCCCAGTCCGGCGAGCCTGCCGCATGGCAGCCGGCGCCCGAGGACGTTGCCGTCTACCGATGGTCGCAGCAGTGGTTGGCAGAGCAGTGGCCCGAGTGGGCACCGCGCACGCGGGACTCGGCCGTTGAAGCGATCGCTCGCTTCGTGGCTCTTCTCGCGCGGCCACTGGCGCCCCCGCCGCCCAGCGGGCTCCGGCGTCACCTGATGATGAGCCTTCGCCCCGGCGGGGAGTGCCCTGACCTGGACGCGGAGCGATGGCTGGAGAAGTGGTCACTGCCATTGAACCAACTCAGCCGACCGTTGCTGGCCTCCGTTGACAGCAGACTCGGCCTGCGCGATGACGGCGGCGCGCTCGCGCCCTCTACCGCCTCACGTTTCCGCAAAGTATCTCGCGCGTGCGTCCGACGCGCTGTGGACCTCGGGGTGCTCGACGTGGACCCGTGGCCACCCCCGCCGAGGGGACGTTCGAAGCGCAAGGCGGCGCGCGTACGCCACACGGTCAACGTCCGAGTTCTGCCTGACCCGTCGACGATGGAGCGCATCATCGACGCCCTCGCGTCGTCGCAACCCGCCAGTCGTACGTATCGCGTCATGACTGCCGTCGTGTACTACGCCGGATTACGACCATCCGAGGTGGTAATGCTCCGACAAGGAGCGTTGGTCCTACCGAAGCGCGGGTGGGGCCGTATCGAGGTCACGGAGGCAGACATCGACTTCGATGTGCCGGGAGAACCAAAGACCGGACCTCGGTCGGTGCCCATCCCTCCGCAGCTCGTGAAGATCCTTGCCGAGTGGGTTGACGCCCATCAGTTCGGAGCCGGAGACCTTCTCTTCCGGACGCGGACTGGGCGCCGTCCGGCCAGGTCGAACTGGTCGCGCGCTCTTCAGCGCGCGACCGCGGCCTCCGGCGCCCACCCGATGCGCGTATATGACTGTCGGCACGCCGCAGCTACGACCTGGCTCCGGGCGGGTGTCCCGCTTGGCGAAGTGGCCAAGCGACTCGGCCACAGCGTCGAGACGCTTGTCTCGACGTACGTCGGAGCGCTAGAGGGCGACGAGGTACTCGCGAATGATCGAATTGAACAAGCGCTGACGCCACCGCCGAAGGAGACCGCAAGGAGTCGAAGCAAGATAGAACGGTCACCGTGAATCTGGGCGCGCGTTCGGCTCGGCTCGGTTCACGCCGAACGCCGATTACGGGCGGTCGATGTCAACGGCTAGAGATGAAACCCCGGTGGTTGACGGAGGTGAGGTGCGGCGGACTTTGTGGTCCGAACGGCCTGCAGAGTTGGTAGCCACTCATAAAAAAGCTGCTTCGCGGACAAGAGCTCGACGCCGAACTGGTCAAGCCGGCGCAACCCGTGTTGGTGCGCTGGCCCAGGTGAGAACGTGGCGTCGACGACTACCGCGACGCGGTGACCATGGGCTGCGAGTCCAATTGCAGAGTGAGCAACGCAGACGTCTGTCTCCATCCCGACGAGGACAGCGGTCTGCCGTCCGAGTGCGGCTACGGCGGCGTGGATGTCGGCCTGGGCTGCAAGGTCGAAGGTGTGCTTCTCGTAGACTGTTTGAGTTCCCGCCGCAGCGATCACGGCGTCCGCTGGCGGTCCGTTGCGATCGGGGCGCTCTGCGGTGAGGATCGTCGGGACCTGCAGAGCCCGCGCCAGATGGGTGACCCATACGACGGAGTCGATGAAGGTGGAGAAGATGTCTGGATCGACGTCTGGGCGTTCCCGATAGAAGCCCGGTTGGGCGTCGATCACCGCGACGAAGCTCTCCGGAGCGCTCAGGAGCGAGGCCGCCACTACGCCGCGTTCTCGATGCGCCATCGTCGTTCTCCGTCGATCAGGAGGTTCGGTCTTGGCCATTCCTGTGGTGGGCGCCAGTCTTGCCAGGCCTCGTTGAACGGCCACGCTCGTCGCTCGACGCGCTCGATCATGCGCTCGGCCTCTGCTAGGGCGGTGGCTCGTTCAGCCTTGGTCAAGAGCCCGAGGTTGCAGGCGGCCTCGAACTCGTCGCGGTCCTTCCATGCCCACGTGAGGTCTGGCTCCACCTTGAGGTCCAGGTAGTAATCACCGCGGCACCCGCGCCCGATTGCGATCCCGACCGGCGTGCGCTCGTATGGTGATTGCAGGTTGATGTACCACCCGAAGAAACGCCAGTCCGGCCACCAGAACGCCCAGAAAGAGTGGTGCGTGGCGTGCGGATTTAGCGTGAGCACGTGAAACCTGACGGGTCGCTCCTCAAGCGGCTGCGGCTCGGTGAGTTCGTACACCCGCATCCGCTCGTCGAGTGGGATTGAGGGCCTCCGCGGCATGGTTCCGTCCACCCGAGTGCTTCCGGCACGGGTGTAGAGCGAGAGATAGCCCTCGCAGTCCTCAGCGACGACCACCGGGAAGGCGGTTATGAGGTGGCCAGCGTAATAATTCTCTTGAACCACGACGTCGCCGGGGCTCCACGCAATCGAAGGACTCCAGCACGCCTCGGGCACGCTTGAACTATCGCAAACCGGACGCAGAATCGCACAGCGCGCGTGGCCACGGAACGCGTGCGCGACGGAGGGAACGCCGGACCGGGGTGCGAGTCCAGCCAGCTCTTGAAAAACTGGGTGTGACAACGGCGAGCGAGTTCTGGCGGAAGCGAGTGATCGCACTCGCCCCGGGGCGCCGGTCTGGTATGGCTCAGCTCGCTCGCTCGATCTGCTGATGAATTGCGTGGCGAAGTCTCCGGGCGACGACGTAGGATCGGCGGCTTCCGTTAGCCATCGGACCACGACGAACCTCCGCGCGCCGGCCTCCGCCATCGGGGCGACAGTGTCGGGTCGAACGTTGCCCGTGACGAAGATCGGCGTAGCGACTCGCGCGGCGGCGTCAGCGACGACCGAGAGCCGCACGGGGTCGCGGGTTGGATGAGTATCGGTGCGCATCACCGGACCGACGGAGACATAGTCGACCGGCTGATCTGCAGCCTTTGACAGCTGGGCGCCTCCGCGCGTCGAGAGGCCGATGATGGCGCTGGGGCCAAGGATGCGGCGGGCGAGACCAGGCGGAGCGTCGCGCTGTCCGACATGCACGCCGTCGGCGCCAATCTCGAGGGCGAGGTCCGGACGGTCGTTGAGTAGAAACGGGACCCCGAGGTCTTGGCACACCCGGAAGGCCACACGGCCGCGCTCGACGAGCGAGCGGGGGTCGAGTTGTTTGTCCCGTAGCTGAACGACGTCGACGCCGCCGCGAACGCACGCCGCAATGAAGCGTTCTAGGTCGGGCCGATCGGGCGTACACAGGTAGAGAACGCGGTTCGTGAGTCGACTCAATGTCATCGTCCTCCTACGGCACCCCGACCAATCAAATCAACTTCGTCGGCCGACACCTCATCAGCCTCGCAGCCGTCAACGAAGTAGCGGTGTGGGATCCGGCGTCGGAGCGCGGCAAAAGCGCCGCACGAAAGCGGTCCGACCAGCCGACGGCGCACATACCGACGGGTCCGCGCGCGGTTGTACCGCGACCTATCGCGCTGGAGATGCGTCGCGACGATCTCCGTCGACAAGCGAAAAGCGTGCTGCCGTAGCGTCGGCGGTCGATGACGACGCGCACGTCGGTTCAGGGTCTTCTTGAGGAGTTCGTTTCTGCGCTGAATGTTGCCGGTCTCAGCGCGCAGCTCACGCCCGATCCTGTGCGGGCCGAGGAGATCGTCGCCGCCCTCGCCGAGCCGGCTACAGATCCAGATCACCGGATCGACTGGATCGTCATCAACAACCGACGCGTGGACGCCACCGTCGTGTCGGGCGACCGCGAGTGGCGCATCGCGTGTTCGATCGATGGTGAAGGTGTTCACTCGGCGTCCGCCTTCGCGCGACCGGCTCCCTTCCAGGGCGTCGCCGGCGGTCGTGCCGTGATCATCACCGGTCCCTCGAGCGCTGGAAAGACGACCGTTATGCGGGCTGTGGTCGACACAGCGCTCACACCGTGGGTGATGTTCGACGAGCTGTTCTTCGGAACGGTGGCCTGGCCGTTCCTGATTTGGCCTGACCAGTCGCCGACCCTGAGACGCGGGTTCATCGCCGGGATCGCGGCCCTGGCGTCTGCAGGCAATCAGGTCATCCTCACGAGCGGTGCCGCCAGCCCAGAGGAGCTGGACCCAATCGTCAGATCCGTCCCGACGGTGATCGTCGGGCTCGACTGCCCGCTGGAGGTCCGGATCGCTCGCCAGCAGGCGCGCGCCGACAGGTGGGGCGGCCTCACCGAAGAGTCCGACGACTCTCATGCCGGCTGGGTCCTGGACGCCCGTTTCGATACCGACAGACTCTCCTCTCTCGAGGTCGCTGGCGCCATCCTCGAACTCGTCGGCGAACCGTGACGGCAGCCGACCCGAACGACGGCTACGCGCTGTCCGAAGTCGCGACAGATTGCTCCTGTCGGCTACAAGACGTTGGCCGCTCTCCAGGCTGCGACGACCTGCAAGAACTCCTCTGTCTCCTCCACGTACGGAGTGTGACCCGACCGCTTGAACAGGTGGAGCGTCGCAGCTGGCGGCGCGACTTCGGCCGTCCATGCGCCCGGCGGAGCGACGAAGTCGTACTCCCCGAACGCCAAGAGCACCGGCTGCTGGAGCCGCCGAAAGAGGCTCTGCCAGTCGACCGCCTTTCCACTCTCGAAGATTGATGAGACCCAGTTTCCGTTGAGCGTCGCCAGTGCGTCGAGCTCCGTCGGATCGAACTCGAGGTCGTACCACTGGCGGAGTCGGGATTCCGACTGGAGGCGTGCCCGGTCTTCATCGCTAGTTGCCGCCTCGTGGGCCTTGATGATCTCGTTCGCGCGGCGCCGACGGTCGGGCTCAGCGTGGCTCTCCCAGTACGCGGCCACGGCTGCTTGATCGGGCGGGAGTGACGATGGCGGGGTCACGGCGATGACACCGCTGCAGGCTTCGGTCGATGCCGCTGCGAACGCAAGGCAGCCGTTCATCGAATGGCCGAAGAGGACGGGCTTCTCGCCGATGCGCTCGACCACATCGTGCACGGCGTCCACTACCGCATCGATGGTTGAGGCGCCGGCCGGGGAAACGGCACTTCCTCCGCCGGGCAGCTCGACGAGATTGACCGTGAACAGGTCGCAGAGTTCGGCGGGTAGCGCGGCAACCATCCACTCGGCCATGGGCGTGATCACGAGGAGCGCCGTCTCGGCTTGGCCCGCCTTCGACAAACGGATCTCGCCGACCCGCGTCTCGACCGTCGCTGCGGTGTGCACCTGTAGCGCCATGTGCTCGAGCCAAGCACGCTCGCCGAGCTGACGGCGAGCAGAGTGCCTGCCTGGCGGTCGCTCGCGAACGCCATCCGACCGGAACGACGGATAGTGGCCGTCAAGAGGGCGCGACGGAACCCCGCAGTCCAGCCCCATCGATCCACTCCGCGAACTCGTCGGCGGCTTCGAGCTGCGGTCGAGGGTCCGACCGCTCCGACCACACCCGGTCGTACAACGAGATCGCTTCAGAGGGGATGCCGAGGTGCTGCATCACTCGGCGAACCCACTTCAGCCCGGGGTAGTAGTGCCCATGGACGGCGAACAGCGCGACGAGCTGCACGGCGATCGACTGGGCAAGCACGTACGCGAAGACGAGGTGGTCACCGCGGTCCGCCGCCTTCGCGAGCTCGGTCTTGGCATATGCCCAGTCATTGCGTGCCCGCCGGCACGCTTCTGCCACCGCGGTCTCGGGCACCGATGCGGTCGCTTGTCGGTAGCCGGCGGCGGCGCCGTCCTCATCGACGACGACCGAGCCTCGGAGAAACCCTGATCGCACCTGGAGCGTGGTGAGGTCGTTCGCGAGCCGTCGCCCATCAGCGTCCGCAGCCATCCGGCGCGCAAAGGCGTCGCCAGCGTGGTGACCGAGGTTGAACTCCTGGTCGTGCCGCCACAGCCGATCGATCGCGAGGTCCGAGGCGTCGTAGGTGAACAACTCCACCGAGGGATCGTCGTGAAGTTCGCTGAGCCATGTCCGCTGCAGCGGGATGTCGTGTTGCCACACGACAACGACGTCGAGGTCGGCTTCCTCAGTGAATCCCGAGGCCAGCGATCCCTGGACGTAGCAGAGGTGCACGTCGCCATGCGCTTGGAGGACGGGCAGGACATCGCTGCGAAGCAGCTCCAGCGATCGCGCCAGCGCGTTCATCGGTACAGCATTCTGATCCGGTGGTCCGGTCGCAAACCCTCAGCGTCAACGGTGGCTGCCGAACGCGACACATCGAGGCTCGGCGCGCGTGTGGCACAGATGCCCGCGCGGCTACTCCGGGTCAAACCCTGGTGCCCAAGCGAACTCCCATCGGTTGCCCTCGACATCGGCGACATAGCCCGAGTAGCCGCCCCACTCGCGCTCGACGGGATCTCCGACAGCAGAGCCTCCGACAGCGACGGCGTCCGCGATGGCACGATCAACGTCTGCTCGCGACGTGAAGTTGATGGAGAACGTCACGCCGTTCCAACCATCGCGCTCACGCGTGAGCGCATTGGTGGCAGCTTCGTCGGCGAGGCGATCGATCGGAAAGATCGCAAGGACGACAGATCCCACCCGGAACGAGACGTAGTCGTCGGATCCACCTTCGTTCTCGCGCCAGCCCCAGTGGCGGTAGAAGTCGCGCAGCGCGCTCACCGACCAAGCGCCGATGGTCACGAAGTTCAGGCGCTGCGGCACGGGCATGACGTCAGCCTTGCGTACGGAGACGGATGCGTGCGCTGGTCTGGCGCGACGTAATGCGCAGCGGGCCGTGAACCCTCACGCCGACTCGGTACGGCTTGACGACTACTGCTCCGAGAGGAGTTCGGTCCTGAAGTCCGCGAGCCATGCTCCTGAGCGCGATACCAACAGGATGGCCACGGCTCCCAGCGCTACGAATAGGGCCGCGACCACGACGTGGGTCCACCTGCCACCGCGAAGTGAAACCCAAGCCGTGCGGACTGCTCCCCCGACGCTCGCGGCTGCGAGCATGTAGCCGACTACAGCGAGGGCGGGCGACTGCCAGGACCACTGCCAGTTGGCGCGCGTCGTCAGCGGATAGGTGCCACCAGTGACGACGAGGGCAATGCACGCCAGGCCAAGTGCTGTAGCGGCCGCGCCGGGAGTAGTCAGGTGAAAGCGCACACCGACATTGTTCCTTGGAACGACGCGGCACTGCAGTCGTCAGAGCCGCGAGCGCGCCATCCACACCCCGCGCGCTGAACCAGCGGGTCGCTGCGCCACAATCACGCGGTGAAGACTGTCCGACTCGCCGTGGTGGTGGTGGTTGCTGCCGTGGCGTTCGTGGCCGCGGCCGCGCTGGTTGCCGCGAACGCCCGGCCCGAGCCTGGGCCGTGCAACGACACTGCCATCGTCGAGTTGCAGACCGGCAGCCGACAAGTAGGGCGGAGTCAGACAGCGCCGATCTGTGCTGCCCCGGAGGCGCCAGGATGGTTGGTCGTCGCCGGAGGGGCGGTTGCAGCGGGCGCGGTTGTCGCCGGTTACGTGCTGCTGGCTCGAGGGCGATCGGGCGGGCGACGCCGCGTCGAACTGGTGGCGTAGACGCCGGCGCGCCCCGGCTCGGACGGGCGGGGCCCGGGACGGAACGCACCGGTCAACGGCGCGCCACAACGACGGGCGAGAACGATGGCAGGGACGGGCAAGCTGGGAGCATGTGGCGAGGACTTTTCCGCTTCTCATCCTCAAGGCCGATCAGCGCGCCGTCGGACCATGACGTCGCCGCGGTCCTCAGCGAGCTCCTCGCACAGGGCTCACAACCGATCGCAGTCTTCGTCAACGACACTGGTCGTGAAGTCTCAGTGGTCGTTCAGGCCGAGCACCCCGGCCCAGACGCGGGGGCTCTTGGGCTGCGCGAAGTCGGAGGGCTTCGCCTGACTGAGCGCCTCGATCACGACGACGCCCCCCAGTCCACATCGACCCCACAACAGTGGAGGTTGGCGCAACGGAGGTCGGGATTGCGGTCGCTGCGTGAGACCGACTGGTCCGCCCTAGCGATCACCGGCAAGAAGGCTTTCGTGACCTTCTCCAGAGGGCCACGCGAGCACCTCCACGACGCCACCGCCGCGTTCGATGAGCGCGGCCGTTTGCGTGTGACCGTGATCGTCGGCACACCACCGGACGACAACGGTGGGGTCGTCCCAGCTGTCGCCGTCATCGACCGTGCCGTAATCGAGCTCCCATTTGAGGTCGTCGGTTCGCGGTAGAGCGACTCCCCGCCGCTCGCGCGGTTCTCCGAGTGGGCGTACGGAACGACGGTTCCCGTCCGCACGGCGGTACACCAGAATCGCGGGTGTGGCTGACGGTGGCGTCCGCTTCAGGCTGGCGGGTGAGCTCCCGCGGGAAGCGCTGATGGCGATGCGTGAAGGGACGACCGTCGACGCTTGTGACGCTCGGCTATCGAACGCCGTGGCTGGAGCGAGCGAGTGGCTCGTGGTTGTGGATGGCACGAGGCCAGAGGGCTGGCTGCTCATCGAGTGGAACGGGAAGCCCTCGAAGCCCGATCACCCCGACATCGCGGATGTCTTTGTCCGCGAGGGGGCAAGGGGCAGAGGCCTCGGCACGCTCTTGGTGCTCGAGGCGGAGCGCCGCGTCCGTGAGCGCGGGCATTCGCGAGTCGGCCTTTCGGTCAACCCGGAAGAGAACGTTGCTGCGCGGCGCCTCTACGAGCGCCTCGGGTACCACCACGACGGAGGAGAGCCATACCTCGATGGTGTCTACGACGGTGTCGAGGACTGGGTGATCGACCTTGTAAAGGATCTGGGATAGGACACGTCACCGGGCGGCATGACCTCGGGCTCCGCGCATCCGTCGCCCCAGCTCCCGTCCCTCCGCGCGAAATGAACGTGCAGGCGCCTTTGTCGTCGCCGAAGCTGGCGGGATGATCCCCGGTCCGGCTGGTCCGCACGTCATCACGCAGTTGCTCCGCTGGCTGAAGGACAAGTGGCCCGAGCCACGGCAGTGTGCGATATGCGACGCCGACAACTGGAGCTACGGGCACTTCATCCAAGAGAGCATCCAGTTGCTCGATGACTTGGCTCTTGAAGACCTCGTCGACAACCCCGATGATGCGCAACCGGCCGTTACTGCCTACTGCGCCGCTACGTGCCTCACGTGCGCCCACACGATCTTCTTCAACGCTCACCTCATCGGCGTCATCAGCACGGTGCAGGTTGAGCAGCGCTCCGGCCGAGTGCGCGTGCAGGCCCTCACCACGAGCTGACGGACGGTTGACTGCAGCGCATCGGACGACCATATCGACAGTGATAATCCACCAGTAGCGGTTCCCCGCCACGTAGAAGGTTGGCGGCGCCCCGCTCACTCGGTCTGACTCGCATATCGACCGACTCCGTCTGGATGTCCTTGAGCCGATCGGTCGGCCGAGTGAGCAGGACGCCGCCGGCACAACCGGTCGGTCGAACGTGACCTGATAGGAGCTCGTGCGAGGAGCCCCGTCACTGTCCTGTCCGTCTTCGCGGCCGTGCGTGCCACCCACGACCAGCCAACGAGAAGGGATGGCGAGAACACGATGTCAGATCCGTCGCGCTCGATCACCGGAGGCGTCGACACCCACAAGGACTTCTACGTTGCCGCCGCGATCGACGGGCTCGGCCGCATCCTCGGCACCGAGCAGTTCCCCACGACGCCACGCGGCTATCGCCGGCTACTGCGCTGGCTGCGCCGCTTCGGGGACGTCGTCGCTGTCGGCGTTGAGGGCACCGGCGCGTGGGGCGCTGGTCTTGCGCGCTACCTGACGGCCGAGGGCGTGCGGGTGGTGGAGGTCGACCGCCCGAACCGCCAGCGGCGTAGGCGGCGCGGCAAGTCCGATCCCGCCGATGCCGAGGCCGCCGCTCGAGCAGTGCTGGCGGGCGATCAGACCGGAACCCCGAAGGCCGCGACCGGCATGGTCGAGGCGATTCGCCTGGTGCGCGTCGCCCGCCGCAGCGCCATGAAGGCCCGCACGCAGGCAGCAAACCAGATCCACTCGGTGATCGACACTGCGCCGGAGGAGCTGCGCGGCCAGCTGCTCGGACTTCGCGAGAACGAGAGGATCGCCAAATGCTCGCGCCTGCGCGCCACCGATCCGACGACGCCAGCCGGTGCTGCGAAGCTGACCCTCTCGACACTCGCTCGGCGGTGGCTGGCCCTCAGTGATGAGATCAAGACGCTCGACGCCCAGCTCGAGCGGCTGGTCGAGGCCACGGCTCCCTCGCTCGTCGCCGCGAAGGGAATCGGCACCGAGACAGCGTCGATGTTGCTCACCACCGCCGGCGACAACCCCGGCCGGCTCAGCAGCGAGCGGTCGTTCGCCGCCGTCTGCGGATCATCACCCGTCGATGCGTCCTCCGGCAGGCAACAGCGCCACCGTCTCAACCGCGGCGGCGACCGGCAAGCGAACTGTGCGCTCTACCTGATCGTCTTGAACCGGCTGTCGTGGGACCCGAGGACGAAGGCCTACATGCAACGACGACTCGCGGAGGGGAAGACGAAGAAGGAAGTCATCCGCTGCCTCAAGCGCTACGTCGCACGCGAGGTCTACAACCTCATCGCCAAGGACCTTGCGGGGCGTTCCGAAGCCGCGCAGCGACGTGTTCAACTCGCTGCTTGACACCTATAGGAGCTTCGGCTCGGCGTGCGCGATCTCGCGACCGAACGCCTGGCCTGATTCGGCGCAGCGCTACTGCGTCGCCAGATCGAGGACCGCCAGGCATGGTCCCAGGCCGAGGATCTCGATGTCGTTGCGGCGGTGTGCCTCCCACATCTCCCTGGTCATTACGTACCGATGCATGAGCGCCATGCCGCTGGGGCGCGCAGCGAGCATGGTTCCGTTCGGCTGGTAGCCGAGCGAGCGTGACACGCCGTTTGACTCAACGTTGTCAGCGAACGCTTCGCTCTCCGCTCGCAGAGCACCCAGCCCCCCAAACGCGAGGTGGAGAACCGCCGATCGCATCTCCTTGCCGATTCCTTTGCCGTGGTGTTCGAGCAACAGCACGGAGAACGAGCTGACGGTGCGCAACACCTTGAAGCTGTCGGCGGTGATGTTCTGCTGTCCGACGACGACGCCGTCCACCAGGACCGCGAACGACAGGTGCCACCACTCCGGAGACGTGCGGGAGCGAGCGCGCCACTCGCCCGTGAGCGCGGCCCACTCCGCCTTCGGGGAAACCATGTAGAACGACGACTCACCGTCGACCCACTCGTAGCCCGCGCGCGCGACGTCTCTGCTTCGAAAGCGCGCGAGCTCGCTCAGGAGGCCGTCGTCGGCGTATCGCAGGGTGACCGCCGGGGTCCGGACTTCGAGGTTGAAGAAGGGCCAAACGTTGACGTCTGTCTCTGTCACGTCTCCAGCCTCCCCACACGTCGGCGCCCTCACCAGTGAATAGCTGGAGGGTGTCCCCGAACGACGGATCGGGTCTCCATCATGCGCGACAGAACTGCGAGCGAGGTGTACAGGGCGGGCAACGCTCTCTACGCCTCGCATGTACAGCCTGGCCAGGGATTGGTGCCTGGCTGTCGGGGAGCAAGAGGGGAGCGGATGCGAGCCGCCGAACCGCCGAGCAGGGGTGCCCTCGTAGCCGACTTCCAGGCAGTGGACGGGGCTATTCAGTGGGCGAAGTATCGGGCTGTTCGCTGCCTCTTTATCGTCTCGAGGCGGTGACTGCGACCCATGCGAGGGCGACCGTTGGCGCGAAGAAGATGCCAACCGACATGAGAGCAAGGGCGGTGACGCCGGTGAGGCTGGCTGCCGTGACAATGGTCGACCACTCAGAGGCCACGATCACGGACAGCAGCGCGACCAGAGCCGGTACCGCGAGGATGAACAGCACCGCTCGGCCCTCCGTCGAGACGAGTGAGACTTGGGTCGAAGGATGATGGTTCGGTCGAGCAGCTGTTCACCGGGGGCGACGCGGCGATCGATGCAGGCACGATCAGGTCTCGCTGGACGTGTGTTCGATGAGGCCCAAGGTGATGTCGTCAGGGGTGGTGACCGTCGCGACCTTGGTGCCCGGAGCCACCTGCGTCGGCTCGCTCGCGAGGGTGGCACCGGCCCGCCGGACCTCGGTGAGCGCTGCTCTGAGATCGGGCACGTGGATGTGGGCGACGGCACCGACCGACGAGTGGGGCCTCTGTGGTGTGAGGCCGATCTCGAACCCTGCGACGTTGAAGCCGACGTAGTAGGGCTGGTCGGTGTGAGGTTCGACACCGAGGAGGGCGATGTGGATCGCCTTGGCGGTCGCGATGTCGGTGACGGTGTAGACGATGTTCTCGACGTTGTTCATGCCCTTGTGACGTGTGCCGGCGGAGCGATGTGACGGTCGCTATCCCGTGTCACGATCGGGGCGTGGCGAACGTCAGCAGGGTGTGACCGAGATGGACCTTTCCGCACTCGAAGACGAGCGTCCCCGGCTGGTCGCCCTCGCGACGCGGATCCTCGGCTCCGCAGCGGAGGCCGACGACGTGGTCCAGGAGGCTTCGCTGCGCCTGTCCGCGACGGACGGGATCGACGACCCGCCGGCGTGGCTGACCACGGTCGTCACCCGGCTGTGCCTGGATCTGCTCCGCAAGCAGGCGACTCGGTCGAGGTATGAAGCGACTGCGTCCTCGGCGGCCGGTCGCGATCCGCTCGACCCCGAGGCCGATGCCCTGGTCGCTGATCGCGTGGGGACGGCGATGACGGTGGTGCTCGACACCCTCGGGCCGGCCGAACGGGCGACGTTCGTCCTCCATGATGTGTTCGGCTACCCGTTCGACGAGATCAGTGCCGTGCTCGGCCGCTCCGATACGGCGGTGCGCCAGCTCGCCAGTCGAGCACGGCGCAAAGTGCAGGGCGCGTCCGAACCGCCCTCGGAGCGGGCCGGGCGGGCCGAGAACCAGCGGCTGGTGGGAGCGTTCCTCGACGCGGCCCGGGGTGGAGACGTGACGACGCTGCTGCAGCTGCTGGCGCCGGACGCTGTCATGCACGCCGATCGCGTCGGCCAGCAGATGGGCGCGCCATCCAGCTTCGACGGTGCGGCGGCCGTCGCGGCTCGGTTCGACGGAGCTCAGGGTGCGGCGCCGGCGACCATCGACGGCGAACCCGGAGCCGCTTGGATCGCCGGCTCGACGGTCAGGGTCGCCTTCGCGTTCCACGTCGAGGACGGGTTGGTGCGCGAGATCGAACTGATCGCCGACCCCGAGGTGCTCGCCACGATGGATGTCGTTGCGGTCCGGTGGAGCTGAGGGTGAGGTTCCGCGCCGAGGTTGAACCGAACGAGCCAATGAGGGGACTCGAGGTCCCTGCTGATGTCGTCGAGGCGCTCGGTGACGGCAAGCGACCGCGCGTCACCGTCACGCTCAACGGACACTCGTGGAGCACGAGGATCGCGATCATGCGCGGACGCCACCTGGTCGGGCTCAGCAACGCTCACCGCGCCGCCACTGGTGTCGTCGTGGGCGAGCATGTCGACGTCGAGGTCGAACTCGACACCGAGCCGGTGACCGTCGAGGAGCCTGCTGACCTTGCGAGCGCCCTCGCCACGGACCGACTCGCGCGAGCCGCCTATGACCGGCTCACCTCGAACCGGCGCAAGCAGCACGTGCGCATGATCGAGGACGCGAAGCGCCCAGAGACACGCGCTCGGCGGATCAACAAGCTCATGGATCAGCTACGACAAGACCACGCCGAACGCCCTTCGCCAGCGGACCCCGACCAGGGCTGACGCACAGGAGAATGCCGGATCTTCTGCGGCCTCGACCCGATCCGCGACGCGTCGGTGTCGCGGATCCGGTGATCCTGCGCGCTCCGCTGTGGAGCGCTCCCCGTGGCACCGCTCATGCAGGCGCCCCGGATGTTGTGTCAGCGGGAACGCCACCACGACACCGCCGCCACAACTGCGGCGAGTGGGACACCTGCGACCCATCCCCAGAGGAAGATGAGAGCCGAAGTGGAAGAGTCGTTGCTCGCGAAGGCGGTCCACATGCCAGCGATACCGGCAGCGAGAACGACACAGCAAACGACGACGGCGTGGCGCTGCATCGGACCGAGCGCCAGCACGAGGCACATCGGACCGAAGTACAGAAGCCCTAAGCCTGCTGCGTTGAGCGGATCGATCCTCGACCACGCATCTGAGAAGGTGGTCGCTGACACTCCGGCCGCCGTCGACGTGACGACGGCAACGGCAAAGTAGGCGGCCAGACGTGCGATACCCGGGACGGGCTTGGCGGGCGCGGCGAGGATCGTCATGCGGAGAAGGTGCTCCCCTGGGGCCGGCTGAGATATCCGGGGTTGCCCCCAAACCCCAGCCGGTGCGGAGTCTCGTTGAACCCACGCATCGGATCGACACGTCGCCGCTCTGTAGGGGGCTCGCAAGGCACCTGACAGAGTTGCGAAAGCGGCTGGTCAGTGTGTTGCCGCTCCGGTTCCTGGGAGCAGGACGGGAGCAGCTGATAACGCCGGATAGCGGCGGCGCCCGACTAACAACACGCCCCACATCCCTGGCCACAACCTGCTGCTCAGGCGCAGGTTCTGGCCAAAGATGGGACCACCGTGGCCCGTGTGCCGCACGCGCCGAACGGCGCGTCGCGAGCCGACGCGGCGATGATGCAGCCGTGGGAGTTCCGCGCTTCACCGGTTTCAGCATCGCCTCAACCGATCCCCACGCGACGGTTGAGTTCTATCGGGCGATGGGCTTCGAGGTTCAGGAAGACACCCACGGCGGCGGCCGTTCGTGCGTCGACGCACCGAACCAGCACTTCGATGTCGATGATGTTCAGGCCGTTCCGCAGTGGAACACCGGTAGCCGGGGTCCGGGCGTCTCGATCGGCTTCGAGGTCGACGGCCGCGACGAAGTCGATGAGCTGGTCGAGCGGCTTGCGTCGCTTGGACACCGCGTCCAGCAGCCGCCTTTCGATGCGCCTTGGGGACGCCGATTCGCGGTCGTCGAAGATCCCAACGGCACGCCCGTCGGACTGATGAGCGCTCACTAGCCACCCAGACTCCGGGTACCGAACGCGCGATCGCGACTCCATCGCGCAGGCGTCGTGGACGCGACAACAACTGCGCTCCGCGAGGCCCAGGCCGGTCCGGCTAGGTCGTCTCATTTGAGGGCGAGGACGTCGATCCACATCACGTGGCCCTGACGGTGGAGGAAGCTGTCGATGACGAACCCGGCGTCGATGAGTGCGGCGTGCAGAGCGTTCTCGTCGTGGTTGGCGAACCACCGGTCGAGCTGAGCGGAGCTCCTCGGTCCACGTTCGGGCGCGTACGGCACAACTTCAAGACCTTCGGTTCCTCCTGAAGAGGTGGTAAGGGCCAGCGCTCCTGCCGGCTCGAGAACGCGATGCCACTCGCGCAGCGTTGCGCCGAGCAGCGGCGATGGCACGTGCAGCAGCGATGCAGCGCTCCAGACTCCGCGGACCGATGAACTCGCGATTGGCAGCGATGTGAGGTCCGCCTCAACTGCGGGTCCCCGGGCGGCCGTCTTGGCAGCCATTGTTGGTGAGCGGTCGACCCCGACAGCGGTACAGCCTCGCGACCTGAACCAGGCGACGTCTCGGCCCGGCCCGCAGCCAAGGTCGAGGATGATGCCACCGCCATCGATGTGAGCGACGAGCCATTCGCGGAGCTGCGCGACAGCAGGTGAAGCGGTGAGAGTCGACTGCTCGTACTCGCTCGCGATGCGGTCGTACGTCTTCGCTGTCTGCTTCTGCAGATGCCAAGGATCCGTCACCTCATCAGTTTCGAGCGATGACTCCGGTCGCTCCAGTCCGCTCATATCGCACGCACCGAACCGCGTCCGGGTGCGACTTCATCGCCGCGCCGAACGGCGCGTCGGGAGCGCACGTTCTGTACGCCTCGGTGGTGCCCCGGATCGCCGACTCGGGCGCGCTCGCGGCCGCAAGCAGGACTCGCCCGAGCGTGGCACACAATTCGGCGCGTGTACGCGCCGCTCTGGCCAAGTCGGGCGCGGAGCGAAGCGGATACGGGAGTGACTGGTCGCAGCGTCGTAGCGTCCGGGCCTGTGGCCGTAGCGCACCTGGTTGTCGTCAGCGACGAAGGAGGTGTCGCAGTTGTTAATGGGCGACTACCGATGGTTCCGACTAGTGAACTGTTGTCTGCAGGCACGACTCTCGGGGTCCCCTTGGCGATCGTGCGCACGGTCAGCCGATTGGGCGACGATCGCGTCGTCCTGGCGGAGTGCGTCGGTTCTCCGGACAGCGATGACATCGATTGGGTTGACCCCTCCAGGGTTCGGGTCACCAGCGTCGACCTCGGTAGCGCGATCGCGGCAGCTTGCCGTCCGGACGATGACACGCCTCGCGCAGCATGGATGGTTCGCGGCTGGTTGAACAAGGCCCTGGACGAGGTCGCCGAGCAGCACGGTCGGGTCACGAGCTTTCGGCAGCTCAAGCACTGGGCGCTTTCGGCCGTCGTTCACGTCGTTACAGAGACTGCCGATGTAGTCCTGAAACAGGTCCCGCCGCAGCTTGCCGCCGAAGGTCCGGTGACGGCGCTGCTCGCGGACCTCGGCCCTGGTGCGGTCCCTACGGTCCTCACCGCCGACAGTGACCGATTCGTCATGGAGACCTTCGGCGGAACCGAGGGGTCGGTCGAGGCCGACGGACTCGAGGCGCTGGCCTCGCTCCAGCAGACCGCAACGGCGCACTGCGATCGGCTCTTTGCCGTGGGTTGCCGAACCCAGACGGCGAGCGCGCTCGCACTCGACATCGCAGCGCTGCTCGCCCGGGAGGACGTGCTCTTCGAAAGGACTTGGCAGCTGTCGACAACCGACGGTCGGCGGCCGACTCGATACCTAGAGCCCGAGGACGTCGCTCATCTCCGCGGGCAACTCGACCGGATCGCCGCCGACGCCCATCGTCTAGACCGGTCTGCCCCCACCACCATCGTCCATGGCGACTTCCACCCGTTCAACGTCGCCCGTGTCGACGATCGCACCGTCATCCTGGACTGGGGGGCCGCCTTTCTCGGCGACCCTCGCGCGGATCTGCCAACGTGGCGGCAGCTCGCCCCCAGCGACGCTGGCGTGGATGACTACCTTGCCAAGTGGAACACGAGCGTCGACGACTGGGACCAGGTTGTTTACGCCGCGTACCTGATGAACGCACTGACGTGCGCAACGCTTGCAGACGCCGTCCTCGACGAATCCGCACGCAAGGACTGGAGCGCCGGCGTCCAGAAGCGCCTCATTGAGGCTCTCGAGCTCATGGGGAGGTAGGGAACGAAGCGCGAGTCGCCGAGTCGCGCCTCATGCCACGCCCTTCCTGGGAGCCAGCGACCTTGTGTAACCATCCTCCGACTGCCTCATGCCGCTGACCGCACTCGCCCATAGCCGCGCCAGGACTGACGACGGCGTTGACCTCTGGACGGCGCGGTCCGGTGTGGGAACGAGAGCCGTCGTTCTCTGCCACGGAGGGCCCGGCTCTTGGGACCAGATGGAACCGGTCGCGGAGATGCTCGACGATCTTGCCGTCGTCATCCGGTGGGACCAACGGGGGTGTGGGCGATCCGAAGGGAACGGTCCATACACCTACGAACGCTTCATCGCCGATCTCGACACAGTCCGACGCCACTGGCAACTCAACTCGTTCGTCGTCGGCGGCCACAGCGGCGGCGCGTCGCTGGCGCTCTTCTACGCCGCATCGCACCCCGACCGCACCGCAGGAGTGATCTACATCTCCGGGACGGGTCTTAGCTGGACCGACAAGCACAGCCACGCGTACCGGCAGAACCGGCTCGCTCACCTCGGCACGCACCGCGACCGGTGGGAGCAACTGCGCCGCTCGACGGAACTCGACGAGAGCGAGCGACGCGAGCTCACCCTCCTCACCTTCGCGACGGACTTTGGCGACGTCACCCCACACACGCTCGAACTTGCCCGGCGGTGGCTAGATGAACGATTCGATGTGAATCGCGACTGCAACACCGAACTCGGCCGCGAGATGGGCGAACGAGAACGTTGGGTGGCGGGACGCCTCGGCAACATCAAGTGCCCGGTTCTGGTCCCACGGTCAACTCGACCCGAGGCCAGCGATCGCCGCCGAACAGCTCGCCGGAAAGCTTCCCAACGCATCGATGGCGCTCCTCGACGAGGTCGGCCATGTGCCATGGGCAGACCATCCCGAACATCTGCGAGCCGCGCTGCGCTCGTATCTCAGGCAACTCGGTGCATGAACGACTATCGGCCAGCGACAGGTCCGGTGCGCGAACGATCGGGGCGCCTATGCGCAGTCACGACGGCTCTTAGGGCTGCCTGTCCCGGGGTCACAACCCCACGTCCGAACCGATCTCGAGCAACGTGTAGGTCACGCCGGCGCTCGCGTAGCAGGCGGCAGTTCGCTCGTGCGCTTCGCCAGCGCGACCGAACGACGGGTCGGGATCGTCGTTGGTGTCGCAGATCACTCACGGACGGTGCGGTCCGCCGACGGGGGCGGCCCGCACCATCCGGCTAGCCCTGGTATAGCCAGATCCAGTTCCCGCTTGGGTCCTTGACCGCCGAGTTGCGCGGCATTCCTTCCGCGTCGCGTGGCGCGACCACTTCTCGCGCACCGGCGGCAACGGCTCTCTTGTGCGCCTCGGTGAGGTCTTCGACGAGCAGACCGAGTGTCGTTGCGCCAGGCCGGTCGGCTTGATCCGCGTCGGCGACGAGGTGCAGCAGGAAGAAGTCTTTCTCGCCGTACTTGCTGAACACGAAGCCGGAGTACTCGGCGTCTTCGGTACGCCGGGTGATGTCGTAGTGAAAGCCGAACGCCTTCTGGTAGAACGCGACGGCGGCGTCGACGTCCTCGACGTTGATCTTGATTTGCACGGGCCGCGCGCCTGTGACGGTTGACATGGTGAGTCCCTTCTCAAGGTAGTAGTCGATGTCGGCCACTCGAGCGGTCAGCGCGCGCTGCTGTCGCTCCAGCCGCCGACGTTGGGTGGAGAGGACGTCGCGGATCGTTTCCCCGGTCGGGTCAGCGACCGCGCGCTTGATGTCTTCGATCGGTAGGTCGAGCCAGCGCAACGCCTGGATCACGCGCGCCTCTCGAACCTGTGATCGTCGATAGCGGCGGTATCCCGTCGCCGCGTCGACCTCCGCAGGATTCAGCAGAGCGACGTCGTCGTAATGCCGCAGCGTGTGCGTCGACAGCCCACTGATCTCGGCGAACTTCCCGATCGTCAGCAACTCGTCCCCAGCCACGAACCGCATCGTGGGGCTTCGGGTAACCCGAAGGTCAAGACCCATCACCGGATTTCTAGAAAGAGATGCGTCGCCACCCGATCGACGGGGGATGCGTGTCCAGCGAGCGCGACAGAATTGCCCGCCGCTGCGCGTGCGATGGCTGGGGAGGCACCATGAGCGAAGTCGTGTTGGAGCCGACGCGGGATCCGGTTTCTGCGTCCCTCGGCGTGGGCGTCGCAATCAACATCAGCGCCCGCGACGCGAAGGCGCTCATCAGGTGGATGCAAGACGTGCTCGGGTTCAACCTCGTTGCCCTGTACCAGGATCTGGACGACGGGCACGTGCGCGCATCGCGTTTGGAGTTCGGCAACCACGCGGTCCACGTGTCGCAACGCGGACCCTCCGAGACCGCGCCGCGCTACGGCGTCGGTATCGGTGTGATCGCCGCTGACGAAGCCGCGGTCGACGCGCTGCACGCGCGGGCCTTGGCCGCTGGTGCGGAGGTCGTGACTGTTCCGGAACAGTCCTTCACCGGCTCGTACCGGTTCAGCGTGCGCGACCCTGAGGGTGACGTCTGGGGCGTGGGCACCACGTGGCACGACAAGCCAGCCTCGCTGAACCTCCCTGAGCGCGTGATCTGACGCGCTTCAACGACACGTCGAGACGCGGGCGCGACCCAGCGACGGTCGGCGCTCGTTCCGATGCGTCCGAAGTATCCGGCACCCGTGGCTCGTCGGTGCGGTACGGATCGCGAGCGTGTTCGCCGAGGTTCATCGCGCGGCTGCGCCTTCGTTCGTGGTGGCAAGCATTCCGCATGGCGGACGGCAGTGGCCGGAGAGCGCTGCGGAGGATCTAGTCGTGGCACCGGAGTCCGTTGTATCGGACTGGCACACGCCAGAGCTCTACTCGTTCCTCGCGGACGTAGGAGTGGACGCAGTCGAGAACAGAGCGAGCCGCTTCGTCGCTGACCCCAACAGGGATCCGTCCACGGGCTTTGGATCAATCAACAACCATGTTGTTGCCGACACCGACTTCCGAGGTACGCGGCTCTACCGACGCCATCTCACGCCCGGTGACGTCTCGGCCCGTGTAGCGCTGGCCCACGCCCCTTACCATGAGGCATTGGATCTGCTCGCCGGGGAGGCCGTCGCGCGGCACGGCCGAGTTCTGGTCCTTGACCTCCACTGTTTCGGTGCCGACGTTGACGCCGACATCGTGATCGGCGATGGGTGGGGCACGACCGCTTCGAGCGCAACCGTCGCAGCGGTCGAACACGTCCTCGAGCACCAAGGATTCCGCACCGTGCGCAACCAGAAGTTTCCCGGCGGGTGGATCGTGCGAAGGCATGGCCGTCCACCAGTGAGGGAAGCGATCCAGCTTGAACTCAATGCCCGCACCTATATCGATCCCGACACGGCACGGGGCGTGTTCGGTCTACCCCCATACGACGCCAGGTTTGAAGCTGTCCAACAACGGCTCCGCAGTGCGCTCGCGGCATTGCCGCAGCTCTTGAACTGAGTCGTTCGGCTTGCTAGCAGAAGCGGAGTAGTAGAGCCGACAGCGCCGGCCTTCGCCGGGGAGACGCTGTGCGCGTGGACGGCTCTTGTCGGACGCAGCCGCTACGTTCGGCGGATGGGGATTCTCGTCGTTGGTCTTGGTGGCACAACACGAGCGGACTCATCGACGGAGAAGGCCCTGCGAGCGAGTCTTGACGCTGTGGAGCGGTCCGGCGCGGAGACAGTGCTGTTCGGAGCGGTTGACCTGGATCTGCCGATGTATGCGCCGGAGCGTTCGGCCCGGACGCCGAACGCGCATCGTCTGATCGAGGCACTCCGTGCGAGCGCAGGAGTCATCGTCGCCTCCCCTGGCTACCACGGGACCCTGTCAGGTCTGGTGAAGAACGCCCTCGACTACATCGAGGACATGCGCGAGGACGATCCCCCATATCTCGACGGGCGAGCGGTGGGCACGATCGCCTGTGCCTACGGTTGGCCCGCGACAATTCATACCCTTGCCGCACTTCGCTCGGTGGCCCACGCGCTCCGCGGCTGGCCCACGCCAATGGGCGCTGGCGTCAACACGGCCGAGAACATCTTCGGCGATGACGGCACCGTGATCGATGACAAGAGTCGCTTTCAGCTGGAACTCGTCGGACGACAAGTCGTCGAGTTCGCGCAAATGCGCCGTACATGACGAGCAGGCGACCCGAACGACGGTTCGTGCGTGGTGGAGTTCGCGCCAGATCAGCGGCGGGTTCCGTGCCCGGCGCAAGTGGTCAGCTAGCAGCGGTCAGGTGCCGGACGACCTCTGGAAGGGCCGCTTCGTGCGCCGCATCGAGGGCTTCGGGTGTGCCGCCGTTGTCGAAGGGCGTCGGAGGCATCTGCCCCTTGGGCCAGGGGCGGATGATGACGTGTCCGCATTCGGGGAAGTGGAGCCGCTGCACGCCTTCGCTCCGCCCATGGGCGGCCATGCGGTCACAGATCATCTCGGCCATTAACGACGCCGGGCAGGCAGCGTCCTCGCCGCCCGACAACAACAACAGCGGCCCGTTCGCCCTTTCGACAGCGATGGCCGCCGCGGCGACTGCCTCCGACTGTTCGAGCGCCGCGAGGTAGACACCAACCGAGCGCAGCCCGAGGTCAGTGCGCTCGGGCAGAAGGCCGCGCACCGCCGGAACGAACGGCACGGGCTCGCCCCCGATGCTCCAGCTTGATCGAAACGACAGGCCCCGGACCCGCCCGCGGGGGTCGTAGCCGAACCACGCCACTGACTGGGGAGCGATGGCAACAACAGGGCCGAAGTGATCAGGAAACGTCGACGCCGCGAGGAGGCTGAGCTCGGCGCCCTTGGATCCGCCGATCAGGCCGACTCGCCCCTGTCGGATCTCCGGCCGTCGTCGGAGCCACTCGGCGGCAGCAACCACCGTCTCGACGGGGATCTCGCAGATCGCTGTCGGCAGCGGGTCGATGCCGAAGTAGGCGGCAGCGAGCACCGCTATGCCGTGGGGAGCCAACAGCGAACCCCACCAGCCCGGGATACCTCCACCTGAGCCGCTCAGCGCGACGACCGCGGGGTGAGGCCCTGGGCCATCCGGAACCCAGTACACCCCCGCCACCCCCGGCTCGCGCACCTCGATCTTCGTCGGCACCGACCTCAGTCTGCGCCGGACGGAGACATCGTCGCCATGCGTACGGATGGACGGCTGCGGGCGTGGGTCTTCGCGCCCGAAGTGCACTCGCCACCGCGCGTGCGGTAGCTACGACAGCGCCGTTACCGCTCGCTCGGCGATCGACGCGACGTCAACGCTTGCGTTGGTGCAGTACGAAACCGACACAGCATCGCCGATCCAGAGTTCGGCGTAGCCGCCAAAGCTGGCCCCGTTGTGCCACGCGAACGTCTGACCCCTGTACTCCCGAACCATGAACCCGAGGCCCATCCGCAGATCTGGCATCGGCATGCTCACTTGAGGATGTGTCGCCAGTACGACCGCGCTGTAATGCCTCTCGTCCGGGTCCGTCAGGGCAACTACCAGACGCTCTTGGTCGCGCGCTGAGAGCCACAGCCCACCAGCGGCGAGCGGCGGGTACATGTTCGGCGACGTATTCCACGCGCCATCAGCGCCCCGGTCGTAGCCGACGGCAGCGCCCGGCGGGCCGGGAGGCTCGAAGAACCCACCGTCTTCCACGCCAAGAGCCCGCACGAAGTGGTTCATGTAGTCGCCGAAGTCCACGTCGACGACGTCCTCGATGAGCTGTTGCAGCACGCCGTAGCCGTCATTGCTGTAAGCCCAGCTCTCACCGACGGGACCCAGGCAGGAGATTCGCCCATCGACGAGGTCTGCGAAGCGGCGGGGACAACCCACGAGACCTCGCGTCATGACGGCGGGCTCGAGAGGAGCCGTGTGGGTCAGGAGCGCGCGGATCGGAACCGCTGTCGCCGATCCGGATGCGTCGACGACCTCCAGGCTCCGAAGGTGTCGGTTTGCGTCGTCGTCTAGCTCGAAGCGGCCTTCGAGGTGCATCGCGACGATCGCCAGCGCGGTGAGTGGCTTCGAAACCGAGTACGCGCGGAAGGGAGTCGCCTCGGTCGCCACCCGACTCGCCAGCTCAGCCTCGCCAAGCGCAGCGGTAGCGACCTCGGCGCCACGTGCCGCCGCTCCAGCAAGCGACGGAACCTGGCCGCCCGCGATCGCTTCATCGAACAGGGACTCGATGATGCCCCTTACCGTCACAGCGGCAATGTAGGCAGGAGGGCGCTTCGAGCGCTGGGTCGGCCCGACCAGATCGACGGGAGCGTGCGCTTTCTCAACGCGACGGAACCACACCAGCACGCGTCCGCTGCGACACTGAGCGCGTGAGAGCGGTCGTGCTGGTCCACGCCCCACTGGTTGGTCCGTCGACATGGCGTTGGGTCGCCGAGGAGTTGCGGCGACACGGTCACGACGTCTTCGTGCCGGTTCTCCGCGATGACGCCGAGACGGGCGGGGAGCGGTTGCAGGATTCGCTGGTCGACCGTGCGGCTTCGGCCGTGCCTCCTGACAGCGACGTCGTTCTCGTGGGCCACAGCGGTGGCGGCATGCTGCTCCCGCTCATTGCCGATCGTTCGAGCGCCCGATCGGTGAGGTACGTCTTCGTCGACTCGGGGCTCTCGCCCGCCGAAGGAGCGTTGGAGCTCGCTGGTGACGAGTTCCGAGCGTCGCTTCAGAAGCGTGTCGAACCTGACGGACGCTTGCCGGGCTGGCACACGTGGTGGGGTGACGACGCGATGGATTGGATGGTGACGGACGCCGAGCGCCGAGCCGAGGTGATCGTGTACATCCCACGACTCGCGCTCGCCTACTTCGACGTTCAACGTCCGCTGCCCGCAGGATGGCGGTCGTCGCTATGCGGCTAGGTGCTCCTCAGCGAGGTGTACCGAGCATCGGCCAACGAGGCGAAGGCGGCGGGATGGCGCGTTCTCGAGGTTCTCGGCACACACCTTGAGTTGGTGAATCGTCCCGTCGCTGTCGCCGACGCGATCGTCGAGGTGGGTCGCTTGACCGCCCCGGAGTAGGGCGCGTTCTAAATCGAGACGGCGACCAGATCGACGGGTGCGGGAGCTGGGTGCCCGCAACAGATTCGCGGCGACGCCGCCGATTCCGGCCGCGTAAGGATGTGCGGGTGCCGTCGGATTCCTTCGCAGAGGTGGCTGCGGCGGGCTGCAGTGCGATTCTGGACGGCTCTCACGGGACAGAGGAGCCGCCTGAGCGAACGGGCCGTTGGGGCCCGTCCTTGGTCTTCCGCCCACGCGAAGAGCTGTCACTGGCGCTAGCCGCGCTCGCCACCGAAGCAGCGGTGCGCGCAGGCGCTCACCACTGGCGCTCCGGCGACATCGGTCGCAGTCACGTCACGATTCGCGCGCTCGAGCCCTACGTCGACGCGATCCCTGGAGATCGCCGGGAGCGCTACTTGGCTGCTGCTCGAAGGGCGGCCGCCGGCCTCGGTCCCGTCCAGTTCGCGTTCGATGGCGTGACGCTCTCGACTGGCAGCGTGATGGCGAGGGCGATACCCCTTGACGATCGCGCTGATCGTGTCCGCCAGCGGCTCGACGACGAGCTCGCTGACGACGGCTGGCTCGAGCGCCGGGTATTTCCCAACGGTCGAGATCCGATCTGGTACTGCTCCGTTCTCCACTTCGCCGGTCAGATCGCTGACCCACAGGCCCTCGTCGAGTGGGCAGAAGCGCAACACGGCGTCTCGCTCGGCGGTGCCAGCTTCACCGAACTCGACTTGTGCACCTGGGCGTTTGATGGCACGGCGATGACACCACGAGTCGTCGGTGTCGCTTCCACCGCTTGAACAGCGGTTTCGGTGCGTGGGTGCGTACGGAAGAACGGCTCGGTGGGCGGCTCACCGTACCGAACGACCCGCGTGCCGCCCGTGCCGACGTGCGCTCGGCGATCTTCGGCGCCTCGATGATCGCGTAGTCAGCCACTATGTGGTTGTGCATCCTTCGTGGCGGTATCGGCTCGTCGAGGTCGGGATGCTCACAACCGCATTTGTGGGGATCGGCATCCTCGTCTGGGCGGCGACGCTTGCCTTCCAGCGCAGGCCGCTCCCGACCTGGATGTGGATCGTGTTCGGCTTGGTGTGTGTCATCGCGGCCCCGTTGATGATCTTGCAGGGGCGCCAACACGAAAATCCCGAAGGGGCGTTACGCCATTCCTCGGGCGAGTTCGTCGTTCTTCACGGATACCGGGAGCGTCGTCAGCGGGGGACGAGGTTGGCGCTCAACTGGAGGTACAACGCGCGGACCTACATGTTCGTGCCGCTCGGTCTGGTGATGGCGGCGTCCGGAGGACTGACTCTCCTCACCGACGGCGCATGGTGGAAGGAGACCGCCGGTGCGGTCATCGTGATTCTGGTCCTTGTCGCTACTGGAGCTCTGGTCCGATGGCTGCTGCTGCCGGTCGACGCAGAATCCAAGGCCAGGCTCGAGGCCTACTACGAAGACATGCGGTGGGACTGGGGATGGATTCTCCGCAAAGGCAGGTCGTTGCGCGCACGACGCCGCCTGGGCTGAGGAGGTAAGGCCCGACACGATCGACGAGTTGCGACCCGAGCCGGCCCGCCGCGACCGATCGACGGGAGCGTGTGCTGATCGGGCGCGACCGAACGCTCAGCGAGTGGTGACCAGCACGCAGTGTCTGTCGCGAGGGTCCGGATGTCGTCCTGACGCCGGCGCAGGAAGGTGGTGCGAGACTCTGGCGGTGCAGCCCAGTGTTGTTGTGGTCTCGGGCCCGCCGGGCAGCGGGAAGACGTCGTTGGCGGCAGCCCTGTCGACGCGGCTCGGCTGGCCGGTCGTGTCCCGGGACGCAGTCAAGGCTGGAATGATCGATGCTGAGCGGCGCCAAGAACCACCGCCCCTCGGCGACCCGCTCGCGGTGAAGGCGTACGAGGTGATGTACGAGATCGCCCGGCGCCATGTGGAGTGCGGCGTGAGCGTCATCGTTGAGAGCGCCTTCCGTGTGGATCTCTCGAAGCCGGAACTCGAAGCGATGACGGAGGGCGCTGAGGTGCGTCAGATCGCGTGCTACTGCCCGATCGAGCTGCTGATCGAGCGCTTCGATGCCCGCCGCACAAGTGATGGTCGTCGGCGAGCGCATCCAGACGACGCGGTCCTGCAGCTGTTCCGTGATGCCAGCTTCGGTTGGCACCTGTACGAGCCAGTCGAGTTGGGCGCCCCCCTCTTACAGGTGGACACGACGGACGGCTACAACCCGTGCCTCGACGACATCGACTTCTTCGCACGAACGGCTTCTGTGCCGATCGCGAGAGCGGACGATCTGTAATTGGCGTTGAAGATCAACGCTCGCGTCCGAGCGCCGATTCCATGACACCGGTCATCGCTCCGGAGCGAGGAGTTTTGCCGCTCACCGTCTACGCGGTCGGCGTCCCTTCCTGGCGCGAATGACTCTTGCTCGTGATCCGTTGACGAGCACAGGCAGCGTCATCTCGCTGCGGAGGTTTCCCGCGTGGAGCAGGGCTTCGAGCGCTCGATCGGGTGCGCCGGTGAGCAGAACGACCGCGCCGCCCGGGCGCAGCCATTGTTGGGCTGCCGCTCCGAGGTCGCGATAGAAGCCGGCGGCGCCGTGCTTCATGTTCCAGTTCCGGCCCCACGGGGGATCGGTCACGAGGGCGTCGATCGACTGCGGTCGCACGCGAAGCTTGCGGAAGTCGCTGCGCGTCCACCTCACTCGTGGTGACGCGGCTATTGCAGAACCTGGCGGGTTTAGATCGTTGAGCCAAACCTTCGTCGCTCCGGCCTTGAGGCAAGCGTCGCCGATCGCGCCGCTACCGGCGAACGGGTCGAGAACGAGTTCGGCGTCTCGGAGAGGCTCCACCCGTGCGAGCGCGGCGCAGATCTCTGAGCGAAGCTGCCCGCGGGGCGGTCTGGGCCCGCCGGAACTGAGTCGTGCCGCCACCACCGCGGTGCGAAGGTCTGATCTGTGGAGGAGCCAGACCTCGTCAACCGTCGACCGTCCCGTCGCTGTCGGCCACCCGGCCGCGATCGCCGTCTCGAGGCCGCGGTATGCCGCGGAAGGAGAAATGAGTTTGCCGTCGATCGAGACGCGCAGCGGGGGCGGACCGGCGCGACCGAACTCGAGGGGCACGTTCACGGCCGCTAGTCGCTCGGCGAGGACGCCGGCCTCACTCTCGGCAGTCGTGCGAGGAAATTCAGCGAGCACGACGAAGGCGTTCGTCGCGCAAGGGAACGTTCGCAGCGCGGCGAGATCCGCTTCGGTAGACCCGCGGATCAGACCGCGCCCGGTGGCCGTTGGCGTGAACACGTCGAGCTCGCGCTCAGCGAACTCGGAGACGAGCTCCTCGAACCCCGGTGGGCACAGAACGACAACGTCGCGCACGGATCGGAGTCTTGCTCCCGTCGCGGAGCGCGATGGATCGACGGCGATGTGCACCTCCACGGCGGAACAGATCATCGGAGGGAGGGCCGTGTCCGCGACAGTGCAGAAGTGGCTCGGGTTGATCCGGAAGATGCATCTCGTGATCGCTGGATTGCCCTCTGCCACACCTTCGATCCCTCGGTCGGCTAACGCCGTCACGTTCTTCTCGCCGCCTTCGAGTCAGCGCGCGAGATGGAGGAGTTCGTTGCGGCTGAATCCGCCCGGTTGCAGTCGTGGAAGTCGACCGGCGAAGCGGACGCCCGAGACTGGTTGAGCGGACGGAAGCTTGAGCGTGGTAGGACTTACCCCACACCCCAGCCGCGACGTCGGTTTCCGTCGTGATGTCGCGCCGACGCGAGGCGTACCGATCGACGGTTCGTGGACTGGCGCGGACCGGAACCGACTGCGCGAGCGCGACGCGGTTGGTGTGTCGCAGGTTGGTCGGAACGTACCCTCTGGGCCGTGACGGAGATGACGGCCGCCGAGGTCATGTATCCGCGACCGGGCTTCGGTGAGCCGCATCCGTCGGTAGCGGCGTTCCTTGCGAGGCACCAGCCGCTGATCGAGACGGAGTTCGAGTGGCCCAACGGCAGCGTCGTGACGGCGCGTGCTTTTGATGTCCTCGATGATCTTCCAAGTGAGGTAGTGCAGTCCGTCCGCTGCCTCGTGTTCACTGACGACGAGCACGTGGTGATGTGCGAGAACGTTCGCGGGGTCCGCCATGTGTGGCCAGGTGGGCGACGCGAGGTTGGCGAGACGCTCGTGGAAACGGCGTGCCGCGAGGTACTCGAGGAGACGGGGTGGGTCCTCGATCCGGAGTCGCTGAAGCACATTGGATGGCTGCACTACGAGGCTGGGCCGCATCGAGGGCCAGACATCCCGTGGCCGCACCCGGACATCTTCCATGCGCTCTTTGCCGGCCGGGCCCGGTCGCTGCAGGCAGAAGGCTGGGTCGACACCGAGGGTTACGAGTTGTCGTCACGCGTGGTGTCTACGAAAGAGGTCGTGAGCGCCATCACCCCCGGGGACGCCGCGACGGCGCTCCTTGATGTGCTTCTCGAACGAGGTCCCCGCGATCTGTAGCACCCGCGCGCGGCCGGTGCATCGCGGCCCTTAGCGACCTACGGGTCGGGATGGACTGGCGACGCGACCGAACACCGCGACGGCTGATCGGGCCGACCGTCACGATGAGAACAGTCCTCGCTCCTGCGAGTTGCTGCGGGTTCTCTCGAGGGCCACGAGGGATGGCTCTGCCTGCGTCGGCCTCTTGAACACCACCACGTCCGCGGGTGGCGCGCGCTCAGCGAGCATTGCGACCGTCTTCGGCCGGTTCTCGGTGTTGTACCGCCACACCAATCGGATGAAGGCGAGGTCGAGCCGTTCGGGTCCGCCCGCTTGCGCGGGCTACTGACAAATCACTCGTGAACCGCATCCTCGGCGTTCTGTGCGAGTGGAGCCCGTAGCCACGACAACATCTCGCGGAGCGATTCGTACGCTTCGAGGCGCGCGTCGTCGCTTCCGCGGTGCTCGGCTGACTCGCAGGTCTCCCACATTCGCTCGACAACGGACGGCCCCATACTGAGCAGAGCCTCTGATCCCGCTGAGGCCCATCGCGCCAATGCGTACCGAACGACAGCCCCGACTGGCACGCCCACGCTCGCTGCTAGTGCATTGAACGTGTCCAGCGGGTCGACGTGCGAAAACAGAGCGATGTCACGTTTGAAGTTCGCGTCTGGATCGTCGCTCGAGACCTCACCGTCCCACCGCTCGAGGCGCACGATCGGGTCTGCGCTTCGCTTACCCATCGAGGGAGTCTTCCAGCTGGGTGCCTGATCGCACGGAACACCGCTCGGCGTGCTGGCTGAGCCGCACAGTCGCCGCGCTCATGAAAGCCGAGTCCGGATACGCCTAGGTCAGAGGCTATCGAGAGCGGCGCGCGCGTTGTCGGTGAGGGACGCTCGAGTTGCTCTCCAAGTTTGGCCGGAGGTGAGCGCGATGGCGTCGACTGAGACCACCCCCTCTTCGTACGCCAACAATCGTGTCGCGTCAGCTGATGCGAGCAGCTTCTGCTGCACTGCGTCGGACACAGCTGAGATCAGCTGTTCTTCGGAGGTGCGCTCGGCCGGCGCAACCGTGGTCGGAACCTCCTCGCTGGTCTCCGGTTCTGCGAGATACCTGGCGACGTGCTTCCGGGTATCAAGGGCGATGTTGGCCGCGATCCGCGCAGGCCGCTTGTCGAGGGGGTAGGTGGCGAGCCGCTCCCAGGCCGCGGCGATGATGGCGGCTTCGAGTTCGTCGAGCTCTGTCGCGAGAGATCGACGCTGGCGGGCGATGCTCTTCATGGTGGGTAGGAAGGCCTGGAGCAGGACACGCATGGCCGTCGGGTCAGGTCGAGCTCGAAGGAGTGCGGTGAGAATTGCGTCGTCCTCACCACGATCGTCGCTGTGGAGTTTGGCGACGACGGCGTCGGCTGTGCCGTGGTCAGCCAACCCATAGGTGGTGGCGACTCGATCGAAGTCACTGATCCATCTACGGCGGCGGACGAGTGCTGTCCATTCGCGTTCGATGCCCTGGAGGAGGCTGGGGCGGCTAGTCACGGCGGGATCCCGGCGCTGATGCGGCTTCAGGAAGCCGTTGGCCGGTGGCGGAGCGGTATTCCTCTTCGACGCGGCGTGCTCCGAGGTCGTCGCCGCCGGCAAGTCGTGCGTCGCGGTGCAGGCGGCTGAGAGTCGGGTCGAGCGGCACTGCGATGAGGCATCGGCGGGCTGTGCGCGCGGCGCGGTCGTATTGGCCTCGAGCGACGAGGTGGGGGATCACGATGGTGGCCGCATTGCGCACTGCGGCGATCGCATCCTCAACGAGGCCTTGACGGTGGGCCCACTCGTAGCCGTGGGAGCCGGTGAAGGGCCGGCCGTCTATGCCTTCCAGAGCGGAGGCAGCGGCTTCGATGTCGTCGTCCACGCTGCCAATGACCTGGAGATCCGTCGTCACGACCGGATTGACGTGGTAACGGCCGCCAGATCGATTCGGCAGGAGGGGAGCGCCCTCTGGTGTTGATCCGAGTGCTCGCCTTGCGTCGGAGACGACGTTGATGAATCGTCCCTTGGCGGGTCGTTCGTCCCAGACAGCGCTCTTGAGCTCTGACTCGGTGGCGCCGGCCGAGTGGGTGGCGAGGTAGGTGACGAGTTCGACCATCTTCGGCGTCAGCGTTCGCGCGCCGAGGCCGGTGATCTCGACGTGGCCTAGGACGTGAACACGAATGCGACGGTCGCTGTGCTTGGCGGCGGTAGCAGTGTCGGTGCTGCCCTCGGCACTGCATCGACCGTGGTCGTGGCGGAGGTCGTCTGTGAACGCTGGCGTGAGCGCGAGACCGAGCGGCTCGAGAGCCCATCCCTCGTCGGTTGACGTGAGCGCCCACCCACTCGAGTCCGTTCCGGCCGGACTGCCGGTATCGATGATGATGCGGGCTGCGGCGGGAACTGCGGGGAGTTCTCGGCTGGCGCGACCGTCGGCCACGAGAATGAGGGCACGGTCGGCGTTGTGGTGATGGCGGGTCATGGTGATGACGCCCGCATCGTCAGCGGTCGCCACCGCGATTTCCCAGTTCCAGCGCGCGGCCTCTTCTCGGAGCCAGGTCGTGGTGGACGGCATGTCGGCGGCGAGGTGCAGGTCTTGAACAGCTGCGAGGTCAACGACGAGCTCTCCCTCCTCTGTTCGGCCGATCGCGAGGGGTACGTGGAGGAGCTCTGCTGCAGCGAGGGGCTTGTCGGCCGGCAGCGTCCAGAGGCGGCCTTCTCCGTCTATGCCATCGGGAGGTGGAGTGGGATCTTCGAGGAGGAGTCGTTGGCCGTTGATGGTGGACTCGATTGCTACGACCCGAGCGCCGGAGTTCTTGACGATCTGCTCGATGGAGCGGTGCACCCCGATGTGGGGCGCACCGCTCCCTTCAGCCTCGTCGGCGTGGCCGGTCGGTCCTGTGGCTGGCCACAGGAGCAGCACGACGGCGACTGCTACTGCGACGGCGACGAGCAAGTGGAGGGTGGTGAGCTGCATCAGACCTGGGCCTTGTTGATGCTGCCGATCACCGCTCGTGCCTGGGTGATGTAGTGCTGGTCGACGCCGTCCTCCGCCGCCACGGCAGCGACGATCAGCTCCCTGTACTCGGTAACGGCGTAGACGATCTCGATGTAGCGGCCGTCGATGCTCCCTGCGAGTCGGCAGCCGTTGACGCCGGCGAAGGTGACCTGCTCTGCGGTGGCGAGGCGAGCCCCCGTCAGCCCAGCGTCGTTGAGGTAGTCCTCGAGGAACAGGTCAACCGCGACGGCGCCGAAGCCTGCGGGTAGCGATCCGATCGTGATGGCGATGTCGGTGTAGTCGTACGGCTTGAGGACGAACTGCGACGAGACCGCCGAGCCTTCGTCGGAGACGTGCCAGCCGTCGGGAACGGCGGCGGTGTAGGTGTCGCCGTACACGCGTAGCGGGGCGCGGTTCCAGCCGCTGGGAGCAGCGGGGAGTTGGGCACGTCCGCCGCGACACGAGGTGTTGGACTCGTCGCGGTCGGTTCGTGCCGCCGTTGCCTTGGCCGTGGGGGCCGCGGCTGTGACCGGCTTGGGTGCGGGCGCAGGGGTGGAATCGGACCCGCCGATGAGGGTGCTGCCGACGATGATGGCGCCGGCGCCGAGGACTCCGGCGGCGACGAGTCGAACCCTCTTGGTCTTCGCCGAGGTCGATCCGGAGGTGGTGGTTGAGGTGGTGTTGGTCATGGATGAGACGATGCGTTCTCATCCGGCGAGTGCCTAGACGGCGATGCCACCCATTGCCGTTAGGGGGGTCCCCAATCTCAGGTGTCGAGGCCGTGCTTGATCGCGTAGCGGGCGAGCTCGTCGCGGCGCGTCAGGTGCAGCTTGTGGAGTATGCGACGGGTGTGGTTCTCGACGGTCTTCGGCGAGATGAACAGCGACTCGCCGATCTGGCGGTAGGTGCGGCCCTTGGCGATCCCGACGAGCACTTCGCGTTCGCGGTCCGTCAACGATTGCGCGCTGTGGCTCTGTTGGCCAAGGCGTCGGAACTCGGCGAGAACCAGGCCGGCGAGGTCGGGGGAGAACACCCCGTCCCGCTTCGCTGCACGACGCATTGCGCTGCGCAGCTCATCGCCCGAGGTGGTCTTGAGCATGTAGCCGACCGCGCCGGCGACAACGCAGTCGAGCACGTCTCGTTCTGCTGCGCTGGAGGAGACCATCACGATGGGAGCCTCGGACGCGCATCGATGGACGACGCTGATCCCGCCCCCGTCGGGCATGAACACATCGCACGCGACGACGTCGGGTCGGGTCGCCTCGATGGCATCGATTGCTTCGACGGCGTTGGCTGCTTCGGCGACGATCTCGAAGCCCTCGCCGAGTTCGTGACGAAGACCGCTCCTCCAGACCGGGTGGTCGTCGGCGATTACGACGCGGAGGGTATCCACAAGCTCACCTCGGTGCCTTCGCCCGGTGTCGAGGAGATCTCGGCGATCCCTCCGACACGCTGCGCCCGCTCGATGATCGAAAGCCGCAATCCCTGTCCGTTGCCATTGACCCGCGTAGGGTCGAACCCGAGTCCGTCGTCACTCACGGTCACAGTCACGCCTGCGCTCACGTCACTGCCGACGCTGCGCTCTTCGGGCGCGGCGTAGATCACCACGCGGCGCGCCTGGGCGTGTTTCGCGACGTTGGCCAGCGCTTCGGCGACCATCCCCGTCACGGCGTCGGCCAGCTGAGGGCCAACGGATGGCAGGTCCGGAGCTAGCACGAACTGGGGATCGAGATCCGCCCGTCGGGCGAAGTCGAGCCCGGCTTCGCGGAGCCTGCCGGCGAGAGGTTCGGTTCGCTTGGCTGTTCCCGGCGAGGACCCGAACAGGAACGACCGAAGATCGCGTTCGGCCTCACGCGCAAGCCGTGCGTGGGTGGGATCGGAGGCCTTTGCGCCGATGAGAGCGAGCGTCTGGATCACGCCGTCGTGCAAGGCACGACTCACATCCTGGCGGGCTTGCACCGTCGCCAGTTCTGCCTCGGCGGCCCGAAGCCGCTGAGCGAGGTAGCCGACGCCCGCTCCGACCGTCACATACGTCGCAACCAACACGACGGACGGCACGAGGCGGGGCAGCTCACGCATCGGCATCAGCGTGAAGTACACGCCCGAGAGCATCTCCGGTGGGGCCAGGTCACTGAGCAACCGGGACAACCCAAGCGCGCCGCCGGCGGCGGCACCGAGGAGGGGCCCTCGACCGATCCCGACTGCGGCCGGCGTAGCGAGGACCCACAGCCCGCCGATCACCGGGATCTGCCAGGTGATGACGGGATGGACCGCCCATCCGTCGGCAGCGACGGCTCCCGCCGCAATCGTCAGTTCGATGATGAGCGCCAACGGGCGGAAAGCGTCGGCGGGGCGAACCGTCGCCGTGTAGGCCAGCCACCCGGTCCAACCGGCCATCGCTGCGAACGCCACGTAGGCCGCTTGGGGGCGAGCCATGGCCTCGTCGTAGCCCTCGACGATGACGAACAGCGCCACGGCCAACCCGACGATCCGAAGAGCCAGCAGCGCTCGCGCCAGCACGCCATCGGTCAACCGAACCGCCACGGCAGACGCCAACTCGACGTCAGCCCGCATCCCGACTCCAGCCCCAGCCCCCATGACCAAATCGTAAGGACTACGAGCAGCGGCTATCCACTCACGCTTGGTGCTTCAAGGCACCCCAGAATCACGGTCACACCGTTGCATCAGCAGATGCTGCGCGCGTTCGGCCGTCGCGAAGGGCTTTAGGTAGGTGTGTTGTCGATCGGAAAGCTCGGCGTTGGCCAGCAGCAGTACTACCTCGACGCTGTCGCCAAAGGCGCAGAGGACTACTACACCAACAGCGGCGAAGCCCCCGGCGCCTGGGTCGGCGCGGCCGCCGCCGAACTCGGCCTCGGCGGGACGGTGCATGACGTCGACCTCCACGCCGTCCTCTCAGGCCTCCACCCGCAAACGCTGGTCGGGCTCGTGCGCGCCAACCAGAAGGTGCCGGGCTTCGATCTGACCTTCTCCGCGCCGAAGAGCGTCTCGTTGCTCTGGGCGCTCACTCCCGATCGCGACGTCGCCCGAGTGGTGATGGCGGCGCACGACACCGCGGTGCGCGCCGCGGTCGGCTGGCTGGAGCGGCAGGCGACCTTCGTGCGCCGCGGCCGCAACGGCGTCCACCAGCTCGACGGCAGCGGCCTCGTCGCCGCAGCGTTCCGCCACCGACTCTCCCGGGCCGGCGACCCCCAGCTTCACACCCACGTCGTGGCCGCCAACATGACCCGAGGCGCCGACGGCAAGTGGTCAGCCCTTGACGCCCGCCACCTCTACTGGCAAGCCCGCACTGCGGGCGCCCTGTACCGTAGCGAGCTCCGCCGCCAGCTCTCGCAGGAACTCGGCGTCGCCTGGACGACCGCCGATGACCGCGGGTTCCACGAGATCGAAGGCATCACCGCCGCCCAGCGCCGCGAGTTCTCCCGCCGGCGGCAAGACATCGAACAGGTCCTCGCCGAACGCGGTATCGGCGGCGCCGAAGCCGCCCGCGTCGCCACCCTGCACTCCCGCCAAGCCAAGGACTACACCGTTAACGCGGACAACCTCCGCAGCGACTGGCAACAGCGAGCAACAAGCGTCGGCCTCACGGACGACAAGCTCCGCTCGCTTACCACCAGGGACAACGCCGCCAGCCCCGTCGCGTCTCCCGTGAACGCCGACGAGCTCGGGCGCGAACTCACCGAACACGACAGCACCTTCACCCGAAGCGACGTCCTCCAGGCCCTCGCCGCCCGACACACGGCTGGCGCAACGATCGACGCCCTCAACCGCGAAGCCGACGCCTTCCTGCGCGAGGCGCTCGTCGTGCGCCTCGCCGCCGACGCACGCGGCCCGCGGTACTCGACGAGAGAGCAGCTGGACCTCGAGAAGCACGTCCTCGAACTCGCAGAAGCCGGTAAGCACCGCCGAGTCGCCGTCGTCGACAAGGCCACCGCCGACGACGCCACGCGCAGACGGTCGCTGAGCCGCGAGCAGCAGCGCATGGTCGATCACCTCGTCACGAGCGGCAACGCCGTCGACGTCGTCGTCGGCGTCGCCGGCAGCGGCAAGACAACGGCACTCGCAGCCGCGCACGACGCGTGGCGATCGAACAACATCCCCGTCGTCGGGGCAGCGCTCGCCGCCCGCGCCGCCGCCGAGCTCCAAGCCGGCAGCGGCATCCCATCCACCACCCTCGCAAGCCTCCTCATCGCACTGGAAGGGCCGATCAACCGGCTACCAGCAGGCGGCGTTCTCGTCATCGACGAGGCGGGCATGGTCGGCACCAGAGACATCGCCCGCGTCCTCGACCTTGCCCACCGCGACGCGGCCAAGGTCGTCCTCGTCGGTGACCACCGGCAGCTTCCGGAGATAGAAGCCGGCGGAGCGTTCGCTGCACTCGCACAGCGCCTCGACGCCGTCGCGCTCAAAGAGAACCGACGACAACGCTCGCGGCACCATCGAGCGACGCTTCGGCACCTCCGCCACGGCAACGCAGCGACCGCGCTGAACCAACTTCGTGAGCGAGGTGACCTCGTCACGACCGAGACCCGTAGCGAGCTGCTCGACCGGATGATCGAGGACTGGAAGCACGCGCGGGCTCTAGGTGGGGACGTCCTGATGCTCGCAGCTCGGCGCAGCGTCGTAGCTGAGCTCAACGAGCGCGCCCGGCGGTACCGGCGCGAAGCCGGGGAAATCGGCCCCGACGCCGTCGTCGTCGACGGACGTGCGTTCGCTGTCGGCGACCGGGTGATCGCGCACCGAAACCTTCGAAGCAGCGGACTCATGAACGGGTCCCAGGGCACCGTGAACGCAAGCGTGGACGGCACCGTGAGCGTCGCGCTCGATGACGGAAGAACGGTTGTTGTTCCTCGCCGGTACCTGGACGCCGGGCACTTGACTCACGGATACGCGGCGACAATCCACAAGGCTCAAGGCTCGACCGTCGACCACGCTCTCGTCCTAGCGGACCTAGTGCTGGCGCGAGAGGGCGCGTACGTCGGTCTGTCTCGCGGCAAGCAGACGAACCGCCTGTACGCAACGGTGGTCGACGTCGCTGACGACACCGCTCTCGAGGTGGCGCACACGCGCAACACGTGGAACCTGCTCACCAGGCTGAGCCGGAGCGCAGCGAAGCACCTCGCCTCGGAACTGTCAGCGCGACGCGAGCAAGCGCCCCGCGGAGTCCGCGTCTAGAGGTGGAACGGTTGTGGGCTTGCACGGCACTTGCCGCCGGGACCACCCGTGCTGGTCATGGGCGTCGCACCGACGCGAGGGGAGGCTGCTCGAGCGCGGCGCGAGGGTGACGGCGTGCAGCGCGATAGGGGACCGGCGCGACGCGCATCTGCGTGATTCCCCCTCGGACGATTTCATCATCGAGGCTCGGCAGCTGCGCGGGTGCCTCGCCAGCTGTAGTCCCGGGTTTTCTACGACGCCTCGGAAATGCGACCAAGCCGGAAAGGGCCTGACGAGCCAACTAGTGCGACGAGGTCCAAGGTGACGGCGCTCTACTTTGCGCTCTCGTAAAGATCCTCAAGTTCGGCCTTCGTGGAGATCCTGACCGCTCTCTGACGGTTGCGCTCGTCGGAGAGGTTGATCCGCTTGATGCGGTCGCCCTTGACCATGACGAGTTCGATGCGTCCGAACGATGCGGAATGCTTCATGGCGAATTCCGCGAGACCAGCAGCTTTCGGCGGTGCATCAGCCAAGTCGATCCGATGTGGGTCAACGATGTCCACCACGAGGTCTGCCCCACTCTTTCGGATGATCAGGAAGTCTGGGTACAGCGACTTCCAGGCCCCTTCCATCTTGTAGGGGATGCGGAGCGACCAAGCCTGACGGTCTCGGTTCCTCAACCACCCCACGGTGTCCCGGCGAGCAAGCACCTCCTCGAGGACTGTCGTCTCCCAACTCGATTTGAAGTTCATGGGCAACTCGCCGGCATCGTTCACATAGAGGTGGCGCGCCCAGCCTCGGTCCGCTGAGCGGACCTCAACCGAGGCTGGGTACGAGAGACCACTCAATTCAGGATCAGATGCCATCGCCCGCACCTCGTCGTACAGGTCGCGTTGCGCGTCGCTCAGTTTGCGAATCCTCGTGTTGTACCGGTCGAGGAGGTACTGGACGCGCGCCTGCGCCACGTTCCGCACCTCGTCGATGAACCCGGTCGTCGAGACGAGAGCGAATAGCTCGAGCTTTGACTGCACCTTGCGCGACGAGTCCTTGACAACGACGGCGCGCCACCACTCCTTGTGCAGTCCCTCGCCAAGGCGCCGTCCCGCCCACGCGAAGAGGTCGTCGATGTTCTCGTCGGTCACATCGACAGTGGACACTCCGTCCTCATCGTCATCGCGCAGCTCGCCGAGAACATCCCAGACGACACCGCGGAGCTCGACCTTGCGCCGATCGTCAACTACCGACTTGAAGTCAGGTCGCCGCCGAGCCTTTGCCAGGGCGGAGTCGATCGTCTTGAGAATAAGAGCAGTCGACTCGTCTGGCGCGTCCTCGTCCAGACCGTCGTTCGAGAGGAGACGCGAAAGCTTGAACAACCTGCGAACAGGGTTCGCCGGTCTCGACGACGGGACGATGTAGGACGGGAGTGACTCCAGCGCAGCAAACATCCGGTCCGACCGAGGAGCTCGTGCCAGTTGGACGAAGTCGTCCTCCTCGATCTCTACGGGACCGACAGACGAATCTGAGTCCGGATCCGTCAGCTCTTTCACGACGGCCGCAAGCTGCTTACGGTCGTAGTGAGGCAGGAAGAGGTGCACGCCGTTGAGGAAGTCGTCTCCTTCAACCTGGCGAGCAAGGGGTGCCCTTACCATTCGTCCGACCAGCTGCGCGATCGCAGTCGAGTCGAGCGCCGTTCGAAACGACATCATCACTTCTGCGCGCGGGCAGTCCCAGCCGGTGTTTAGGCCCGTCTTGAAGAACACGACGCGCACATCGGGATCTGCATCGATGTCCGGAGGAGCGATATACCTGACGGAATAGCCGCCGACATCGATGGAGCGGCCCTCCTGGAACGAGTGTGCGACGGCGAGCGGACTGAGCGGTCCGATCACGTCGTTGATCTTGGACAAGGCGTGCCCGAGGTCACTGTTAGAGATCCGCCGGCCTGAACCATCCTGCACCTGGACAACGAGGACCGGATCCACGACCCGGTCGCTGGTGCCGGAGCAGTACTTCTGCCAGCGTTCCGTGTACTCGTTAAGCCTGCGTGCCGCTTCCCCAAGGAGCGTGAAGTCCGAGGCATTCGCGCGTCGAGGGTGCTTGATCTTGATCCGATGCTTCAGGAGTCCGGAAGTCCGCACCGCGTCGACTGGCACGAGCACCTGACGAAAGGTGCGTGTCGTTCCTTGGACCACGCTATGAAATCGCTCCGGCGTGGCGGATATACCAACAACGACGGGGACTGGTGGGAGTTCACCCTCAGAGCCTTTGATGAACTTCTGAATGATGCTGTTCGCCTCGCTGCGTGCACGTGGGTTCTCGGTCATGCCCCGATGCGCTTCGTCGACGACCACGAAGAACCTGCCGCGCTGGCGTTCGGATGTCGCGGCAACCACGTCCCAGAAGGTCCGCACACGGCCATCGCCTCGCTTAACGAGGTCTCGATCCCTCGCGAGCTTTTGCGTGTTGATGAAGTACACACGGCCGCTCTGGAGCTCGTCGTGGCCGAGCTCAGATCCACCCACCACTACCAGTCGCGACTCATCGAGAAGCGACGAGGTCTCATTCATCTTGCGGCGCGTCTGCGTATTCAGTTCCGGCTGGTCACTGATCCACAGGAACGTGGCGTCCGGGATCCCGCCATGGTCGGCGTCGCCGGTGAGCAGGTCCTCAATCGCAGCTGTGACCATCGCTGTCTTCCCGGAGCCGGTCGCCGAGACGAGTGAGACCGCCTGCAGGTCGCCCGATCGAGACTCACGAGCGGCGGAACGGAGCTTCTTAACGAGGTCCGATGCGTACGTCTGCTGGAAGTCCTTGAGAACGATCTTCACGCGATTAGCTCCGGTCGAAACCGTTCGAGATAGTCGGCATACAACCGCCCGACTTGAAGATGCGCTGGCAAGGCCTCCGTCATTTCCGCGAGCGCTTCCTCGGATTCAGTCACTAGCCACACGTGTGTGACATCAGTTCGCTTCTCGAGTTCCGCTGCGAAGCGGCGGAAGCGTGATGCCCTCAGCAGTACGGCGAACGGGCAGTCCGGCGGCATAACCCAGTGCTCACCCTCGACCGAGTGTGGCACCGGACCGATTGCGCCAGACGCAAGCCACAGTGTGGGCAAGAGCCGCGGTAGATCTAGTCCCAGTTCGACGTCGTCCCGGTCGAGGTACTCCAACGCAAAGAACTCGACGTTCGCCTCGAAACCCTCCGCGTATGGTCGATTCGCCGCCCAGCTGTGCTTTCCTCGTACCGGAAGGCCGTCCGGGCGGCGCCCGGAAACGACGGCTTTCGCACGGGGCAGAGTGACTGACTCGAAGATGCCGTGCGCTTCGAACTCAGCGTCGCCGGGGAAGTGCCCTTCCTTCGCGAGACGCTGCGCTGTCTTCTGATCAACCTCGTTGTTCGTGACGACTATGCAACGACGAGTCCCCTCGTCCATTGCGTTCAATAGCAAGGTCGCGTGCAGAGTCGTACCCGACCCGCCGAAGAAGTCCAGGATGACTGCATCCGTGCGCCGACCGACGACAGTCGCAAGCGTGTCACGGACCGCATACACGGACTTCGGGAAAGGAAACGCGCCTGACCTTCCGAGAAACGCCTTTAGCACGAGAGTGCCATTCGACCCGGCGTCGTATGACGGATGCCACCAAATCGTACGCTCCCGAAATCGCTCCTTGGTTCGGCGAACGCGGTAGGCGTTGATCGGGTACGTCCCACGCTGTCGGTTGTACCTGCCAACCTTGACGTGTCCAGCCGCGATGGCTCGGTTCATCCGCCCGGGTTCCCAGCACCACACGCGATGTTCGCCCTCTTGGTCGATCGGCCATACGGGAACCAGGCCCTCGACTGAATCGAAGTCCGGCTCCAGGAAGTTGCCGTCTGCATCCCGGCCCAGCACTTCTCCGGCCCGGACCGGAACGTGCTTCTTCGGGTCTATGAAGATCGGATAGAACTGGCGTTCCCTCTGATGGCGGAAGCTGGTCGCTTGTCCTGTCCGTTGTGCGCCGCGCCAGTAGCCGTTCGAGTCGACAGGAGTGCTCCCCGCCTCGTCTTCTTGTTCCTCGTCGTCATCCTCATCGTCGTCAACGTCGTCCGTGGCTTCTACACCCAGGGCTGCAAGGTCCGCGCCGGTGAGGTCAACCCCCGCCGCCTCGAGGCGCTCCACGATGTCGGGAACGGCACGCACGACGTCCGCGAGCAGCGGATGGGCGGAGCTTTGGGGCCGCAGGTGGTCGAAGTAAAGCTCCCGTGCCTCCACAAGGTCGTGACCATCTGGCACCACGAAGAGTGCATGCTCTTCGATGACACCGAAGTTGCCAGACTTCCCAGTGCTGCCGCGTGAATTGATCACAATCGAAACGAGGTAACGGTTGTACTCGGCGAACAAGTGAGGCCGTTCGAGCAGCATCCCGAGATGATGAAGCTCATGCTCGTCGATGGTGATGATCAATACGCCGTCAGGCTTGAGCAGCTGCTTAGCAAGGCGCAGCCTCTTCTCCATGAAGCTGAGCCATTTACTATGCCGCCACGTGTCGTTGTCGTCGACGAACCGGTTGTTGTACTTCCACGCTCCATCACCACCGACGTTGTACGGCGGATCGATGTAGATACAGTCAACCGACCCCCGTAGTCCGAATAGCATCAGTTGTAGAGCGTGGAAGTTCTCGCCGTCGATGACCACATGCGATGGTGCATCGCTGGGTCCTTTTCTGAGTGAATCGCGCTGCTGTAACGCCGGAAACATCGGCTCGCCCATACGTTTCAGCACCAACAGGTCGCTAATCAGAGCTTCGCTCTCGGTGTGGTCGTCGAGGTCTCGGAGCTTCGCTGACTTCCCTCGCAGGGCTTCGACACGGAACAGCCGGGCGGACTCATGATGCCGAATCGTGACGATCGAACCCGGCACAGCCGGCAGGCCGACGAGGGCAGCCATCTCGGGGATGTGTTCCTCGAACACGAGCCCGAAAGGCACCCGGCGTTTGAGTTCGGCCACCGCCGCAGCGAGTTCGGATCGGAGAGCGCCGTCAGCAATCTTCGAAATCAGATCTTCGACCCTGGCCATGCCTGGCAGCCCTCCGAGCGTTGCGGTGACGGTTCGAGCGTAAACAACCGGTCCGACAGAAATGCGCACGTGTGCCCGAGCCCGCTCGATGTACAGGTACTCCGGAGCGCCTGCCGCGCCGCCTAAGACGGCACGGGATATGTCGGTCGCGTGCCGGCGTGGGAGCGATCCGGGAGCAGGCGCGTCGACAACGGTGTAGTTGCCGGTTCAGCCGGAGGCGCCAGCCGCTGCATGTTGGATCCTCAGCAGCGCGGAATGTCGCGACTGCGGGGCGGCAGCGGGGATGTCAGCGACAGAGCGGTGGACCGCAAGCGCGGGCGCTAGCTGTACTCGGCCGGGACGTTGGTGACGGACGGGTCGTTGACCTGAGAGAAGACCTCCGGTGCAGTGGAGATAGCCGTCTTCACCACCCGGAGGTCTTCATGGGTCACCGTAACGCTCGTCTCACGTTTCATGGTCGGCTGCTGCTCGTGCAGCGGGTCCGACACCAGCACATGCCGGTCGCTCATGTCGCCAAAGCCATGGGTGTGTCACGACAATGCGCTCACCGTTGGCTGGCCCGCTTCGACACCGAAGGCGAAGCCGGCCTCCACGACCGCTCATCGCGACCGCACCACACGCCGACCAAGACGCCGCGCCGAGTCGAGCGTCGAGTGCTGGCCGCTCGCCGCCAGCATCGCCGCGGCCAGGACTGGTTGGGCGCCGAGCTCGGCGCTGCACCCCGCACTGTGGGGCGGATCCTCCGTCGCCATGACGTGGCTCGCCTCGCAGCATGCGACCCCATGACCGGCGAGGTCATCCGCTCATCGAAGGCCACCGCGGTCCGCTACGAGCACGCCGAGCCCGGCGACCTCCTGCACATGGACGTCAAGAAGATCGGCCGCGTCCCCGACGGCGGCGGATGGCGTGCCCATGGTCGCGAGATGGGATCGACGGCGGCCAAGAAGAGAACGAGGATCGGCTACGACTTCGTCCACTCCGTCGTCGACGACCACTCGAGGGTCGCCTACTCCGAGATCCTCGGCGACGAGACCGCAGCGACCACCGCTGCGTTCTTCCAGCGAGCCATCGCCGAACTCGCCGCCCTCGGCATCACCCGCATCAAGGCCGTGATGACCGACAACGCCTGGAACTACACCCACAGCACAGTCTTCGCCGCGATCCTGCGGAATCTCGACGCCCGCCACGTGCTCATCAAGCCGCACTGCCCGTGGCAAAACGGCAAGGTCGAGCGATTCAACCGAACCCTTCAGACCGAGTGGGCCTACCGGCACGTGTTCCAGAGCAACGACGACCGCACCGCCGCCCTCGCACCCTGGCTCGACATCTACAACAATCACCGCCGCCACAGCGCACTCGGAGGCCTTCCCCCGATCAGCCGACTGTCACCAACCTGATGGCCGGGTACAACTAGATCGGTCGCGCGGTACCGCAGCACCGGCGGTGAGGCCACGAGTGACAGTGGCCGTTGCTTCGCGCAGCGGCAGGCCTGGGTTGTTGGCTGCGGCGACGAGCGATTGGCGGGTCACGTCGTGATCGAGCTGTCCTGCGCCGACCAGCTGTCCGAGCTTGAACGCGGCGCGGACGAGCGTCGAGTTCCTAGTTCCGGGCTCGGAGGTCGCCACGAGTGCGAGCTCGCGCTCGAACGCTGTGCGCGCCCACGCGCTGCCCTCGCGCACCCCCGGATGCGACGACGTGATGTGAGTTGGGAGGGTTGGCCGGATCGCGTCAATGATCGAGCGCGGGAGTGGTGCGATCGACCGGACGTCGCCGATGCGGTAGGTGCGGCCACTCGCGTGGCTGGAGGGCGGCGCAACGATGTAGCCGCCGTCTCCTCGCACGTCGACTCCGGGCCCAAGAAGGCTGGCGCTGTTGCGGACTGGGTGGTCGGGATGGGTGAAGTAGAGGTGCCAGCCTCCACCGCCCGTGCGGATGACGCGTGTGTCGAGTACGGCAGGGTCTCGATCGGCGAGGTCGGCCAGCGCGTGGTGGCCGCGGTGCCGGATGTCGATGTCGAGGACGACGAGGTTGGATGCCATCCCGGTGCGGATGCCGATGTTCCCTTGCGGCCAGCGTGTCCACCATCGGCGGATCTGGTCGATGTCGGTGGTTGCTTCGTGGAGACCGTGACGTACTCGCGGGTGTTTCGCAGGGCTGGAGCAGTCGGCGCGGCCGCAACTGCATCTCCCGGCTATCGCGGTGTGAAGAGGGAGAACGGCGCGGCCTTCAGCGGCGTAGCCGACGGCTGCCTCGAGAAGGTCGCTCATTGTTGACGTCCCGGCGAGGGTCGGAGCCGCACACGGGCGGGGAGGTGGTGTCCGTAGAGGAGGAGCGCTTCATGGGGCGCGATGCGACGGAGCGTGTCGGGCGGGGCGGCGCGCCGCCACCCGAGGGTTTCGTTGATCGTTCTCCCGCCATCGCTGTGGCTGGTGGTGGTGGTGTCGCGGTCTTCTTCATCGCCGATGAGCGCAGCGAGGGTGTCGAGGGTGTCGCGATCGGCGATGCCGGACCCGAACAGCTTCGCTCGGTGGTTGTTCACGACCGTCGCTGCAAGGGCGCCGTAGCGACTCTTGATCTGGGCGAGGTCTTGCCAGACGGTGACGAGGGAGATGCCGTGTGATCTCGCGGTGGCGGCCCACGTCGGGAGTTCTGCGAGTGGCGCCATCGTCCCGGCCTCATCGAGCAGCGCGAGGAGCGGCTGGTCGAGGGTTCCGCTGCTGCGGTTGGCGGTGTCGAATGCGGTGCGGATGGCGTCGGCGACGAGGACGGCGAGCACGGGGCGGAGGCGGGCTTGGTCGTGGGCTGCGCTGACGACGTAGATCGTGTTGGGTCCGGCGAGCCATTCGTCGAGGTTGATGGTCGAGTGTTCGGCGAGGGCGGCGACATGGGGATCGGCGTAGCCCGCGAGGACGGTCTCGACGGTTGAGGTGATGGAGGCGACGAGGCGTTCGTCCTTGCCCCACAGCCCGTGGAGCACGCGGAGCGCGTCCTGCGCCTTGTGGTCGCTCAAGATCTGGAGCGCCTCGGTTGGGTGGGTGTCGACCCAGCGCACGACCGTCCCGACGGGTTCGCTGGCGAGGGCTGCTGCGAAAAGGTATGGCGCGAGGGCGCGGCGCGCTTGTGCGTACCAGTAGTCGCCGTCGGCGAGCGTGGTGGTCGCGGGTTGGGCGGCGTCGGTGAGCCATGCGGCGACGCGTTGCGCGCCGGCCCAGGTGCGGCAGGTCGCGAGGGGTGACCAGCCGTCGTCGTGGGCGGTGATGTTGGCGGGGTCGTAGACCCAGACGCGGCCGATCGCGCGGCGCGCGTCGATCGTGGCGGCGAGGAGGTCGGTTTTGACGCTGGTGGCGATGACGGGTCCCCGCCATTCGCGGAGGTTCGGGATCGCGAACCCTGCCGTCTTTCCGCAGCCGGTTGGTCCGACGACCAGTGCGCTGACGCCCGGTTCTGCGGCGACGAGCCTGCGTCCGACGGTCCCGATCGTGACGCGTCCGGCGGTGGGCTCGGCGACGGCCAGGGAGCGCAGGTGCGGGCCTCGTCCGACACCGACGCCGACGGCCATGCCGAGCGACCCGCGACGTCCTTTCGGGCGTCGCCGCCATTCGACGATCGCAGCGACAGACGCGGCGACCGCTCCGATGACCACGACCTGCGTGATCCAATAGGTGACGGGTCCAGCGGAGAATGGGTGCGGCCATGCATGGCCGGGGTCGCCGATCGTGTGCGGCAGGCGAGTGAGTGCAACCGCGGCATCGGTGAAGGACGGGACTCGTGCCCCGAGCAGGAGACCGATGGCGGCGGCGGTCGCCCAGGTGCAGGCGCTCGCGGCGGCGAACACGAGTAGGGCGCCGATGGCGAGGTCCTCGAGCGGAGATCGCGTCTTGGTGGTCATGGGCGCATGCGGTGGTCGGTATCGGCGAGGTCGCGGTCGCTATTCGCGAGGTAGGTGGAGACGACGGCGGTGTGGGCGCCGACCTTCCAGAGTGCGCGGCCGCGGGCGAGGCGCCCGATGAGATCGGTCTCGGGTTCGGTGAGGCCGAGAAGGGCACGTGCGTCGGGTGCCTGGTCGGCGGCTTGGCGGAACACGATTCGTGTCGCAGCGTCAGCCAGGAGTCCTGCTGCGACTTTGCTGGTGGCGGTGCCGTCGTCGGCTTGGGCGCGAAGGTCGCTGAGGCGGTGGACGACGGCGATGTTCGCGACGCCTTGGGCGCGGCCGAGCTTGAAGCTGGCTTGTAGGAACCGGGCGGTGCGCGGGTCGGCGAGCACGGCCCATGCCTCGTCGAGAACGAGGATGCGGCGCGGTCCGTCCGGGGCTGCGAGCGCGGCGGTGAGCCATCCGGTGGTGGCGACGAGCACGGCCCGGAGTGCTTCGGGGTCGCCGTGGACGGCGGAGAGGTCGATGACGATCCCGGGTGCGTCCCAGTCGATCGGGTGGGTGGTCTGCGTGTCGAACATGCCGCGCAGGCTGCGGTCGAGGAGCTTGCCGAGCGCGAAGCGTGCGCTTTCGATGGTGTGCGCGAGCTCGCTGGGGGTCCGTCCGGCGAGGGATGCCATGTGGGTGGTGGGGGAGACGAGCAGCCGGACGAGGTCGTGCAGCGTTGCGTTGCGTGTGGTGGAGAGGTGGGTGAGGGCCCAGCCGATGGCGGCGTCCTCAAGCGGGAGGAGCTCGCGTGCCAAGACGGCGCCGGCGAGCGCGGCGACCATGGCTGCCTGGCGGCGGGCGACTTCGGCGGTGCCGACCTCGCCGGCGGCGGGGCCGGGGTCGAGCGGGTTGATGCGGCTGGACCCACCGGGCGCGAGGCGCAGGGTGCTGTAGCCGAGGGTGGCGGCGAGTTCGAGGTATTCGCCTTTGGGGTCGCACACGGCAGCCCAACGGTTCCGGACGGCGCACGCCCGCGAGAGGAGCGCCTTGACGGTGGCGGACTTGCCGGTGCCGGGCTCGCCGACGATGAGCGCGTTCGGGTTGGTGACGAGCTCTGCGGCGTAGGCGTCGAACGGGTCGAACGCGAAGGGAGCGCCGCCGGCGAGGTGGTCGACGCCGATGAACACGCCCGGTGCGCCGAGCCCGCCGCCGGTCAGGAACGGGTAGATCGCCTGCGCGTTCGCGAGCGACGCGTGGTGGTGGACCAGCCGCAGTCGGCGTCTCATGCCCACCACCCCTCGTCAACAACGTCAGCGGGAAGCGGCAAGGTTGCGGCGACGGCGAGGTGGTGGCGTCCGTCGAGGCGGCGCAGCTCCAGGCCGCACCGCGCTGCGGCCGCTTCGAGCTCTGATGACCGTTCGGAGAGCTGCTCGGGTGTGGGTGCGGTGGCGGTGAGGATCGCAGCGAAGGACACTTCGCCGTAGCCGTCGACGAGCTCGGCCTCACGAGCGTCGAGCAGCGCAGCAGCGCGTGCACTTCGATGGCTCACGCGAAACCCGGCACGGTCGCGTTGGATGCGATCGGTCGCCAGGCGCACCGCTTCCCGATCGACCCGGCGTCGCGATACGCGCGGTGGCACCGGTGTGAGCGACACCGAGAACGTGCGCGTCCCCGCCGCGCCGACGAGCAGCGATTCCAACCACGCCGCGTGCACACCGGCGCGAGGCCACTCGGTCACCTCCCACGCCCGGTGATGTTCACCGAGCAGCGCGGAGATCCACTCCGCGGTGTCGGTCAGCTCTGCCTCACCGTGCGCCGTGATGTCGGCAAGTGTCCGCGAGAGACGACGCTCGGGCGGCGACGGCTGTAACCGCTGGTCAACCGTCCGATGGACGTCGCGCCGACCGAGCGGCGTCGCGTCGAGCCCCGCGAGTTCGAGCCGCTGGATGAACAGCCGCAGCTCCTCCGCGACGGCGCGCTCGACGCGATCGGGGTGCGACCCACGCACTCGTCTGGTGTCGATGATGACGGTGACGATCACCTCGACGGTCGTGAACGAACGACCGGCGTCTTGAACCAACGCGCGATACGCGGCGGGTCCATCGACTCGGATCGAGCTCGGTGCCGTCGGCCCCGACCAACACGTCACGACCACACGCGCGACCGGCGATCCGTCAACGCAGAAGGCACCGAGGGCCGCGCCCCAGGCCGCCAGCAGGCGGTCCTGATCGGCGGCCTCGGCCAGGGCGAACGACCTTCCCCGAACTCGCAGCGACGCTGATGCGTGCCGCGAGGACCGGGTAACGGCGATCGGTGTCGACGACCACGGCACGCCCATCTCCACGATGTGGATGTCGCCGCTGATCAACGCTCGGCGGCCGACCGGCTGCCTCCGGTTGCGGGCGAGGGCCAGGACTGCGGCCACTGCGTCCCACGTGGGCATTCCCGACACCCGGATGAACGAGGCCGCGACACCGGCCGCGACGAACACCACCGCAACTGCAAGGGGGAGCGCCGCCCAGAGGCACGCGCTCGCCGCGATCCCAGCTGCCGCAAGGCTCAGGCACTGGCCACCGCTCAGCCCGAGCAGCCATCCCGTGGCGTCGCGCGGAGCGAATTGATAGGCCCTGGCGTCAGCCACGAGACGCTCCCGCTAGGCGAGCGACACTCGCGTCGCCGCTCGGTGAAGCGACCCGTCCCACCGACGCGGCGGTCGCCGCCACGGCGAGTGTGGTCTGTGCAGCCCGCACTGGCATTCCGGCCGCGCTCTGCCCGGCCGTCGCCGCTTCCGTGAGCGGGAAGAGCCGCAGCACCAAGAACGGCGAGAACGCCGCGAGGACCAACACCGTCGATCCCACGACCAGAGGCGCCATTCCTTCGTCGCCTGCCGTGCCGAGCGCAGCGAGGCCGACGGCGAACGCGACCGCGATCACCAGCTTCGACAACACAACCGCCACCAACAGCTCGCACACGCGGCGAGCCGCCGAGCGTGCCGGCGGGAAGATCGCCGCGGCGAACGACAGCGGCGACAGCGCGATCAGGATCACCACCAGCGCAGAGCGGACCAACAGCTCGACCCACACGACGATCGCCGCGAGCATCGCCACGACCGCGACGATGACTCCGGCGGCACCGTTGGTGAGCACCGACGCGGACGCGAACAACTCAACCATCGCCTGCGTCGAACCTGCAGTTGTCGGAGCGAGGATCGACGCCGACAGCGCGTCCGTCAACGTCAGAGCTCGAGCCGTCACCACCGTGATCACCGCAGTCGCCAGCGCGGCCGCCGGAACGCCGAGCAGGACACGGCGGGCCATCCCACCGGGATCGCCCGTCGCCACCCCAGCGACGATCGAGGCGAGCACCATCAACAACGCGGCCGCGGCGGCAGCGGACCGCACCGCCGCGTACGGCGAACTCGGACCCGAGAACCACACCGCGGTCGGATCGACCGCGGTCGATGACGACATCGCGGACGAGACGCCACCGACGATCGTCGCTAAGCCATCGGCGATCCACGCGGCGAGGTGGTCGAAGAACCGGTCCACAGCCCACCCGCCCACCGCGGATGTGGCCTCCTCGACGACGCCTCCTACTTCCTGCGCCGCGGCTCTCGCCGGCACGAGGAGGCTCCATGCGAAACCGGCCGCCGCTGTGGTTCCGACGCGCGCGGCGCGATTCATCCCGCTGACGCGGCCCGGAACAACAGGTTCACCGCCGTCGGCGCGACGCCAACCAAACAGGCGCCGACCACGCCACCCAGCGCGAGCTGCTTCCCGCGGTAGGCGCCGGCGTAGTTCCCCGCGTGCTGCGAGATCCCGTAGATCGTCGCGCCCATCAGGATCGAACCAACCGATCCCCACAAGGCGACCTGCGCCAACCAGTTCAACAGCTGCTGCATCAACGCGCCGCCAGGCATCCCGCCCGACGACGGCGACACCGACACCTGCGCGAACAACCAGCCCATCGCAACCTCCCGAAGACGAACGCCACCGAGAGAAGGCCCATCCATCAGCGCAAACGCGCGGAGAACCTTCGGTCGCAGTAGGAGAGGCGTGAACACCTACACGCCCGCGTGAACGCCGTCGTGAGTTCGCGCGTGAGCGAATCGTCCAACGCTGAGCACCGCCGCTAGGTGCGTGAACCGGTGGCTTTCGTCACACCATCGGCTAAAATGACAGCCATGTGATCGCTGCCGACGGGGGCAAGGGCGCCTCCTCCAGGCGAGATGAATATGCGTTCCGCCTGGAGGATCAGCCATGGCTACAACTCACCCCGGAGGAGTGATCCCGCCGCCGCCTTTCGGGCCGGCGCGACCGCCGCGCGAGCCGTCGCTCACCCCGGCCCTAGTGGTCGTGGATTCCCGGAACATCTACCACCAGACCGAGACGGCGACGGGCTTCCGGCAACTCCCATGCGTAGACGGAGTGGTCGATGCGCTGAGGGACTTCGGGTACGACGCCCTTGAGGTTCACGTGGGCCTGGCCCTCCCCAGGAACACCGACGCAAAGCGTCTAGCCGCAGCAGGAACCGCGAACCGCGCCTTCAAGAAGCAGATCGAGAGCCACATGAGAGGGCGCGTGCTCCTCGGCGAACTGCACGCAAAGCCGCGTGACGGCGGTCGTTACGTAGGCGAAGAAAAGCAGGTAGATGTCGCATGCGCCGTGGATATCTGTCGGCACGCCACGCTCATCGCGCGTCACGAGAGCCCCTTCAAAGCGATAGTCGTGCTCTCGCAGGACACCGATCTGACGCCAGCTCTGCGGTACGCGGAGGAAGTCCACGTACCGGCGGTTGTCGCCGCTCATGAGCGCGTTGAGTGGCGGGGCTTTCCATACTTCCTGCTGACCGAACGATCGTTCCGCAAGATCGCCCGCGTGCACGCGCCACTCGTCGGTCACGCGTTGCGATCAGCAGTTGCAGTGGCTGCTTCCGGCCCCGAGATGTGGTGTGACTGGGAAGTCCTCGGGTGGGATCCGACGCGCGAGCGCATCCTCCTCGTCAACGGCGATGGACTTCGCGGAGTCATCAAGAGGAACCTGCTTGATGACATCGGCATGGCCAAGCCAGGCGCGATCGTGAGGCTACGTGTCACCGGCATCAACTACGGGCCGAGACGCAACAACTTCCCGCTCGTCGCATGCACGACCAAGGGTGTCCACCCAAGCCATGACCATCGGAAGGACCTTGAGATCCGAAGGGTCGTCGCGCGCCGTACGGTCGGCGAGATCGAGGTCGATGCACCGGTGTACTCGAAGACACGGTTGGCGTATCCGTTAGGCGGGGCAACACCAGGTGTCGAGGTCGTGATCGACTGCTCGGAGCCGAATCGCCCGATAGTGGTCGGACCCACCTCGTTGCCGACCAACCGTGATGTGGTGCAAGCCGCTCCGGTGCTCGTAGACACGATCACACGCGCCTCACCGACAACGACGGCCGCGTCGTGTCCCGAGGGCCGCTTGGTTCTGGCTCACAGCGCCGCCGAGGCTCCCGCCCTCGGCCGGCGCTATGCTGCGGTGATCGTCGACGACCGGTCGCGCGTCGGAAAAGTGATTTCTGGACCTATCTCTTAGGTCGCGCCTATGTTGCGCCGAAGAGGTCACTGGCTATAATGTCAAGTACATCGCACTGCGGGACGTACGGGCCCGCTCTTCCAGGAGGCGGCCTTCGGGCCGCCTTCTGCGCGTCGAGCAACTCCCGTCGGAGCGTGGATCTGGTGCCCGAAATAGCCGGCAGCTCCTTCTGTGGTGACGCATCGGGCACACTCCCACGCTCCACTCGGCACCACTGCCCGCAAACTGGGACTCAACCCACGTCGTCGGAGTAGTCGCCGCCCTTTGGGTCCGGGTACAGGTGCCTCAGCTCACCGGGCTGAACTCGCGTCGACTCGAGGAACGCTTCGAGATCGTCCGCCTTCAGGCGTATGACGCGGCCGAGTTTGTAGGCGGGGATGCTGCCCTCGTCGATGAGTCGGTAGAGGGTGCGGGGGACGACGCCGAGAAGTTCCGCAGCTTCGGTTGTGCCAACCCAGTGTTCGGCGCGCTTGTCCCGCTTCTGAGCCACGCCCGGCAGTGTACGGGATGACATGAAAGTCTGTCTAGCGACCACACGAACATGTGTTCGATACGATGACTTCCGTGGACCGGCGACACGAGCTGGAGAATCTTCGACGGTCGGTGGCGATGCTCAACCAGTCCTCGCACGGGCTCAGCGCCGACGAGGCCTACCGGCTCATCGTCGAGCTCCAAGACGTGCGCGAGCGGCTCGACCGGCTCCGTCGCGGGCTGCAGGCGCTCCTCGACGACATCGCACGAGACAGCGGGTGATTGGTCATCGACGATGCCGTCGCAGTTGGTCGAGCAGCGATGGCAACATCGATCCGTGGTATTGCCTCGCTTCCGCCCGATGCTTGCGTCATCTGGAGCGATTCCGGGCGACGCCGACGACTACGCCTTCGAGCCCAAGCTCGACGGGTGGCGGAGCTTGGTGTACGTCGAGCCTGATCGTCTGACTGTGCGGACGCGTACGGGTCGCGATGTCACCGACGCTCTCGTCGGGCTGGACGGTCTTCGTGGCGCATGCGGTGGCTCCCGCGTGATTCTCGATGGCGAGCTGGTCGCACACCGAGGGACGCCGGACTCCTTCTATCGGCTCGGTGCGCGCATGGCGGCAAGGTCGCCGCTGGCGAAGGCGGCCCGCGTGCCGGTGACCTTTGTCGCGTTCGACGTGCTGTTCCGCGACGGCGAGCTCATTCGCTCGTCCTACGTTGAGCGCCGTCACGTCTTGGAGTCGCTACACCTTCAGGGGCCCGCGTGGTGCACCGCCCCGTCGTTTCGCGGGCTCGGCGCGGAGCTGTTCGCCGCATGCGTCGAGTTGGGGCTCGAGGGTCTCATGGCGAAGCGCCTTGATGGTCGCTATCGACCAGGCGAGCGGTCGAGTACCTGGATCAAGGCGAAGACGGTCGAGTGGAAGACGCGGCACCTGCCGTACCGCGGCGATCGGTAGCCGACGCCCGCGACGCACGTCGTTGGTACTAGTTCGGTACTAGTTCTGGCCGGACGACCGCGGATTCGCCAGCACGACGTGCGACAAACGTGCTGGTCAACGCATCACGCGGACGAGATGGACAAGGTCTGGAGACCATGGACATCTCTGCGCTTCGGCAACGGGTGGCCTCACGACCGCGTTCACGTGCTGCCGCGGGCGCTCACGGTTCCCATACCGAGCCAGCAGAAAGGCCGCGGACATGTCGCGTCGTCGCGGCCTTTGCATGGCATGAACCGAACCATCACCACCCGAGCCGCTCTCGTCGACATTGCTGCCGTCGCCGACCGTCTCGGCGTCTCCGTCCGCCACGTGCGGCGACTCGTCGCTGAGCGGCGCATCCCCTTCATCAAGTGGGGGCATCTACTTCGCTTCGACATGGACGACGTCGAGCGCTGGATCGAGGATGCCCGCGTGACGTCGTTCGTCGACGGGCACGGCCGATGAGAGCGGCCGCAAGGTCGCCGCGGCTTCCCTTTCCGGTCCCAACGTGGTCCCAAAGAGGGCGGTAAATCGCGTGCTCGGAGGGTTCATTGCGGCTAGCGCCACCACTGCACGAGGCAGCAAGAACGCCTTGTTTTTCCGACGTCCTTAGTTGCGCCCTCGGAAGGATTCGAACCTTCGCACCCGGCTCCGGAGGCCGGTGCTCTATCCCCTGAGCTACGAGGGCGGGAACAGGGCGATCATCGTAGTCCCTCCGCCCTAGGGCTCTCGCCGCCTACCATCTCTCCCCGTGCCCGACGCCAAGGTGCTGCTGGTCGACGACGACCCGGTGATCCTCAAGCTCCTCCAGGTCAACTTCGAGATGGAGGGCTACACCGTCATGACTGCGAGCGACGGGGTCGAGGGCCTCGAGAAGGCTCGTGCCGAGCGTCCCGACATCGTGCTGCTCGACATCATGATGCCGAGGATGGACGGCCTCCAGGTGACCAAGGAGCTCAGGGGCTCCGACGACACGAAGGAGATCCCGATCATCCTCCTGTCGGCCAAGGCACAGGCGTCCGACATCCAGACCGGACGTGAGGTCGGGGCCGACGACTACCTGACCAAGCCCTTCGATCCGCTCGAGCTCCTCGAGCGCGTCGGCGACCTCCTCGGCACCGGCGACATCCACTAGCGCCACCCGCCGCGGGCGCTCGTCCGGGCTACATCCGCTCGGGCGCTTCGATCCCCAACAGGTCGAGCCCGCGCGCCAAGGTGCGCGCCGTGACCTCGCAGAGCGCAAGCCTCGACGAGCGCGTCGCCTCGTCGGGAGCCCTCAGCACCGGGCACGACTCGTAGAACGCGGTGAACGACTGCGCGAGGTCGAACAGGTACGTGCACAGCCGGTGCGGCTGGAGGTGCTCCGCTACCGAGTGCACGGCGTCGCCGAACCCGAGGAGCTCGAGCACGAGCGCCCGCTCCGCGGCATCGGCCAGGACGATCGGCGTCGAATCGTCGACCGTCACGTCCTCGGCGCGCCGGAAGATCGACCGGATCCGCGCGTGGGCGTACTGGAGGTACGGCCCGGTGTTGCCTTCGAACGCGAGCATCCGGTCCCAGTCGAAGACGTAGTCCTTGATGCGGTCGTTCGACAGGTCGGCGTACTTCACCGCGCCGATGCCGATCGCACGCCCCAACCGATCGATGTCGTCCGAAGGCAGGTCGGGGTTCGCATCCCGCACCTTGGCCGTGGCGCGGGCGACCGCCTCGTCGAGCAGCTCGTTGAGCTTGATGTTCTCGCCGGTGCGGGTCTTGTACATCTTCCGGTCGGGGCCGAGGACCGACCCGAACGACACGTGCACCGCACGCGCAGGCGGCTGGAGCCACCCGGCCCGCGACACCGTCATGAACACCTGGTCGAGGTGCTGCGTCTGCGGCGAGCCGACGACGTAGATCAGCCAGGTCGCGCCGAGGTTGCCGACCCGGTAGCGCACGCCGGCGAGGTCGGTCGTGCCGTAGCCGTAGCCGCCGTCCTGCTTGCGGACGAGCAGGGGCGCGTCGTACTTCTCCGTGAACACGACGAGGGCGCCGTCGTCGACCGCAGCGACGCCGACCGCCTCGATCTCGTGCGCGACGTCGTCGAGCATGTCGTTGTAGGCGGACTCGCCGTGGATGTCGTCGTCGGTGAGAAGCACGCCGAGCCGGTCGTAGGTGTCACGCGCGTGGCCGAGGGAGACGGAGACGAAGGTTCGCCACAGCTCGAGCGTCTCCTCGTCTCCCGACTGCAGCTTCACGACCCGTTCCCGCGCGCGATCCGCGAAAGCGGCGTCGTTCTTGAACCGGTCGTTCGCCTCCCGGTAGAAGGCGTTGAGGTCGGCCAGCGACGCGTTCGCCGAATCGGCGGCCGCGCCGATCTCGAGCATGTGCTCGACGAGCATCCCGAACTGCGTTCCCCAGTCGCCGACGTGGTTCTGTCGGATGACGGTGTGGCCGAGGAAGGTCAGGACGCGCGCGATCGAGTCGCCGATGATCGTCGACCGGAGATGCCCGATGTGCATCTCCTTCGCCAGGTTCGGCGAGGAGTAGTCGATGACAACCGTCTCCGGAGCCTCAGCGGGGTCGACGCCGAGGCGGTCGGGGTCGCCGAGCAGCGACCGCGCAGCGACGCCCAGCGCGTCGTCGCTCAACCAGATGTTGATGAACCCGGGGCCGGCGACCTCGACCTTGGCGATCAGGTCATCCCCGTCGAGCGCGTCGACGATCTGCTGGGCCAGCTCCCGCGGCTGACGGCCGGCCCTCTTCCCCAGCGCCATCGCTGCGTTCGCCTGGAAGTCGCCGAAGCCGGGCTGCGTCGAGCGTCGAAGGACCGGGTCGCTTCCTGCGTACTCGGAGCCGAGCACGCCCTCTATCGCGCTCTGGAGGCGCGAGCGGAGCTGGGCGACCGGGTTGGGCATGTGTCATGGTCGGTGAGCCCCCCACGGACGGTCAAACTGATAAGCGCATGCCGCCGCTCCCGCGCTACCTCCTCCCCAAGAACGCCTCCGTCGACGAGCGCGGCCGCCTCGCGATCGCCGGCGTCGACTTGCTGGAACTAGCGCGCGACCACGGGACGCCGTTGTTCGTCTACGACGAGGATCATCTCCGCGCGCAGTGCCGCGCCGCGGTGGAAGCCTGGGGGGACGGTGTCGCCTACGCGTCGAAGGCGTTCCTGTGCAAGGCCATGGCGAGACTCGCCTACGAGGAGGGCATGCACATCGACGTCTCGACCGGCGGCGAGCTCTACGTCGCGCGAGCGGCCGGCGTGCCGGGCAGCCGGCTCGTCCTCCACGGCAACAACAAGTCGGAAGCCGAGCTCGCGTACGCCCTCGACGAAGGCGTGGGTCGGATCATCGTCGACTCCTTCGACGAGCTCCGGCGCCTGGCCGATCTGAAGCGGCCCGCCCGCGTCCTCCTGCGCGTGACCCCTGGCGTCGAGGCGCACACCCACGAGTACGTGATGACGGGCCACGAGGACACCAAGTTCGGGTTCTCCATCTCGAGCGGTGCTGCAGCGGAGGCGGTGGCGCGGGCGAGAGACATCGCGCACGTCGACCTCGTCGGCATCCACGCCCACATCGGAAGCCAGATCTTCCTCCTTGCGTCGTTCGTGAAGGAGGTGGAGGCACTTGCCGGCTTCCTGCGTGACATCGGCGTCGATCAACTCGAGGAGCTCTGCCTCGGCGGCGGTCTCGGCGTGCCCTACGTCGAGGGCGAGGCAGCGCCGACGATCGACGAGTGGGCCGAGACGGTCCGGAAGGCGTGCGCGAACGTCGGTGTACCCTCGCACCTCCGGCTGACCGCCGAGCCCGGCCGAGCGATCGTCGCTGCTGCGGCCATCACGCTGTACACGGTCGGGACGATCAAGGACCTGCCCGGCATCCGCACCTACGTGGCCGTCGACGGCGGCATGAGCGACAACCCTCGGCCGGTGCTCTACGGCTCCGGCTACGAAGCGTTCCTCCCTCGGGCAACGGATGCGGACAGGCCTCGGCGTGCGACGGTCGTCGGAAAGCACTGCGAGTCGGGCGACCAGATCGTGCGCGACGCCGCCCTCCCGGAAGATGTGGCGGTGGGTGACGTGCTCGCGACACCGGTCACCGGCGCGTACGGCCACTCGATGGCGTCGAACTACAACAAGGTCCCTCGCCCGGCGGTGCTGTTCGTGCGCGACGGTGACGCGAGGATCGTGGTGAGGCGGGAGACCTACGACGACCTCGTGAGGTTGGACGCCGACCTCTGATGGAGGCCTTCGATGCCGCGCTCGAGATGCTCGACGGTTTCGGGACCGAGTTCGGCCCTGGCCTCTCGAATCACGGACCGATGGCCGCGGAGGCGCTCACGACGCTCGGCCGGGAAGATGTGGTCGAACGTTGGGTAGCCGCCTACAGGTCGCGATTGGAGCCGCGCGAGGTCGAACGTGACCCGATCACGGCCGGCGACTGGCGAGAAGCGCTCGGTGCGCCATCTCGCGTCGGCGACTGGATCGCGTTCTTCGAGCGCGAGCTCGGAGACGCCGGCGTCGACATGGTGCTCGCGACGTGGCTGCCGCGGCTGGCTCCCGGCGCGATGGCCGCCGCCGCTCACGGGATCATCCGGACCGCGCACGCCGTTCGCGCGCTCGGCGGCGCCGCGTCGAACGAGCTCCGACGAACTGAGGTAGCCACCGGCCTCGGGTATTGGGCCGCTCGCTACCAGGAGCTGCCGGGTGCGCCTCGGCCGACGGGTGCCAAGTCTGCGCTCGAGGCGCTCGACGACGTCCCGGTGATCGCCGAGGCAGACCGCGGCGCGTTCCTCATCTTCGAGCAGGTACGGGCGGTCGATGCCGTGTCGGGGTTCTCGGCCGCCGTCGACTCGTTCGGCCAGCCGGCTGATCCGGACGAAGCGCTCGATGCGGTGATCGCCGCGGCCGCGCATGCCTACGTCGGGTGTGACCGTCGCACCGAGATCGCGTTCGTGCACGGCGTCACCGGCCCATCGGCGCTCCGTGTCCTGCTGCCGTACCTCCCGGACGGAGACGGGCGACGCCTAGCGGTGACGTACGCGTGGCAGGTGGTGGCGGCGATCCGCTCGGCGTACGGGGCCCGTCGGTTGCCCGACGTCGTGATCCCCGACGCGGGCGCGTGGGACGACCTCGTCGACCGCGCCGTGGCCGACGGCGACGGCGACGAGCACGCGATCAAGATGGTCGAGGCGTGCCGGCGCGAACACGCCAGAACCGGCTCGAACGTTCTGGTCGCCGCCGCACGGCGGGCCGCCGGTGCACCGATAGCGTGGGACTCGTGACTGCTCCCGTCCGGGTCGGGGTGATCGGATTCAGCAACGTGGGCGCCGCGCTCATCCGTCTGCTGACCGAGGAAGCCGACGCGATCGAAGCCCGGACCGGCGTGCGCCTCGAGCTCGCGCGCGTCGCGGTGAAGGACGTCTCGAAGCGGCGAACGGTGCCTCTGCCCGAGGGCATGGTCACCGACGACACCCTCGGCGTCGTCAAGGACCCCGACATCGACGTGATCGTCGAGCTGATGGGGACGATCGAGCCGGCGCGAACGTTCATCCTCGACGCGCTCTCGGCGGGCAAGCCTGTGGTGAGCGCGAACAAGGAACTGCTGGCCAACGTCGGACCCGAGCTCTTCGAGACCGCCGTGGCCAAGGGTGTCGATCTCCTGTTCGAAGCATCGGTCGGCGGCGGCATCCCGCTCCTGCGCCCGCTGCGCGAGTCGCTCGCCGGCGATCGAGTCAACCGGATGATGGGCATCGTCAACGGGACGACGAACTACATCCTCACGAAGATGTCGGAGGAGGGGAGCGCGTACGAAGACGCGCTCGCCGAGGCCCAGGCGCTCGGTTTCGCCGAGCTCGATCCCACCGCCGACGTCGAGGGCTTCGACGCCGCGGCGAAGGCTGCGATCCTCGCCACCGTCGGCTTCGGCCAGCGCGTCGTCGCGAGCGACGTCTACCGCGAGGGGATCTCGGGAGTCACCGCGGCCGACATCGCCTTCGCCGCGCGCCTCGGTTACGTGGTGAAGCTCCTGGCCGTCGCCGAACGGGTCGGTGACGAGGTGGCCGTGCGCGTGCACCCGACGATGGTTCCCGACGCACATCCACTCGCCGCCGTGCGTGAGTCGTTCAACGCCGTCTTCATCGAGGCGGAAGCCGTTGGCGACCTCATGCTCTACGGCCGGGGTGCCGGCGGCATGCCGACCGCGAGCGCGGTGCTCGGCGACCTCGTCGACGCGGCCCACAACCTCCGCGCCGGAGCGAGCGGTCGCACGTCGATCCCCCCTGTGGCCGCCATCCATCCGATGGAGGAGACGAGCTCGCAGTACTACCTCAGCCTCGAGGTGGCCGATCGCCCCGGTGTGCTCGCCGCTGTCGCCGGCATCTTCGGCGAGCACGGCGTGTCGATCCGCTCCATGGAGCAGGAAGGCCTCGGCGACGAAGCCCGCCTCATCTTCATCACCCACCGCGCGGTCGAGCGCGACATGCAGGCCACGCTGCGGGCACTGCGCGAGCTCGATGCGCTCGATCGCGTCGGCACCGTCCTCCGCGTCGTCGGACAGGAGTAGGCGTTCGCGATGGCCGGTTGGCGTGGACTCATCGAGGAGTACCGCGAGTTCCTCCCCGTCACCGACGACTCGCCCGTCGTCACCCTGCAGGAGGGGAACACGCCCCTGCTACCTGCGCCCCGACTGTCCGATCGCGTCGGTGCCGAGGTGTACCTGAAGTACGAGGGCCTCAACCCCACCGGTTCGTTCAAGGACCGTGGGATGACGATGGCCATCTCGAAGGCGGTCGAAGACGGCGCGAAGGCTGTCGTGTGCGCATCGACCGGGAACACCTCCGCGTCGGCCGCGGCCTACGCGGCGCGTGCCGGGCTGACGTGCGCGGTCCTCATCCCGGAGGGCTACATCGCGCTGGGGAAGCTCGCACAGGCCCTGATCCACGGGGCCAAGGTCCTCCAGATCCGCGGCAACTTCGACGTCGCGCTCGACATCGTCCGCGACCTCGGCGAACGCGCGCCGATCACCGTCGTCAACTCGATCAACCCCCACCGGATCGACGGGCAGATGACGGGCGCGTTCGAGGTGGTCGACGTGCTCGGCGACGCGCCCGACTACCACTGCATCCCGGTCGGCAACGCGGGCAACATCACCGCGTACTGGAAGGGCTACCGCCGCTACCAGGACGCGGGTCGCACCACGAAGCTGCCTCGGATGCTCGGCTTCCAAGCCGCTGGAGCCGCGCCTCTCGTCGACGGCCACGACGTCGAGAAGCCCGACACCATCGCGACCGCCATCCGGATCGGCAAGCCCGCGTCGGGCTACGGCGCATTGGCGGCGGCGCGAGAGTCTGGCGGCGGCATCTTCGCGGTGACCGACGACGAGATCCTCGAGGCCTACCGCTTCGTCGCGAGCGAGGAATCCGTCTTCTGCGAGCCCGCGTCAGCGGCGTCCGTCGCCGGGCTCATGAAGGTCGGTGTGCCCGAGGGGTCGAAGGTCGTGTGCGTCCTCACCGGCCACGGGCTGAAGGATCCCGACACCGCGATCGGCCAGATCGCGGTCCCCGACGCCGTCGACGCCTCCTTCGAAGCGATCTCCCGCGAGCTCGGCATCTGAGGCTGCCACGAGGTCGCTTCGGGCCCCCAACGCCTCGCCGGTGAACCGGTCGGGGCCTGAAGCGGGGAGCGGCGGCTGTTGTCGCAGGTCACACGGGGCGGGTACACTCGATGGCGAATCGCCCGACCAGGGCGGCCGTGCACACGGTCGCAGGCTCGGCGTGGGGGACAGGCGGCAGGCGTTTCTCGCTCCCTTCTTTCTTCTCGTTGCGATTCTCCCGACGTTGACTTCTGGGGCCCCAGGTCGCTGGAAGGCCGCGCCACGAACCATCGAGTCCCTTCCCGACGCGGAAGCAAGTGAGGTGCACATGAGCGGAGAGCAGGCGCTCGAACGCTCGGTCCTGGAGCGCAAGGAACGCGACGAGCTCCAGACGATCGCAGAAGCCCTTGGCGTGAAGCCCGGGTCGCGGACCAAGAAGGCCGACCTGATCGGGCAGATCCTCGTCGCAGCCGGGGTCGAACCGGCACCGGCCGAGGGCGAGGCCCCCGAGAAGCCGAAGCGGACGCGCACCCGCAAGGCCGTCGCCGCGGCCGACGGGGCGGGGGATGCTGACGTCGAGCTGACGGCCGAGGCCGCAGCGCCGTCTGTGGCGAACGGGCAGGCGAACGGCCACGTCGACGACGCGTCGGCAGAGGGGATCATGATCGGCGACGCCGCAGCGGTCGACGCGCCGGCGCCCGATGCACCCGCGGAGGCAGAGCCCGCGACCGAGCTCGCCAGTGGCTCCGACACCGATGAGCGTCCGCGCGAGCGCCAGCAGCAGCCGCAGCGGAACGAGAACCGTCAGGGCAACGACAACCGCCACGGCAACGACCGCCAGCCCAACGACAACCGTCAGGGCGGCCGCGGCCAGCAGCAGGGCCAGCAGAACCAGGGCAACCAGCAGAACCAGGGCAACCAGCAGAACCAGGGCGGCAACTTCGACGACGCCCAAGGTGAGGGTCGTCGCAGCCGCCGCCGGCGCGGACGGGATCGAGACCGCGACCGCGACTTCCGTGTCCAGGAGCAGAACGCCGAGCAGCAGTACCAGGGCGAGCTGATCGAGGTCACCGGCCTGCTCGACCTCACCGAGCAGGGCTACGGCTTCCTCCGCACCAAGGGCTACCTGCCCCATCCCGACGACGTCTACGTCTCGACCAGCCAAGCCCGCCGGTTCGCGCTCCGAAAGGGCGACCACATCGAGGGCGCCGCTCGTCCGCCGATGGGGAACGAGAAGTACGGCGCGCTGCTGCGGATCGACAAGATCAGCGGCCAGACGCCCGACGAAGCACGCGACCGCCGCAAGTTCGAAGACCTCACGCCGCTGTTCCCCGACGTGAAGCTGCCGATCAGCCGGTCCGACAAGCCCTACGACACGACCGGCCGCATCATCGACCTGATCAGCCCGATCGGGAAGGGCCAGCGCGGGATGATCGTCTCGCCGCCCAAGGCCGGGAAGACGACCGTCATCAAGGAAATCGCGACGGCGATTGAGCACAACAACCCTGAGGTCCACCTCATGGTGCTGCTCGTCGACGAACGTCCCGAAGAGGTGACGATGATGAAGCGGACGCTCAAGTCCGGCGAGGTCGTCGCCTCCACGTTCGACCGTCCGTCCGAGGAGCACACGCTCGTCGCCGAGCTGGCACTCGAGCGGGCGAAGCGCCTCGTTGAGCTGGGACAGGACGTCGTGATCATCCTCGACGGCATCACCCGCCTCGCCCGCGCCTACAACCTGTCGGCTCCCGCGTCGGGGCGCCTCACGTCGGGCGGCATCGACCAGGCCGCGATCTACCCGCCGAAGAAGTTCTTCGGAGCGGCGCGGAATATCGAGGAGGGTGGATCGTTGACCATCCTCGCCACGGCGCTGGTCGAGACCGGCTCCAAGGCAGACGACGTGATCTTCGAGGAGTTCAAGGGCACCGGGAACATGGAGCTTCGCCTCGACCGCCGCCTGGCTGAGCGCCGGGTGTATCCGGCGATCGACGTGAACGCCTCGTCGACTCGCCACGAGGAGCTGCTCTTCGACGGGAAGAAGACGCTCGACTTGGTGTGGCGGCTCCGCAGGGTGCTCAATGGTCTGGCCGAAGACGGCTCGTCCGCTCGCTCGCTCGAGCTCTTGATGGAGAAGATCAAGAGCACGAAGACGAACGAGGAGTTCCTCCAGGAAGTCGCCAAGGCGCAGGGTGCAACCATCTAGGGGCTTGCGCCCCATCAACGCAGCGCAACGATCTAGGTATCAGGAGAAGGACACATGAAGGCTGACATCCATCCGCAGTACGGCGAGGCCAAGGTCGTCTGCTCCTGCGGCAACACGTTCACCACGAAGTCGACGAGCAACGAGATGCACGTCGAGCTCTGCAACGAGTGCCACCCCTTCTACACGGGCAAGCAGAAGCTGGTCGACACCGGCGGCCGAGTCGAGCGCTTCGAGCGCCGCTACGGCAAGCGCGGCAAGAAGGACTGATCCGAGCTTTCCTTGTCGTTCTGTGCGTGTATGCCCCCTCCATCTGGGGTGCGTACACGCACAGAATCGCGTCCGAGGTCTGACTGACACATGACGATCGACCCGAGCCGCCGGGAGAACCTCCTCAAAGCGAAGCTTCGCGGCCTCGTCAGGAGCCGGTGGGCGAGCGCGCTCACGACCGCCCGCGACGGCGGTCTGCCCGGCGGCGCCGCGCTCCTTGCGGGCGACACCGCATGGGCGCTCGGCGAGGACGAGCCGGGGCGGAGCCTCGGACCTGCTCTCGCGTGGGCGCGCAAGAACGGCGCGTCGCAGCTCCACCTGCTGGTAGCCGCCGACGCCGGCACGCTCGCTCGGCGGGCGGGCCGCTTCTCCATGCCCACCACCGTCTGGCAGATCGTCGGCACCGAGCTCGCCGAGGTCGACCCCGAGCCGCTCCCGCCCGAGCCTCCTCTCGCCGAGGGCGCCGACGCGTTTCGGGGCCTCCTCGAACGCGCCGGAACCGATCCGGTGGTCGAGCACGGGATCCTCCGGGGTGAGATCCTCGGCCTGGAGGTCGCGCGCATCGTCGATGACGAGCACGGCGTCCACCTCGAGGTCGGCGTCGGGAAGCACGACCGCGAGGCGCACAAGGAGGCGCGCGGCACCAGCCAAGGCCTCGACGCCCTCTTCGAGGTCGTCCGCACCGTCGCCGAGTACCGGCGTCCGGGCAAGGAGGGGCACGAGGCGTTCCACCTCGCACCCGAGCGCTGGCTGCGGACGGTCGTCATGCACAAGCCAGAGCTCGTCGACGCAGAACCGGGTTCGCTCGAGCCCGTGTCGTCGCCCGTCTTCCGGAGCGACCTCCGCCGGCCCGCTCCCGCACCGCTGCGCGGCACGACCACGGCAGGCCGGCCGCTGCTGGTCGTCTGCTCGGTCGGGCTCGATCTCGACGTGATGTCGGGAACCGCCGACGCCTACGAAGCCGATGGGCGCGAGCCCGAGCTGGTGCTGTGCATACCGGCGTCCGACGCCTATCCGGCCATCCGCGACCTCGCCGCCCTGCACGTTCCGCCCGCGCGCGTCGTCACCGTTCCGTCCGACTGGCGCAGCCTGTAATTCGAGCTGTCGCGCTCCCATAGCCTTGGGACGTGCTCGATCGACTGTCCGGCCTCGAAGAGGAATACGAGACGGTCGTCGCGCGCCTCGGCGACCCCGACGTCCTGAGCGATCAGAAGAAGCTGCGGGAGCTGTCGCGCCGGCACAAGCAGCTGGAGCCGATCGTCCTCGCGTACCGCTCCTACAAGAGCGCCTCCGACGACCTCGAGGTCGCGAAGGAGCTCGGCATGAAGGATGAGGCCGACGAGGCCGAGCAGCGGATGCGCGACCTCGAGGAGCAGCTCAAGGTCCTGCTCCTGCCGAAGGACCCGAACGACGACAAGAACGTGATCATCGAGATCCGCGGCGCCGAGGGCGGCGAAGAGGCGAACCTCTTCGCCCGCGACCTCTTCGAGATGTACTCCCGCTACGCGGATCGCCTCGGGCTCAAGTCGGAGGTGCTCTCCAGCGACCCGTCCGACATGGGCGGCTTCAACGAGGTGACGTTCCTCGTGAAGGGCGAATCCGCGTGGAGCCGCATGAAGTTCGAGGGCGGCGTCCACCGGGTGCAGCGGGTGCCTGCCACGGAGTCGCAAGGCCGCATCCACACGTCGTCCGCGACGGTGACCGTGCTGCCCGAAGCCGAAGAGGTCGACGTCGAGATCAACGAGAACGACCTGCAGATCGACGTCTACCGATCGAGCGGGCCTGGCGGGCAGAGCGTCAACACGACCGACTCCGCGGTCCGGATCACCCACAAGCCCACCGGGCTCGTCGTGTCGATGCAGGACGAGAAGAGCCAGATCCAGAACCGGGCGAAGGCGATGCAGGTGCTCCGGTCTCGCCTGCTCAAGCTCGAGCAGGACAAGCAGGCCGCGGAGCTCTCGTCCGCTCGCAAGGGCCAGATCGGCGGGGGCGGACGCTCCGAGAAGATCCGCACGTACAACTTCAAGGAGAACCGGGTCACCGATCACCGCATCAACCAGACCTGGTACTCCCTCGACAAGATCCTGGGCCAGGGGCTGCTCGACGACGTCACCGATGCGCTCGTCGCCGACGAGCGCATCGGTGACGTCGTCGAGCAGCCCCTGGCCCAGGATCTTGTCGAGGGAGTACCAGGTCTGGTTGATGCGGTGATCGGTGACCC
>DATLGL010000005.1:0-4747 GCA_035540495.1 Acidimicrobiales bacterium
GGTCGTGGCAGTGGTCGCAGACGCGGTCGAGCCAGTCGATGAGGGTGATCTTCGATTGGGCCCAGTCGATGCGGTGGTCGCGTTCGAGGCGTCCGACCTGGGGGCAGCCTTCGGTGGTGCAGACGGGGTCTTTCCACTCCAGGGCTGATTGCTGCCACGCGTTGGGTGCGCGGCCGAGATGGGCGACGCCGACGACTTTCTTGCCGTCGGTGACGATCGCGGCCAGGAACGGGTTACCGGTGGCGAGCATGTCGTCGATCACGGAGACGGCGACGGGGCCGTAGCCGGCGATCTCGGTGACTTCGCCCGCGATCGGGTAGCCGCGCAACAAGGCGTCGAGGTCGACGCGAACGAGGATCTTCGCCTGCGAACTGCCGCCCCGCTTTCCTCCCGTGCCCTTCTCGGTCACGGTCGCAACGAGCGCGTCGGCGTCCAGCGCCTCCGACCGCTCGCGCCGGCCGTCACGACGCGCCGCGTCGAAGAGTTCTTGGCGCTTCGGCTGGATCGCCGCCATGACCGCGGCGATGCGCTCGGGGTTGTCCCGCAACGTGATCGACGACGACCCATCCGCGTGGCTCGACCGTCGCAGGAACCGTTCGTCGTGGATCCGCTTCCGCCGGTCCTCCGCACCCCGATCGGCTTCCGCCTTCAAGCGATCGCACTCCGAACGCAGCTCCGCGTGCGACAACCGCTGGGCCTTCTCGACCAACGCACCCGCATCGGCCGCTGGGTTCACCGACAGAGCGCCGGCGATCAACGTCGTCTGCTGCGACGACAACTCACCACGAGCGGCCGCATCCGCGACCTCCGGCAACCCCACCAGCTGATCCGCCGCCGACAGCTCCGCCGCGGCCTGCCCGACCGGCACCCCGGACAGCTTCGCCAACTCGTGGGCCGGCGACTTCTCTCCCCGTGAACGGAACGTGCCCGTCTCGGCCAACCGAGCGGCAGCCCGAGTGCGCATCGACGCCGCGATCTTCTCGAGCCTCGCCGCGTGTTGGACCGCGGCGCGAGCAGACGCGGCGTCGAGCAGACGAGGGTCGAAACCGACCGCCACCTTCTCCGCTTCACTCGTCAGCTCCCGCAACGTCAGCACAAAGCGGACGATACGACGAGGGTGGGACATCAATGCCGAACAGGCGCGGAAGCCAACGTGAACGGGTGGGTGCGCAACCGTAACGACGGGTCGGTCGAGGCCGTCTCGAGGGACCTGCGACGGAGGTCGCCTCGATGGTGGAGTGGTGCAAGGTGGGGCCGCCGCGAGCATCGGTCACCGGCGTGAGGGTGATCAACGAGGAGCCGGAGAACCTGGCGAGCTTCCGCGTGACCGCCTGACCCCCACGTCGCTAGCGCCTAGCGTCCGCTGCATGGACGTCTTCGAAGCGATGCGGACGACGCGGGCGATGCGCCGCCTCGACAACGACAAGCCGGTGTCCGACGACGACATCTGGACGATCGTCGAGTACGCCACCAAGGCCGCGACGGGCGGCAACAGCCAGCCCGTCCGCTGGATCGTCGTCCGCGACGCGGAGAAGCGGAAGCGGCTCGGCGACATCTACCGCGAGTGCTGGGCCCAGGTCGGCGCGATGTACCGACAGCGGACTCCGGCCGACGACACGCAGACCAATCGCATCCTCACCAGCGCCGACCACCTCGGCGAGCACATGGGCGAGGCGCCCGTGATCATCATCCCGGCGTCGAAGGGCGGCGACCCCGGCAGCGTGTATCCCGGCGTGCAGAACCTGTTCCTCGCGGCCCGCGCCCTCGGTCTCGGCACGACGCTGACGACGGTTCACAAGCTGAAAGAGGCCGAAGTGCGGCAGGTGCTCGACCTGCCCGAAGACGTGCAGACGTGGGCGATGATCCCCGTGGGCTACCCGACAGGGAAGTGGGGCGAGGCCAAGCGCCGTCCGGTCGAAGAAGTCACCTACTGGGACGGCTGGCGCCAGACCCGAACCCGCTGAAGGAACTTCCTCCAGCTATACTCTTCGGGCTGTTCCGTTCGAGTTGTACGACCGAAGGAAGCGTGGGCTGGGGCCCACGCTTCTTGATTGTCAGGGCCGTTCGCGACCCGCGAGAGAGAAGGTGAAGGAGGGACGATGGGACCGGTTGCCGAGCGTGTGCACGAGCTCGTCGAGCCTCTCGTCACCGCGTCGGGCCTCGAGCTCGTCGATGTCGAGCACGGCCCTGGCCTGCTGAAGATCACCCTCGACAAAGAGGGCGGCATCGACCTCGAAACGATCACGGAAGCGAGCGAGCAGATCTCCGACCTGCTCGACGTCCACGACCCCGTCCCGGGTCGTTACACCCTCGAGGTGACGAGTCCTGGCCTCGAGCGGCCGCTTCGCACGCCCCAGCAGTTCAAGCGCTTCGTCGGCACGCCGATCGTCGTCCGCACCCAGCCCGGGGTCGAGGGCGAGCGCCGGGTGCAGGACATCCTCGAGAGCGCGGACGACGAAGCGATCGTCGTCGGCGGACGCCGCCTCGCGTACGCCGACATCGAGCGCGCCCGCACCGTCTTCGAGTGGGGCGGCGCCGAGAAGAAGACCAACGCAGGCAAGCCGAACAAGGGCCAGAAGAGAGGGATCGGACGCCGATGAGTGTCAACAACGCCGACATGCTCGAGGCGATGCGCCAGCTCGCGGAGCTGCGCGGCATCCCGGTCCAGACCCTGTTCGAGGCGCTCGCCAACGCGCTCGAGACGGCGTACAAGCGCATGCCGGGCGCGTGGGAGAACTCGTGGGTCGACATCGATCCCGACACCGGCGAGTGGCACATCTACGCTCAGGAGCTCGACGAGAACGGCGATCCGTTCGGCGAGGAGTTCGAGGTCGAGATCGACAAGGGCACCTTCGGACGCATCGCCGCCCAGGCCGCGAAGCAGGTCATGAGCCAGCGCGTCCGCGAGGCCGAGCGCGACCAGAAGTACGAGGAGTACGCGGGCCGCGAGGGCGACATCGTCACCGGCATCATCCAGCAGAGCGACAACCGCTACACGCTCCTCGACCTCGGCAAGGTCGAGGCGCTGCTGCCGCAGGCCGAGCAGGTGCCCTACGAGCGCTATGACCACGGCGCCCGGCTCAAGGCCTACATCGTCGAGGTCCGCAAGACGACCAAGGGCCCGCAGATCGTCGTCTCCCGCACCCATCCGGGTCTGATCAAGCGGCTGTTCGAGCTCGAGGTCCCCGAGATCAGCTCCGGCGTCGTCGAGATCCGCGCCGCCGCCCGCGAACCGGGCCACCGCACGAAGATCGCGGTCTGGTCGAACGACCCGAACGTCGACCCCGTCGGCGCGTGCGTCGGCGCGCGTGGTGCCCGTGTCCGGATGGTCACCACGGAGCTCCGCGGCGAGAAGGTCGACATCGTCCCCTTCAGCGAGGAACCCGCGGAGTTCGTCATGCGGGCGCTGCAGCCGGCGAAGGTCAAGGAGGTCCTCCTCGACGAGATGACCGGCGTCGCGACCGTCGTCGTGCCCGACCACCAGCTGAGCCTGGCGATCGGGCGTGAGGGCCAGAACGCCCGCCTCGCCGCGCGCCTCACCGGCTGGAAGGTCGACATCAAGAGCGAGACGCAGCTCGCGGAGGAAGCCGCCTACCAGGATCAGGACTGGGCCGAGGGCGAGTGGGTCGAGGATCCCGAGACGGGCGAGATGGTGTGGAAGCCGGCCGAGGGCGGCGAGACGATCTCGGCCGAGCAGTGGGCCGAAGGGGCCACCGACGAGGAAGCGGGTGCAGGCGAGGAGCCGGCAGCCGATCTCGCCGCCGAGGCCACCGCGGTCCCCGCAGCCGATGCCGACGCGGTCCCGGCAGCCGACGCTGCCGAGTCCGGCGCGGAATCTGGGAACGGTTCCGCCGAGATGCCGGCGGAATCGACGCCCGAAACCTCGGAGGAGAACGCATAACCGCATCGGGCCCGATCCGGACCTGCGTCGGCTGCCGCGCCAAGCGCGAGCAGCAGGCGCTCCTCCGGGTCGCGCTCGGCGGTCAGGACGGCCTCGTCCTCGACCGCCGCGCACCGGGCCGCGGCGCGTGGTTGTGCGCGGAGACGGCCCTCGCCTGCTTCGAGCAGGCGGTCAAGAAACGAGCATTCGCCCGTACCCTGAAGGGACCCGTTCCGGACGGAGCGGTCGAATCACTTCGAAGAACCCTCACGGTTCGTGAGAACATGGAAGGTCGCGCTGTGTAGCTAGCGGCACGTACGAAAAAAGGAAGCGGTACAAACTCTTGCCTCAGAAGAAGATTCGGGTCTACGAGCTGGCCAGAGAGCTCGGACTCACCAACAAGGAGTGCCTCGACCTGTGCATCGCGCTCGGGATCGGCGTGAAGAGCCACTCCTCGAGCATCGAAGACGCACAGGCCGACCGGGTCCGCCGCAAGGCCGACGCCGAGGGGCTCCGGCGCGATGTGCAGCCGGAGGAGCCCGAGCCGGTCAAGAAGGCCGGTACCAAGAAGGCCGCTGCGAAGAAGGCTGCCGCCCGTCCGGCCACGGGTGACGCCGACGCTCCCGAGCCCGTCGCGCCTGCGGCCGAGGCTCCCGCTTCCACGCCGTCGCCCGCCGACCGCCCCGCCGGCACGCCAGCCTCGCCGCTGACCCCCGCCGCCGAGCAGAGCGCGCCCCCAGGCACCACCGCGCCCACCGCTCCGGGAGGCGCGACCCCGTCCGTGCCCGCCACGCCTGCCGCGGGGTCCGACCGTCCGGCCGCGAGCGAGCGTCCGGACGGTCGGACCCCGCGGCAGGCGTGGCGCTG
>DATLGL010000006.1:0-41888 GCA_035540495.1 Acidimicrobiales bacterium
ACGCTCGAAACGACCGCGCCCACCACCCTCGACGACACCGTCGAGAAGCTCACAAACGACTACAGCGGCCGGTTCTCGAGCACGACCAGAGGTGGGGACTTTCGTTGGCCACCAGCGGCGACTTCACGTTGGCCATTGACAAACGAGGGGCCGGGAGACCCGCCGCCGTACGCGCGACGCTTCGTGTCATGAGCCTCGACTATGCCGCCGGGCATCTTCGACATGCGCTCGTCTCATTGGGGACGAGCGAAGCGCCGATGCAAGAACGACTCCAGCACGCATGGGACACTCACGTGCAGATGGTGTGGATGAAGCGGTGCCTCACCCGCGACCTGCTCCGCGAGTTCAAGCAACTGTGGGAGGAGTACACAGCTCCTTCCGACGATCCCCGCAGCACCGACCTTCGAGCGTTGGCCAAGGAGGAGTTCGCCGCCGCCGTCACAGCCCTCGCCGAGCTCACCACACGTACAGCCGTCGCCGCTTCTCAGGGTGGCGACGAACAGCTGGCGACGCTTGCCGACCTTGAGTAGGTGCCAGCTCGCCGCGCCCAGCACTGCACAGATCGCACTCAGTATCCCGCCCCGGCAGTCACCGGCCCCAGAACCTAGCGAACTACTTCGGTGCGGCTACTGCGTCACCTGGGCGACCGCCCACTCCCGTTGAAACTGCTGGATCGCCCACTCAAGAACCGCGCCACCGACCGTCCGGACTCGCACGACATCTGTCGCTGCGTTCAACGACCAGAGCTCGGCCAGGTCGGGTTGACGATCCGCACCGTCCATCTCCGTGACGAGCAGCACGACGGGCTTCGCCCATGGGCGACGCACGCGGATCCCGGTTGGCAGGTAGAGGGTGAACTCGATGCGCCGGGGCCCGACTGTCGCGCGGCCATGACGCCACTTCCGCGTGAGGCCCGCAACGTCGCCCTCAACGACGCGGAGCGCGCACTCGAGCTGGCGCCGCTCTTTCAGGCGCTGAGCGACCATCTTGTTGAAGCCCACGTGCCCTCGACGATCCAGCGTTCGACCACGGCGGGCTGGATCCCTCGTTGGTCGTCGACAGGCCTCGTGCTTACTGCGGCCTCGCCGCGCTCCAACGCCTCTTCGGATTCCCACACCGTGATCGACATCAAGCGGCCCGACTCGGGCGCTCGGAGGTGCCAGCCCGAGACGAACCCAGGCACCTGACGGAGCAGCGCACGAAGCGAAGCCGAACGACGCTCGTCGTCGTCCTGAACCTGCGTGCCGCTCTCGAAGATCGCTACCCGTGCCACTCTCAGCGCGACCACCTCCTCACGCACAGATTGCTCGATCGGGAACCGGCCGCGCTCACAGGCGCCCGCGTACCGATCGACGGCGATGGTTGGTCTTAGCCGTGGCGGAACGCACGGGCAGGCAGAACGCTGCGTCCGCTCGCCGCCCTCGCCGGTCGATCGCCGGACGGGATCTCCGGCTCGGTCGCGTAGGGGTGGCGCGACGGGATGTCGACCGGGTGGATCAGGCGGTGGCGACGACGCGAAAGGCTCCCGGAAGGCCCTCCTCGCACAGCTTCATCAACTTCCCGATTTCGCGCGCCGTGTCGGGCCGGCTTCTCATGTCTTGGATGTCCTCGAGGGAGCGCCACGGGCCGAAGGAGTAGAACTGCTGCGGATCGTCGAGACTCTGCAACAACGTGCCTTCGCCAGGAGGCTGCGGCAGCCCCCTGAAGTAGCGACCGAGTGCCTTCCACGCCTCCACGAACTCGCTCTGGTTGCCGTCCTTCACCCGCCAGGCACCGAGCGTGTAGATCTCGTCCGACATCAATCGTCCCCTTCAGATCGCGGCTGTGCGGCAGCCTTGATGTTTTCGAGCGTGCGGGCCATTCCGGTGCGCACGGTCGTGATGCGATCGGTGCGCTCGAAGAACTCGGCCAACTCATCGGCACCGAGCTTCGGGGGCGGGATACGAACTGTGTGCGCCAACCGGGTCCCGCTCGGCGTTGCTTCGAGGTCGAAGGTCCAGTGCACTTCGATCTGGTGGTCCTCCGTTTCGCCCTCCTCAAGAGGGAACAGCGACACCCAGCCAAGGCGCCGGCCGTCGTCGAGCGTCTCGATGACACATCGGGGCGAGAAGGCGCCAACTTCGCCGGTCCTGACGTCGCTTTCGAAGGTGGTGCCGACAGCGACCGGCCCGTTGATGCGGACCGCCAGCACCTCGCCACTGCCGGCGAGGGCCGGATGCCGAGAGATGTCGGACACGATCGCCCAGACGCGCTCGGGCGCCGCATCGATGTCTATCTGGGCCTCCGCGTGCCACCCAGCATGGCGTTCGCCCATGATCAGGACCCGTCCTCGTCAGAGGCCGCCTCATGGCGCGTGTTGATCAAGAAGGGGAGGACGGAGGAGGCGCTGTTGTCGCCAGTGACCAGGAGCACGCTCGCCGTGATCCTCCGAGCGAGGTCCTCGTCGAGCGCCACCGTGACCTCACCTCGGACCTCTCGCGTGATGGTGTGGGCAGCGGCGACGCGTCCCGCCCACGACGGCGCCGCCCGGAACGCCATCATGTCTTCGTCGGAAAGGTCCTCCATCCCTCGGAAGAGCACCTCGACGACTGCGTCACGGTTTCCGGCGGCGAGGAGGGCGTCCATGCGAACCTCCAGGTCTGCTGGCAACGCGAGCACCTGGGGGTCAGGGACCGGCCATCCCTCGTAGAGGACGAGCTTGTCGATGTTCGAGGTGATCGCCGCCGCGCCGAAGGCCACGAATGCGCCGTGGGAGTGGCCATACACGCTGACGGCACCACCGCTGCTCGCCGCTACCGCGTCAACAACCGCAGCGACATCTTCGAACTCTCGCTCGATCGCATAGTCGGGCGAGTCGGTGCTTGCCCCTCGACCCCGGCGGTCGATCGCATGGACCGTGAAATGCGGCTCGAGGTACGGCAGCAATGGACGCCATCGGGTGTGGTCGGCCGGTGTCCCGTGCACGAGGACGAGGGGCGGGCCACTGCCGGTCTGCCAGGACGCGATCTCAGTACCGTCGGGCGACCGCACCCGCAACATCGACGAGTCCTTGTCCGACGACATCGGCCTCTCCTCGACGGCTCACTCAAGCTTCAACCAGTCTCTCACCTCCAGTAGCCACGACGCCGGCGGCCGCGACAGAACGACGGCGAATGCGTGCTCTCGGGCCGCGACAGATCGACGGTGAGTTTCGCGATACGATATTCGGCACGTGGAGATCTTCAGCTCCGCCCGTAGACACGGGATCGCCGATGACGACATCACGCACCCAGTCGAGCACGCGCTCGCCGCTGGTGAGCAGGACGACGGAAAGGTGTTGTATCTCGGCGCCGATCGTGCCGGGAACTTCCTCGAAGTCGTGTCGGTGGTCCGCGATGACGGGTCGGAGGTCGTGATCCACGCGATGCGCATGCGCCCCAAGTACGAGCCGTTCCTCCGCGGTGAAGGAGGCAGCGATGTCTGATCGGAAGTCCCACGGCCGCTCGAAGGCCGGCGTCGAGTTGACCGACGAGGTATTGGAGCGGATGGCCGACGAGGCGGAGGCGGGTCTCGACGTCTCGCGACTGCGCCGGCGTCCTGGTCGGCCTGCGATGGGCTCCGGCCCGGCCGAGTCGTTTCCGGTTCGGCTCGAGCCGGAGCTTCGCCAAGCGCTCGATGAGCGTGCCGCTCAGGATGAGACGACGCCGTCGGAGATCGTGCGTGAGGCGCTGCGCCGCTTCTTGAAGGTGAGCTGACCTCTCCCTACCTGGCGGCGCCGGCCAGGAAGGCGGCGACGACGTAGGTGGCGTGGCGGTCGAGGGAGACCCCGAGCTCGGCCGTAGCGCATGGTGGTCCGGGAGTCGGCGTGGCTGGCCGCTTCCTGTACGTCGCGGAGCGGCACGCCGGCGTCGAGGGCGGCGGTGATGAAGGCGTGGCGCAGCGTGTGCGGTCGGACCGGCTTGTTGATGCCCGCTTTGCGAGCGAGGCGGGGGACGATCCGCCATGCGGCGTGGCGGTCGAGGCGGTCGCCGTTGGTGGCGAGGAAGATCGGTCCTTCGACGCGTTCGCCGATCGCTAGGTCGATGGCGCGGGCCGTGCAGGGTGCGAGCGGGATCACGACGGTCTTGCCGCCCTTGCGCAGCACCGTCACGGTGCGGTGTCCGCGTTCGATGCCGAGCGCTTCGATGTTGGCGCCGAGCGCTTCGCTGACCCGGAGCCCGTTGATGGCGAGCAGCGAGATGAGTGCGTGGTCGCGGGCGGAGGCGAGTCCGGCGGCGACGAGGAGCGCGTCGACCGTCGTTGCGGTCGAGGCCGGTGGCGTGGGACTCGTAGTTGATCCGCGGGCGGCGCACGTGCGCTGCTGGCGACGGTGACAGCAGGCCTTCTTCGTCTGCGTAGCGGTAGAAGCCGGCCATGGTCGAGAGGCGGCGTGCCACGGTCGCTGTCGCGCGTCCTCGAGCTTCGAGGTCGCGGGCGAAGCACTCAGTGTCCGCACGCCGCACGGCGAACAGCTTTAGGTCGTGCTGCTCGCACCACACGACGAATTGGCGCAGGTCGAGCGCGTAGCGTCGCGGGTCTGGCGCGGTAGCCGGCCAGGAACGCACCGAGCGCGTAGCGCTCGGGATCAGAGAACTGCGGGTCGAGGACCTCGATCTCCGTCGTCGGGACTGCACCGTTCGTTGTCACATCGCACCTCCGGGTCGAGCAGGACCCGGAGGCTGGAGCCGACCAGGCCCAGCATCACGTTGAGAACCGCAACCTACGCACGTTCTGTCGCGAAGATCTGGCGCTCACCGGCGGCGAGACCGAGAGCACCGGACTGCCGATTTTGTCGCGGGTCCGCCGTCAGACCGTGGCCGCGTCCGAGTCGTCCTCAACGAGGCGCGAACTTGGCGACCGGCTCGGGAGTGTGAAGCACGTCGGTGAGGAACACAGTGCGCTCAGAGCCCCAGAAGCGAGAAACGGTCAGCCAGCCGTCTCCGGCGTCAACGACGTGCCCTTCGCCCACGACGAGCTGTGACCAGGTGATGTGGACGGCGTCGTACTCGGTCGCGACAGATCGCCAATCGGGCATGACGAGACCGTGCACGCCTTCCCTGGTGACGCCGTCGATGAAGGTGATCGTGGCGGTGCCGTCGCGGTCGATTGAGCGCAGCCGGATGTCCCAGGCGTTGTGGCTCGACACCGGCATCACCCGGCTGCGGGTTTCAATGAACCGGAACGGGTTGGTTCGCTTCGGGTGGCGGCGGACCAGGTCGAGCCACGCTTCGGGCGATGTGATCTCGGCGATACGAGCGCCGTCACGCACCCGAACCCTCCACACCATGAGGTCACCGCTCGGAGCGTCGTGGGCGCAGTAGAGCGAGGTGTCATGAATGGACGAGAGCGCGGTGTGGGTGCGCACGCCGTTCCAGGGGAACTCACCGCACTCGTACACGGCGCCGAGGTCACCCACGATGAGGTCGGGCGGGTCGGTCGCGAGAAGCACCTGGCAATCGCTATCCAGTGGGGCGATGAGGAAGGCGGCGTGCTCGGCGGCGACGGCCTCGGCAATCGGACGCCGCAGCTCGGCGTCGGCCAGCGCTCCGGCGATGTCATCGGGCGCGCCGCTCCACGGGTTCGCATCACACGAGGCCGCGAGCATGGCGGCGACCAGACTGTCGCTGCCCATTGTCGCGACCGCGGCCGCTGCCGCCTCCACGTGGGCAAGGTCCGGACGTGAGCCGATCTGTCCGGGCTGCCTCGCACTCCAATCAATCTGCGCGTGCTCAAGCACACGCAACAAGACAGCGCCAAGGGGCGCGCCCACCAGGGCGTCAGCCAGCGACCTCACGTCCACGTGCCAAGCATTCCGCCGACCCGCACGCGAGGCAACCGATGAACGCGCGCATCCAGCAGCCACAGAGGCGTACGGATCGACGGTTCGTGTCGACGCACGAGTCGCACGTAACGAGCAGGCGGACTCACCCCTGGATCATCTAAGAGCCGACGGATGACCTCGCGAGGCCCATCTGACGGGGTGCGACCTGGTGACCGCTCCGGGCGCAGTGGTCTCCCACGCGGGCTCGCACACAAGAAGTCGGAGATGGCGGAGACGTTCGCGGGCTTTAGAAGATGGAGCCGCACCGCGCGGCACCGCTTGGCTCGGAACGGGAGAACCGGTGAGTGATCGCCACGACCCTGAGGTGCTCACGGTGGAGGAGGCTGCGGCGATCCTCCGGATCGCACGCGGCGCTGCGTACGCCTTGGCCCAACGCTGGAGGGCGACCGGCGGCAGAGAGGGTTCTGCCGGTGATCGAACTCGGCCGAATTCTTCGTGTGCCCCGCCGGAGCCTGGATGAACTGCTTTCAGGCGCTAGCTCGGACGCAACCCCGGCCGTCCCGAGGAGCGCGTAGAGCCCGGGCACAATTTGGCTCGAACCAGGCCGCCACGGCGCATCACGGCCCGGAACGGCTCGGCACGGGGCGCGAACGATGGTTTCCGCGGAACCGCAGGTCAGACGCAGAAAACCCCCGCTCGAGGCGGGGGTCTTCGTGGAGCGGACGACGGGATTCGAACCCGCGACCCTCACCTTGGCAAGGTGATGCTCTACCAACTGAGCCACGTCCGCGTGGGACGTTCACTATATCCCAGGCTCCATTGCCTCCCGGAACGACGCCTCGTCATCGCGGAGCGATGCGACCCCGTCCCGGCACAGGTAGGTGAGCGGAGTCCTGCGCTCCTTCCAGAAGAGCAGCGTCGCCAGCACATCGCGGTACGCCGAGGAGGTCTCGGGCCGGTAGAGCACCGTCCCCACGAGTCCTCGATCGCCGCCGTAGATGTCGACGGCGATCTGCTCGCCGTCGTGGTTGACCGCGAGTAGCCGAACGTTGTGCGCCCACGAAGGACCGTCCGCATCCATTCGGACACGAACAGTCGGCCGCGTAGGGAGCGACTTGAGGCCCCCGCGCCGCGGAGGGAGTTACGCCGCCTTCGAGGCCGCGGCCCGGCGACGGCGGATGCGCTTCCGCTCCGACTCGGTCGTGCCTCCCCAGACGCCGTCGTGCTGGCGGGTGGCGATCGCCCAATCGAGGCACTGTGTCCGGACCGGGCAGGAGGCGCACACCTCGAGCGCGGGCGCGGCGTCGCTCTCGGAGTCGGGGAAGAAGATGTCGGTGTCTAGGTTGCGGCAGGCCGCATCAGCCCGCCAGGTCATGTCACGAGACGGCACGAGCGCCCTCCAAATCCATTGCTGGGTGTCCAACGTTCAAATCCCCCTCTGCATTCCGACCCCGCTCGCAGGCCGCCGACCGGGCGAACCGTGGGGTCGGCCATACCCCTCGCCCGGGTAGTACACCGGCATGACGACCGATCACTTCGAAGGTGAACACGAAGAACCTGCCGAGGCGGGCGGTGTAGGCACCGCGATGCCGGGCGCGGGCACCGCTGACGAGCAGCCGAGCGGCGTCACCGGCGCATCAGGCGTCGACACCTTCGACGGTGAGAGCACGTACTCCGACGTCGACAGCGACACCTCGGGCAGTCTCGACGGCACCCCCGACGAGAACACCTGATGACCGACCTCGCCGACAACCTCGGACCGACCCTCGCATGCCAGAACTGCGCGGCGGAGGTCGCGATCGAGGTGGCGGTGCGAAACGGCTTCGATTGTCCGCAGTGCGGGACGAGCCTCCCCGAACGGCCTGACTACGCGATCGAGGGTGCGACGACTCCCCTCGAGATCGTGCGCGCGTACGGGTCGTACGGCTACATCGACGACTACACCCTCGGTGACGACGGCACCTACGTCTGCCCTGGCTGCTCGGTCATCCTGCCGGCTGACGAGTTCGCGGTGGACGCTCGGCGCGAGATCGACCAAGCGGCCGGCCCGTCCGCCACCACCACCGTGCTCGCCCTTCGGTGCCCGAGGTGCAAGACGGCTGGCACGCTCGTCATCGACCCGGAGGTGCCGGGAGAAGGCTGAGGGGGAACACCTCCGACATGCCCGGCAAGGAAGAGCTCCCCGACACACTCGAGCGCTCGCCGAAGAAGGCGCAGCGCACCTGGATCAAGACCCACGACAGCGCCGTCGAGCAGTACGGCGAGGGGGAGCGGGCCCACCGCACTGCGTTCGCTGCGCTCAAGCACTCGTTCGAGAAGGTCGGCGATCACTGGGAGGCGAAGGACGAGAAGGGACCGTCCGACCCGCGTTCCGAGAACAACCGCGAGGGCAGGCGCGATCGCGGCGAGACCTACGGTGGCGTCGACGTCAACGGGAACACGAAGGACGAACTGTACGAACGGGCCAAGAACCTCGACATCAAGGGCCGTTCGAAGATGTCGAAGCGGGATCTCGCCAAGGCCATCGGACAGAAGCAGGGGTGACGCCGAGGCCGGAATAATGGCGGAGGCCGATCGGAGCCGACAGACTGAGATGGCTTGGCCTCCTCCGACATCCGCTCGATGACGACGTCGCGGTCGTCGGCTGCATCGCCGGCCGACCTCACCGACAAGTTCAGGACGTACGCCTCGACGCGAGACGAGCGGCTGCGCGTCGAGCTCACCGAGGCGTACCTGCCACTCGCCGCATCGCTGGCCTCACGGTACGCAGGCCGTTCCGAGCCGATCGAAGACCTCGAACAGGCGGCCTCCCTCGCTCTGGTGAAGGCGATCGACCGCTTCGAGCCCGACCGCGGTGTCGCCTTCTCCACCTACGCATGGGCGACGATCTCCGGCGAGCTCAAGCGCCACCTACGCGACCGGACGTGGGGGCTTCGGGTGCCGCGGCGACTCCAAGAGCACTTCCTCGTCACCGCCCGTGCCGCCGACGAGCTCCATCAGGACCTCGGGCGCCCGCCGACGGTGAGCGAACTGTCGACCGCGACCGGCCTCGACATCGAGGAGACCATCCAGGCCCTCGAGGTGCGGTCCGCGCATCGGCTGCCGTCGGTCGAAGGCCTCGGGCGCAACAGCGAGAGCGATCAGGTGTGGGAACCGGGCAGCGTCGACCCGTCGTTCGACGAGGCCGACGACCAAGACATGGTGGCCCGGCTCATGGAGCACCTCCCCGAGTCCGACCGAGAGCTGCTCCGGCTCCGGTTCGCGGAGCAACTCTCTCAGTCGGAGATCGCCGCGAGGTTCGGTGTCAGCCAGATGCACGTCAGCCGGCGGCTGTCGCGCACCCTCGATCGACTCCGCACCCTCGCCGGTTCGCCGGCCTAGAAGCGCAGGATCGCGCCGACGCCCTCGGTCACCGCCGACGAGGGCACGAGGCGGACGCGTGCCCCGGTGCGGAACGCGGTGTGGATGAGCACGTCGACGAGGCGGCCCTTCTGCGGATCGTCGACGCCTTGAGCCTTGATCGTCTCCGGATCGGCCGCTGCGAGCGGCGGGTCGAGCGAGAACCAGGCCTCGCGATCGTCGTCCGGGTCGTCGTGGACGAGCAGCGTGTCGACCCGATGCTCGGCGAGGGCCGCGAGCGTCGACAAGATGCCGTCCGTCGCTCGATCGACCTGGCCCTTCTCCTCGCGGAACTTCTCGAGGATCGCAACGGTGTCCGATGCAACGGCGGTGGCCACCATCTTCACCGCGTCGTCGGCGACGTCGTCGATGCCACCGTCGACCGCGCGCTGGCCGTCGATCTCGCACACGCGGTCGGCGATCTGCGGGGGCAGGTTCTCCTTCAGCAGCGGGACGGCGCGCACGTCGCCCGCGACGATCACGAGGCGCAGGTCGATGAGCTGCCCGAGCTTGCCGAGACGCTCGGCGACGGCCTTCATGTTCGCCTCCCAGTGGTTCTCCGCCCGCTCCTGGAAGCGGCGCTGCGACCACCCGCCTGGTTGCGACTTCCGGAGGTGCGGGTCGTTCTGGTTCTGCGAACCAACCGACATCAGCGCCTGCGGCTCTCCGCCTTCGGGCGTGAACAGCGCGATGTCGGCGCCGACGCGGTCGACGAGGACGACGGCGTGCGTCGGGCTCGACTGGCGCCACTCGAGCAGCGGGCCGATCGACGGCAGCGGCGCCCACCGCCCGCGCTCGGCGGTGATCGGCTCCAGTTCGCCCCGGCTGAGCAGCACGCCAGTGCCGTTCGCGACGACCGCCAGCGTCCGACCGTTCTGGTGCGCGTCCGGAACGATCGCTTCGACCGCATCGAGCACGTCGGCCGGGGCGCCCACCCCCTCGAGGTCGCGGCGCAGGTTGCGCCACCGCGCCACCGAGTGCTGCGAGGCCTGCTCCACGTCGGGCTCGGTGTTCATGTAGACGGTGAGGAACGGGCCTGGACGGTCGAAGAGGCCGGCGAGATCGGGGACGTCGTCGGCGCCGATCGCAGGTGCAGGTAGGGCTCCACGCGATTCCATACCTGCCTCCTACCCAGCCCACCGCACTTCGGTAGCCTCCGCGCCGGTGGGGGAGCGCGAGCACATCCGGCTGCCATCCGACGCGTCGAGCCCGCGCCGTGCCCGGCTGTTCGTCGACGAGGTCCTCCACCGCTGGCACCGGGACGGCGCCATCGAACGGGCCGCGCTCATCGCGTCGGAGCTCGTCACGAACGCGGTGAACCACGCCCGCACCGACGTCATCGTGAACCTGGAGGCGCGCGACGGCTCGATCTTCATGGAGGTCGTCGACGGGGGTAGCGGCCGGCCACGGTTCCTCGACTCCGATGCCGACAACCCGCGCGGCCTCGGGTTGCCGATCGTCGAGGCGCTCGCTTCGTCGTGGGGTGTGAAGCGCTACGACGACGGAACGGGCAAGGGGGTCTGGGCCGAGGTGTCCGGCTGACGCAGCTTGGCGGCGAAGGCGGCCGCCGCTACTCCTCCACGTCGGGCAGCGGCGCCGGCACCTCGAACCACACCCGCTTGCCCTCCACCGTCGGCACCGCGCCCCACGCGCTCGCGATCTGGTCGACAAGGAACATGCCGCGCCCGCCTGTCGCCTCCGGCGACACGTGGAGCACCTGCGGCAGTTGGCGGGAGCCGTCGCCGACCTCCACGCGAACGACGTCGCCGTCGTAGCGGACGATCACCGTCACCGGACCACCGCCCGCATGACGCGTCGCGTTCGACACCACCTCGCTCACGAGGAGCTCGACATCGCCGTCCACGAGCTCCGACATCCGCCAGCTGTGGAGCACACCGGCCAGGAACCGCCGCGCCGCGCCCGCGCTCATCCGATCGCCCTCGAGTCGCATTCGTGCTTCGCGAGGAGGAGCCGGCCGAGCGTGTCTGAGACCGTCGTACTCCTCCCCGACACGATGGCTCGGCAGCGGAAGAAGCCCAGCCCCCGCTCCGGTCGCCGTCGCGACACGAGCCGTCGGATCGTCAGCGGCGTCGGCCGGCACGCGTACGACCAGCACTGCGACGTCGTCCGTGCTCCGTCCACCGGCGAAGCGGACCGACTCGTTCGCAACACGGCTGGCGATCGTCTCCGCGTCGGACGCGCTGTTCTCGAGCAGCAGCTGGTTGAGCGCGTCGTCACCGAACATCTCGCCGGTGTGGCTGCGGGCCTCGATGATGCCGTCGGTGCAGAAGACGATCGCGTCGCCCGGCCCGAGCCCGACGCGGTCGTCGGAGGTCACCGACTCGTCGAACATCCCGAGCAGCGTTCCGGGCTGGCCGCGGTGATCGATCCAGCCGGCGCGGCGCACGACGATCGGTCGAGGATGGCCCGCGCACGCGAGCGTCACCCACGCCCCGCACGTGTCGAGCTCGAGTCGCGCGAACGCCGCTGAGCAGAAGCGGTCGTCCGCATCGGGCTCGGTCGCCAGCACCCGGTTCACCTCGGCGAGCACGTCGGAGGGCAGTTCCTGGTGCACCGCGGCGGCCCGCAACGTGTACCGGGTGAGCGTGCTGAGCGCCGCCGCTCGCGCGCCCTTGCCGCACACGTCGCCGATCGCGAGGCCCCAGTCGTTGGGACCGAGCCGGAACACGTCGAAGAAGTCGCCACCGACGTTCGTGTCGCGATCGGCAGGACGGAACCGCGTCGCGACCTCCATCCCCGGGATCTCCGGCGGGCGGGGCGGAAGAAGCGTCGACTGCAGGGTCGCCGCGAGCTCGCGAAGGTCTTGTTCGATCCGGTGCTGGGCGGTGGCGTCTCGGAAGTACCACGTCCATCCGAGACGCCTGCCGTCGTCCGCCACCAGCGGTGCGCCCGAGCGTTCGAACGTCCGTCCGTCGGTCAACGCGAGGGCGACGGTCTCGCCCGCCCCGCCCGACGAGGTGAACAGATGGGGGTCGACTGCGCGGCCGGACAATCTGGCCAGAAGGGGAGCAGCCGGTGTGCCGATCAGCTGCGAGGGGATCTCCTTCCAGAGATCGCCGAAGCGACGGTTGGCGTAGATGATCGTCCCTTCGGTGTCGACGACGAGGAGTCCCTCCGGACTCGCGTCGGCGACGGCCGACACCAGGGAGAGCAGGTCGTCGGCGGGCGGCATGGGCACCCGATTCTGCCCACGGTGGGGCGACTCAGTCGAAGTCGAAGATGTCTTCCAGGAACGAGCGCTTCTTCTTCTTGCGATAGCGCGGGTCGTACCGGTCATACCGCTCGTAGCGGTACCGATCGTCGTCGTAGTCGCGCGGCGGAGGCGGAGGAGGGGGCGGCGGACGCCGCTCGGGACGGTCAGACCGGTCGGGCTTCGCGTCGTCGTTGAGCTCGGCCTTTCCGCGCTCGATCAGCTTGTCGAGCTCACCCCGATCGAGCCATACGCCGCGACATGTCGGGCAGTAGTCGATCTCGACGCCGAGGCGCTCGGACATCAGCAGCGTGGCACCGTCGTTCGGGCAGTCCATGGCGGCACCAAAGCTACCGAGCGGCCCGCAGCTAGCGGGATCCACCGTCGCGATATGTCGCGGTGGTTCGATGGTCGGCGTGACCCAACTCGATCTCTCCGTCGAATTCGCGACGAACCCCGAGCCGCGGTGCGCGTGCGTGCTGCTGCTCGATGTCTCCGGATCGATGAGCGGCAAGCCCATCGCCGCGCTGAACGAGGGCCTGCGGGCGTTCGCGACCGACCTCGCCACCGACGCGCTCGCGAGCCAGCGCGTCGAGGTCTCGATCGTCACGTTCGGCGGGGCCGGGGTGAAGGTGGAGCAGGACTTCGTCACCGCGTCCGGCTTCGAGCCGCCGACCCTGGCCTCGTCCGGGGGTACGCCGATGGGCGCGGCGATCGAACAGGCGCTCACCATGGTCGACCAGCGCAAGGTCCAATACCGCGAGAACGGCATCGTCTACTACCGGCCGTGGGTCTTCCTCATCACCGACGGCGAGCCCACCGACTCGTGGGAGAACGCCGCAGCCGCGGTGCGCAGAGCTGAGGAGGCCAACGGGCTCGCGTTCTTCGCGGTCGGCGTCGAGGGCGCGAACTTCGACGTGCTGTCGAAGATCGCCGTCCGCCAGCCGCTCAAGCTCCAGGGGCTGCAGTTCGTCGAGCTCTTCGTCTGGCTGTCGCGGAGCCAGCGCGCGGTGTCGACGTCGAAGCCTGGCGACCAGACCGCGCTGCCGACCGTCGACGGGTGGGCCGTCGTCTGACCGCTCCGGTTCTGACCCCGCTCTGGCGCGCCGCGGCGGCGCGGGCAGTCGGCTCGTCGCACCGCGAGCGCGGCCAGCCGTGCCAGGACGCGGCGGAGGTGCGGCGCCTCGACGACGGCCGAGTGGTGGCAGCGGTCGCCGACGGTGCGGGCTCCGCGTTGCGTTCCGACGAGGGATCGGCCGCAGCCGTCGCAGCGGCGGCCGAGGCCGTTCGCGACGGAGCAGATCTTCCGGGGGTCTTCGAGGCGGCGTGCGCGGCACTCGGAGAGGAGCCGGCGGAACGAGCGGAGCGAGCGACGACGCTTCTGGTCGGCGTGCTCGACGACCAGCGCCTAGCCGTCGGCCAGGTCGGCGACGGGTTCGCTGTCATCCGTCGGAACGGCATCTACGGGATCGTCGGCGAGGTCGACGATCGCGAGTACGTGAACGAGACGGTGTTCCTCTCGTCGTCGTCATGGCGTGACCACCTGCGGGTGACGACCATCGACGCTGCCGCGGTCGATGCGTGCGCGCTCCTGACCGATGGCCTGCAGCTCGTCGCGATCGAGCTCGCGACGGCGACTCCGTTCGCCGGGTTCTTCGATCCCCTGTTCGCGTGGCTGGGCAGCGGGGCCGACACCGCGCCCGACGAGGAGCTGGCCGCGTTCCTCGCGTCGCCGCGTCTGGCCGAGCGCACCGACGACGACGTCTCGCTCGCCCTGATCCGCCGCACCCGATGACGGCGACCGGCGTCGCCGGGCTCACGTTCACCCGCCGGATCGGAGCCGGCGGCGAGGCCGAGGTGTACGAGGTCGCCGGCCGCGCCGACGTCGTCTGCAAGCACTTCCGCCAGCCGACACCGGAGCGGACGGCGAAGTTGCGGGTGATGCTCGAACACCCGCCGGAGGGAACCCGCTCCGGCGGACACGTGTCGGTTGCGTGGCCAGTCGAGCTGGTGCACGACGGTCGCAGCCCGCACGCCATCGGCTTCCTGATGCCGCGGATCGACGTCGCCTCGGCGGTGCCGGTGTTCCAGGTCTACAACCCGGCGACGCGGCTGCGGGTGGCACCGGGCTTCACGTGGCGGTACCTCCTCCGCACGGCACGGAACGTCGCAGCGATCGTCGATGCGGTCCACCGCGCGGGTCATGTCGTCGGCGACCTCAACGAGTCGAACTTCCTCGTCGACCGGCGAGCGCTCGTCGCGCTCGTCGACTGTGACTCGATGCAGATCACCGATCCTGCGACGAGGACGATCTACCGGAGCACGGTCGGCAAGCCCGAGTTCCTCGCGCCGGAGCTCCACGGCCGAGATCTGTCGTCGACCGATCGCACGCCAGCGTCCGACGCGTTCGCCCTTGGCGTCCTCGTCCACCAGTTGCTGCTGGAGGGGGTGCATCCCCACGCCGGGGTCTGGCGCGGCCGCGGCGATCCGCCCGACGTCGCGACGCGTGTCGCGAGGGGCTGGATCGCCGGTCGTCGTGGGTGGTCGCCCGTCGACCGTCCGCCCCACGCCGTGCCGCTGTCGGTGCTGCCGGCCGACGTCCGCCGGCTCGTGCGCCGGTCGCTCAGCAGGCGCGCGGCGCGGCGCCCGCAGCCGGGAGAGTGGGTCGACGCGCTCGAACGTCTCGACGGCGCGCTCCGCACGTGCAAGCGGTCGCCTCATCACCTGTACGCGAGCCGTCGATGCCCGTGGTGCGCGCGCATCGATCGTGGCCTGCCCGACCCCTTCCCCGGGCCGACCGGCGCCTCGTCGCTGACGCCGCGGCGACCGCCACTCCACAGACGGCTCCGGTCACTTCTCTGGTCGCGCACCGCTCTGGTGGCGCGCTTCGTGGCGCGAGCGGTGACGGGTGTGGCGGCACGCACCGTCGCCGTGGCGACGGCCGCGGCGTACGCGGGGTGGATGTGGCCGGTGGTCGCGCCGATCGCGATCGCGTTGTGCGTCCTCCCGATCGTCTACGCGGTGCTCACGCCGTCGCGCCATGTGATCAAGGCGTTGAACGTGAGCGCCCGCATGTTCGTCACGTCGGCCGGCGCCTCGGCGGGCGTCGCCGCGATGTTCGTCGCCTGGCCCACCGTCGTCCGAGCCGCCAGTGCGGTCGCAGCCGTCGTCCACGGTGTCGTGCTGCCGGCGAGCTCGCCCGCGTGGACGAAGGTCCGTCAACGGCTCCGGTTCCAGAGCCGGCAGGTCGAGAAGTGACCGTTGCCACCTGGGGATAACAGCCGTTATCATCGTCGGAGCCATGGGGGGAGCCACCGCGGCGGCCGCCGCCATCCCGCAGCCTTCGGAGTCGACGAGAGATCGGCTGCTCGACGCGGCCATCGCCGTCTTCCGTGAGAAGGGCTACGACGGCACGGGTGTGCAGGAGATCGCTCGCCGCGCGGGGCTGACCACCGGAGCGATCTACGCGAACTTCCGGGGCAAGGCCGACCTCCTCTTCAGCGCCATCGACGCCCGCAGCGGCCCCGAGTTCGACGAGCTCCTGCGCAGCAACCGGGTCGCGATCGGTGCCGGCGAGCTGCTTACCGAGCTCGGCAGCCACCTCCTCGACCAGGACGATCCGGCCGACGCACAGGGCGGGCTGCTCATCGAGGCGATCGTCGCTTCGCGGCGCGACCGCCAGGTGGCCGAGCTCGTGCGGGGTCTCATCGACCAGCGCCTCGTCGCCATCTCCGGGCTGATCGAGCGGGCTCGAGCCGAAGGCGCGATCGAGGAGAACGTGAGCAGCGACGCGCTCACCCGCTTCTGCCTCGTCCTCGCGCTCGGGTCGCTGCTCTACACCAGCGTCGGGCTGGAAGAGCCGGACGACACCGAGTGGTCGTCGCTCATCAAGCGCTTCGTCGACTCCCTCAAGGAGGATCGTTGAACCCCAACCGTCCGCACTTCGCCCCCTGGGACGAACGCGAGTGGCCGCGCCTGCTCAGCGCGGAGGAGGGCGCTCGCCGCGTCCGCATCTTCCGTCAGGCCGAGGAGCGTCTCGCTGAGCTTCTCGAGTCGTGGTCGGCGACGGTCAGCGAACCGCACCTGCAGACCTCGCTGAAGCGCCACGCCCGGCACGCGTCGTGGCACGCGCAGCTGTTCGCCCAGAACCTCGGCGACAGCGACGGGTCGACCGACACCGACAACGACGCCGCCTCGTTCCTCGACGCCGTCGCGTCGGCGAGCGGTGAAGGCGAGACGATCGAGTTCCTCACCGGCGTGTACCGCGTGCTCATCCCGCGGATGATCACCGCGTACACCTACTACCAGCGGGCCATCGGCACGGAAGACTCCGACGCCGACTGGCGCTGGCTCGACATGATCCTGAACGACCACTTCAACGCGATCCGCGACGGCGAGCTCTCCCTGCAGAGCCTGCTGACCAGCGACGCAGAGGTCGAGCGCTCGGCCAACCGCAAGGCCGAGCTCGAGAACCAGATGGTCAAGACCGGCGGGCTCGTCGGTCCTGACTCACTTGGCATGGCCACGCAGGCCGGAAAGTAACGAGGAGACCACCCGTGAAGAAGACCCTTCCTGTCGAAGAGCTGGCCCGGGACTCCCGGTTCTGGCGGTCGCGCTTCGAAGACAACTTCAACGATCCCCGCGTCGGCGCGCAGCGCATGAAGGGGACCTACACCCGCCCCGAGAAGTTCGCGCCGACCGAGCGCAACGCCCCCGAGGGCGCTCGCTCGCTCATGCACGGCATCTTCATGGGCGAGATCCAGGCGCTCGAGGGCGCCGGCCGCACGTGCTGGGACTTCGAGACCGGCAACGACGAGATGCAGGCCCCGTTCGAGTTCAAGATGGCCATGGCCCGGCAGTGCTGGGACGAGGCCCGTCACGTCGAGATCTCGGTGAAGCTCACCGAGTGGATGGGCACCGAGATCGGTGAGTTCTCGGAGAACACCTTCCTCTACGAGGCGGCGTGCAACCCCGACCCGGTCATGCGCATCACCGGCGTGAACCGTGCCCTCGAGGGTCTCGCGATCGACGTCTTCAACACCATGAAGGCCTTCGGTGAGACCTCGGGCGACCCCGTGATGGAGTTCTGCGAGGACTGGATGCTCGCCGACGAGGTCACCCACGTGAAGTTCGGCTCCGACTGGCTGCGCAAGCTGACGGAGAACAACCCCGAGCGTCGCCAGCGGGCCCTCGAGTTCCAGCGCGTCGTCGACAAGCTCTTCTCCCTCGGCGGCCTCCGCTCCGACAAGGACGAGTCGCCGGTGAAGCTCGCCCGCCGCTTCCGCGAGCTCGCCGGCTTCACCCAGGAGGAGATCGACGACATCGCCGAGGTGGCCGCCGAGGCCGCCGAGGAGACGTTGGCGCAGGCGGGTGGACGCAAGGTCGCGCCCGTCACCAACGCGTAGTCGACGTGGCGACGATCAACGTCACGCCCCAGACCTTCGAGCTGGTGAACTTCCAGGCGAGCGACATCGAGTCGCTCGCCCAGGAAGTCGCCGCGGCGGTCGATCTTCCCGAGACGGCGACCATCAACATCGAGGTCGAGGAGTCGGAGATGATGGGCCGCTCCTCGTCGAAGGTCGACGGCGACGTGATCACGATCGACGTCAGCGGCGGCGCCTTCGAGTCGCTGCGAAAGGCTCGTGAGTTCGCGCCCGAGCGGTGCAAGGCCGTCCTCGGCCAGGCGCTGATGCGGGCACGCGACCGCCTCGACCCGTCGTTCGGCGACCCGCCGTCCGACGAGGAGATACCGGTCCAGCTCGAAGCCGCGTGGTCGACCTACATCGAGGGTCGCCTCCACCGGAAGGGCGTCCTCGAAGGGCGTCCGCAACGGCGGATCTACCACTTCCGGGTCCGCCACGGCTTCAACGACGACGTCGACCGGATCTTCGATCAGCTCTGGAACGGCGAGGGCTTGACCTGGGCCGACATCGAGAAGCTGTCGGAGCAGGCACAGCAGTCGCCCGCCTCCGCCGCTTCCGCCTGACCCACCTGTACCGACGTCTCGTCCCGGAGGCGGTTTCTGGCCTGTGGCCTGAAGACCGCCTCCGGAGGTCGCGTCGTCAGTCGATGACGACGGGGCCCGTCGCCTCCTCTGCGCGCAACGTCGACGCGATCTCGGCGAGGGCAGCACGGGTGAGTGTGCCGCCCAGGCGGAGGAACCGTCCCTCCGGGAGGTCGGCACGGATCTCGTTCATCCGGAGGTCGAGCACGGCCGCGGCCTCGCCGGCCGGGCCGAGAACGAACCGCCGCGCCGTGGGCGACGACGGAGGCACCGCCGCGATATCGGTCGCGATGGTCTGGGCGAGCACCACGATGTCGATCCCGCGCTGCCAGACGTCGACGAGGCTGATCTGCTCTGGCGGGCGCTCGCCCTCCTCGAGCACGTTGCGATAGAGGCTGAGGTTTGGCGGCTGGACGAGGAAACGACCGACGAACGAAAAACCTGCCGGGTCCGCCGCGAGCCGGTAGCTGGTTCCTTCGAAGCCGGAGGCAGGGTCGACTCGGCGGATGAACCCGTTGCCGAGCTCGCGCGAGTACGGCTCCTCGTTCGCGAGCACGAAGTGCGTGGCGTCGAATGACACAGTTGTATCGAGCTTCTCGGCAACGCGACGCTGGATCGCCCGGCCACCCTGGTACCACACGTCTTCGAGTACGAGACCTGACTCGTCGACGCAGAAGTCGGCGTGCTCTCCCGCCTTCGTGCCGACGGGCACAAGGTCGCCAGCCGCGATGGGCCCGCCGGCGCGGAACACTTGGCAGCGCCGACCGATGACCCGCCGCTGCTCCCGGCGCTCGAGAGCCCCCGACTCGACCGCGTCGGCCAGCACTGGGCTGAGGCGGAGGTCGCCACTCGCCGCAGCGGGTGGGGCGACGATCGAGCGTGCGCCCTGTCCCGTCGACAACACGATGGCGCCCAGACGGGACACACGTTCGCTCACGGTGTGCCCACCGCGTTCGCCGACGACGCGACTGTCGAACGGGCGCCGAACGTCGAGGCGGTCGGTGCTGACGACTACCCGTGAGGGGTCGTAGCGCTCGACCCGGTAGATGATCGAGTACGCGCCAGGCTCGCCCCCAATCGGGAGTGGGCGAGCATCAGGCCCCGCGATCCGCGTTGAGCCCTCCCGCGAGAGCTGTGGCGGCCCGGCGGTCGAGTCGGACCGGACGGCGGTGAGGATGCCGCCCGCGATGGGCAGCACGACGAGCAGGACGGCCGTCGGGATCAGCCACGGCTGGGACGCCGACCGGGCGCGACGATGCCTTGCCATCGACGAGAGTTTGGTCGCGATGGGATCGCGCTATGACTCGTTCGTTCGCCGGCGCCGTGTGCGTCGCGGTGTGGGCGGCGCCGGCGAATTGCCGCCGATGCCGATCTCGTCGAATGACGCCGTGCCGAGGTACGACTCGATCACCCGCGGGTGGTTGAGCACCTCGTCGGGCGTGCCGAACGCGATAACGGCACCGAGCTCGAGACCGATGACGTGGTCGGCGACGCTGGCGAGCAGTGGCATGTCGTGTTCGATGACGAGAATCGAGCAACCGGTGAACCGCTGCACCTCCTTGAGCACCGGTCCAAGCGCTTCCGTTTCCTTCTGCGCGATCCCAGACGACGGCTCGTCGAGGATGAGCACCTTGGGCTCGTTTGCGATGAGGGTGGCGATCTCGACCATTCGCCGAGACCCCGTCGAGAGCTCGGAGATGAACTTGTCGCGGAACGCCCCGAGTCCCAGAAGCGCGATGAGCTCTTCGACCTTGCCGTCGACAGCCCGCTCGGAGTCTTCCACCGACGGCAAGCCGAAGGCGGCCGCCAACGGGCTCTTCATCTCCACCTTCTGCGCGAGTGAAGCGGCGAGGGTCTCGCGCACCGTGAGCGACTGCCACAGCCGAGCGTCCTGGAAGGAGCGCCCGAGCCCGGCAGCGGCGCGCTTGTATGGCGGCCACGCTGTGACGTCTTGGCCATCGAAGACAATCCGGCCATCGTCGAGGGTCGAGAAGCCGGAGAGGAGGTCGAAGATCGAGGTCTTGCCCGCACCGTTGGGGCCGATGAGGCCGAGCACTTGGTCGGTGTGGAGCTCGAAGCTCACGTCGTTGACGGCGGTGACGCCGCCATACCGTTTAGTAAGGCCTTCGGCCTTCAGCACGACCGGGTTCTCGAGGAGGGCGTCACGGCGTGCGCGATCGGCGCGGCGCTCCGCCGCTGTGCGCCTGACGGCCGCCGCCTTGCCGTTCTCGCGCCCGCCGCTGCCTCCGGCCGAGATCTCTAGCCCTGAGTGCGCGCCCTCGAGGAAGACCGATCGAAGGACATCCGGTCGTTCGAGGAGTTCCTCGGTGGGCCCGTAGAAACGGATCTCGCCCTTCTCCATGAAGACGGCGCGCTTCGCGATGCGCAGCGCGACATTGACGGACTGTTCGACGAGGATGATCGTCGTGCCCTGCGCGTGAATGGCGCGCACGACGTCGAGGAGCTGCTCGACGATGGTCGGCGCGAGGCCGAGGGAGAGCTCGTCGATCATCAAGAGCTTCGGCTTCGCGATGAAGGCCTGCGACAGCGACAGCATCTGCTGCTCGCCGCCCGACAGCGCTCCCGCAGGGGTGTCCCAACGCCTCTTCAGGATCGGGAAGATCTCGATGACACGCTCGATGGCGCCGTCGAGGTACTCCTTGTCCTTCCGGTACATCCATCCGGCGGCCCGGAGGTTCTCTGCGACCGTGAGAGTGGGGAAGATGCCTCGCCCGCCCGGTACCTGCGCTATCCCGAGCTGCGCCGACTGGATGGCGTCGGCGGCGGTGATGTCACGGCCGTCGAAGACGATGACGCCACCGGTCGGCTTCACGATCCCGGAGATCGCCTTGAGCAGCGTTGATTTTCCGGCACCGTTTGTGCCGAGCAGGGCGATGATCTCGCCATCGCTGACGTCGAAGTCAACGTTGAACAGGATCTGCGTCTGGTCATAGCCCGCGTCGAGACCTCGGATCGTGAGCATCTGCGCGTCGCCCTGGTCGCGGCGCTGACGGGCTTCGGCGTGTGCCCGTGTCATCGCCGCGACGCGGGTGGCGTCGAACCCGACGGTCTTCCGCGTGCTGGCAAGCAGCATCGCGCCGATCAAGTAGAGCGGAATGAAGGCGATGAGCGCGGCCCTGATGCCGCGGGCGTCGCCGAAGCGTCCGATGAACGGCAGGGCGAGCACACCGAAGAACAAGAACACCGACCCGCTCGCAAAGCCCATCGCCCGCATGCGGGGCGGGATGATCAGCGAAAAGACGGCGAGGATGCCCGGCAGCAGGACGACCTGTAGGACGCTGAACGAGACGTGGAAGACAACCGCGACGGCCAGAACCGGTGCGACTGCTATGCCGAAGATGCAAATCGACGCGCCCACGGAGACGACGCCGATCCACTTCATGACAAGTCCGGGGTCCTTCGCGATGAGCCTTTGTACGACGACGGCCGCAGCGACCAGGCCGAGCACCTGGAAGACCTCACTGCCGGAGGTGATCAGTCCTCGTGCTCCTGGGCCGAGGCCGAACTCCTCCTCGTAGTAGTTCGCCAACATCAGCTGTATGCCGCCAAGCGATGCAGCGAGAAAAGGGAGCGACCACCAGATGCGCCTCGTCGACCGTCCGGCGGCCAGGACGCGGAAGGTCTCCGCGAAGCCCGCGGGCTCCTCCTCGATCTCCGCGGTCGATTCGTCCGCGCCGGCATGCAGTCGCTCCTGCACGCCCCGGCGCGGCTCTTCCAGACGGAGTGCCAGCGCGATGCAGACGATCGTCGGCACGGCGAGCACGAAGAACGGCACTTGCCACGCGAACACCATCGCGATGCCGCCCGCGATCAGCGGCCCGGTGAACTGACCGACCGAGTTGGCGAAGTTGTGGAAGTAGAAGACCCGCGCTCGCGTCTCGACCGGGTAGTAGTCCGAGAGCAGGCTCCGATGGGTGGAGCCCAGGTTCTTCGCCAGGGCCGATCCGATCCGCGCTACGTACAGCAGCGCGAGGCTGACGAGGAGGCCGGCGAAGCCCGTGAGGACGGTGAAGAAGGTCCACAATGACGCCCCGAGAAGTGCCAGGCGCACCCGGTTCTTCCGGTCGGATAGGTATCCAATGGGAAGTTCGAGGAGCAGGTTGACGAGGCTCAGAGCGGTGACGAGGGTCGTGATGCCCTGCAGATCGAGGCCGAACGTACGGCGGATCTCGGGGGACAAGACCGTGAACGCGACGCGGTCGAGCTCGTCCACCGCGTTGAGGGCAAACAAGACACCGAGCGGGTAGAAGGCTGCGGGCCGCGTGATCCGGCGAGGGTCGAGCCGCTCCTTCCACGGGAGGTCGCGCCAGCGTGGCCCCTGTGACACTGTGTCGGTCGCGAACGCCAGGGCGGCCTCGGCTTCAGGAAGGTCGCCAATCGGCTCGATCCCGTCGAGCTCGGCGAGGGCGCGAGCGGGGTCGCTCTCGATCTCGCGCCAGGGAGTCTGCTCGTCCGCCTGCGTCTTTCGGGGGCGGCGGGGTCGCTGCGTCGTTGCCATGTCGTCAGCTCCGGTTCAAGATCAGCGTGTCGTGGTGACGAGGTCGGCCTCTTCGGCCGTCGCGGTGACGTCGGCGCCGCTCTCCTTGCCGCCTGCGAGTCCGGCGAGGGCCGTGTCGATGACGACCGGTGCGTCCTCGACTACCACCCGCTTGTCGGCGAGCAGGCTAGGGACGAGGATTCCCCGCCTGGAGGCGACCATCCGGAGGTAGGCGTCCCGCATTCGGTACATCAGACCGCCGAGGCCTTCGGGGAGGAAGATCAACAGAGCGAGGATGCCGACGCCACTCGCGAGCAGCGACCAGGCGGGCGGGAGGAAGAACTCCGCGGCGCGCACGTACACCGCACCGAGGAGGGCGCCCGGCAGTGACCCGAGGCCGCCGATGACCACCATCGAGAACAGCTGGATACTCACCGACGCGTCGAAGCTGTCGGTGTTCAAGCCATTCTGGGTGAGGACGTAAATGCCTCCTGCGAACCCGGCGAGAGCACCGGAGATCACGAACGCGAGCAGCTTCACCCTCGTCACGTTCATCGTGTTCGCCTCGGCCTGCACCTCGTTGTCTCGCACAGCAATGAGCACGCGCCCCGTGTGGCTGTGCCGCAGGTTTCGCACGATCCACAGCGTGAGGAGCAGCGCGGCCAGTGCGAAGTAATACAGCTGCGAGTTCTCCTGCAGCGAGATCCGATTCCACAGCACCGGTCGAGGTATCGACGACTCGATGAACCACGGCATGTACCGGTCTTCGAGGAAGAACGTTGCGGAGGTCACCGCGAACGCGAGTGTGGTCACCGCGAGGAACGGGCCACGGATCCGCAACGCGGGGAGGCCGATGACGAGGGCCACGAACGCGGCGACGATGACACCGCCGATGAGCGCGAGCGTGAAGTCGACCCCGTGCCGGCCGAAGAGTACCGACGTGGTGGCGGCGCCGAAGCCGACGAGCGCGAACTGCCCAAGCGAGATGTGGCCGGCCCAGCCGGTCAGGATCAACAGCGACGCGGCGATCATCGAGTAGACGAACACGAGCGTCATCGCGCCTTCCCGGCTCGGCGGGGCGTAGATGGGGAAGGTCAGCACAAAGGCGAGGATGCCGAGCTTGAGCATCCGGAACGGCCACTTCACCTCGGGGAGGTGGCGAAGTTCCGAGGGGATCGGCCGTACCTCCTTGATGGCCTTCCACGTCGAGATCCCGGTCTCGGCCACGCGGGAGAAGAACCCACGCTGGAGGAGGAGGGCGACGAGGATGACGACGACGAGCATGGCGTCGACGATGGTCGTGCGTGGCACCTGCCAGACAGCCGTCCGCTCGAAGACGCCGATCGCGATGGCGGCGATGACCGTACGCGGAAGGTTCTCCATCCGGCCGATGACGGAGGCGGCAAGGGTGCGGAGGAGGAGCGAGTTGCCCGCTCCGGACACCGTCAGGAACGAGGTGAAGCCGAGGATCGGGACCCGCAACATCACCGCGGTTGCCGAGAGCACCGCTGCGATCGCCCACACGATCGTCGACAGCCGGGGAACGGGGATGCCAAGCAGGCTCGCCCGGTCGCCGTTCTCGGCCGCGGCGCGAATCACGACGCCGTAGTCGGTGTAGCGGAGGAACGCGGTCACCGCCAGCATGACCAGGGGAACGACGATCATCGCGACGATGTAGTTGCCGTCGAGTACCGCAGGCCGGATCGTGAATCGGAAGTCGAACGGCGTGGTGAACCGCCCGTCCGAGCGCCAGACGAGCGGGATGATGATCGCGAGGGCGGCGAGGATCTGTGCGACGCCGATCGTCGCGACGGCGACGATGAGCCGGGGTGCTTGGCGGAACCGGCGGATCACCGCGACGTTGATTAGCGCACCGATGAGGCCCGCGATCACCAAGCCGAGGCCGATCGCCAAGGGGTACGACATGCCGCGCAGCCGGAACGAGATCGCGAGCACACCGGCGACGGCGCCTATGTCGGCTTGGGCGAAGTTGATCACCCTGTTCGCCCGGTAGATGAGCACGAGGCCGATCGCGGTGAGGCCATAGAACGACCCCATCACCGCCCCCATCACGACGATGCCGGGCGGCATCCCCTTGGGTAGGAGGTTGTCCAGGATCACCCAGCCGACGAACAGCCCAACGATCACACCGACCGTCTTCAAGGCCGTCCGGGCGATCGTGTTCTCGGGTAGGCGGCCCCGCACCGCCTCGGCCGTGTCACTGATGCGATCGGCGATCGCGTGCATCGTCTGGTCTCCCCCCGGGTCTGCGTGTTGCTGGTCGTGCGGTGTGGTGCGGATGCTCGTGGTGGCCGGTGCGGCCACGGACCACCACGACGGGTGCGGTTCTGGTGTGCTACCTCGGCGGGTAGATCGGCGGGTCCTCCGTCGGCCACTCGCCGTTGCGGAAGCGCTTGCCGCCGTAGGTTTCTTTATAGGTACCGGCGCAGGTGTCGGCGCTGTTGTAGTAAGGGTCGGCGTGCTTGGGGCAGGACGACTTGTTGCTGTCCTTGTTGTGCGTCGGGTTCACCCAGAAGACCTCGCGTGCGTCGTCGACGGCGGTGTGGTCACCGGCGCCCGCCGTGCCATCCGGGGCATCGAGGAACGACGTGTAGCCGGCCGGGTACGTCGGCGCACCACCTGGCGGCAGCGTCATCGCGCCCTGCGCGACCGTCTGGGGCGTGAGGTTGGGGCCAGCCGCCTGGAGCATGCTGAACAGGCGGACGAGGAGGAAGTAGTCGCCCGAGGTCCCCTCGGGGATCGTCTTGCCCGTGGCGATCTTGTAGACCCTCCCGGGCTCGCTGGTCGGGCCGATGAGCTTGTCGGCGGAGCCGAGCTGGCTCGGGCCGAACAGGTGGCCGTGGACCTGGACCTGGTCGTAGAGGCGGGCCGCGTTGTCGATGTCGGTCAGGCCGGTGCCGATCGTCATCCACTCCGGACGCCAGTTCTGCTTGGTCGCCGCCTCCGTCAGCACGATCGCGGAGATGGCGTCGCAGGCGAGGATCACCGTGGTGACGCCGTTCGCCGCGAACTGCACGGTGGCAGCCGCCGCCTGGTCGGGGAAGCGGCTCACGTCGAGCTGGTAGTTGTACCGCTCGCCCATGTCCTTGACCCCGTACTTCTCACGGAGGTTCTTCTCGGTGAGGTTCGTGCAGTGCTGGTAGCCGTCGTTGTCGGGAACGTAAGTGCCGAACTTCCGCGTGCGGGACTGCAGGAGAGGATCTCCGGCCCACTTTGCCGGCTTGTTGATGAGACGCTTGCCGAGATACTCAGCGAGCTGGATCGAGATTCGTTCGCACTCCATGACACCGCCCCACAGGTAGGGGTGGTACTTGCGGAACCACGACTCGGGGTAATAGGCGCCGGCGTCGAACACCATCATCTGGCGCTCGGCGGCGCACTCGCTGAACGGCGAGCTGGCCGCCGCGACGGCGAAGGCCTTGATCTCCTTCGCGATCTTGTCGGCGTCGAGGCATGCGCCTTCCTTGCCCTTCGACTGCGCCTCGTTGGTCGAGTTGCCATGCTCCGACTCGTACACCGTCCACTTGACCTGGCGGCCGTAGAGCTCGAAGGCCTTGTTGAAGAACTTCACGAACTCGTTGCGAACCTGGTCGGTCACCTCTGCGGAGGCACCACCGGCCTGCTCGACCACCGCCTGGACCGCGCGGGAGTTCGCCGACTCCGGGAACTTCCTGCGGACGATGACTATCTCCTTGTCGGTGACGCCGCGGTACGTGGGGCCGCCGTTCGGTCCGTCGTAGACGTTCTGGCACGGAGCCGCGTAAGACGACTCCGGAACTTGGTTGACGCCCGGCCCGCAGTCGAGGCCGAGGCGTGTCTTGCCGGTGAAGCGCTGGATGGCCTCTCGCACCTGGGCAGCCGTCAACGGCGCACTGGCGCCAGTCGCGGCCGCTCCTGCGGCGGCGCGACCTGTGCGGGCGGCTCCGCCTGCCCCGCCGGCGGCAGTACCGGTGCCTGCGCCGACGACGCTGTCGCTCGTCGAACCAAGCTCGTCACCACTAAGGCTTTCGCCGGTCGCGGACGTGTCGACGTCGCCGGGGCCTGCGACCGGACCCGCTACACCTTCGGTGGCGGTGAGCGAGCCGTCGTTGTCGCCGCCGCCAGGACGGATCGAAGGGAAGAGAGCGAGGGTTACGACCCACACCATCGTGAACACGTAGAACGGCATGTAGCGCCGGAGGTGGAGCGCCGTCTTCAGCGACCGCCTCAAGAACGGATCCTCGAGCCGTGCCGCGAGTTCCCGCTCACGGCTCAGATCTCCAGTGCTCACGACGTACCCCCCGGTGCGCAATGTGACGGACGTCACGAATGTCGTGCGAGCGAAGTTTGTCCCTACTTGACCCGGCGGTCAATCTCGCCGGTAACTAGGAATTCGGCACGCGTTGACACGTTCCCTCCAGCGTGCGGCGATTTCGTGCGACGCCCGTCACATTCGCCGCACGCGATGCGCACTGGGCGCGGCCGCAGAAGGAGTCGTCGGCCCAGACGGCGAACTTCGCCACAGCCGAACTCTGAAGCCTGCGGCTGGGGGGCCACCACCGTGCGACTGGTACGAGACAACAGCACCGATCCGCGAGTGATGCGAGACCTTGAGCGCCTTGCAGGCGAACCGGTGGGCGACGCGGTGGCTCATAGTGAAGGCGGCAGCGACGTCGTCGAGGTGCCCGCGCCCGTCGCGGTCGACCGCGCTGTCGGCGCGGTGATCATCGACGACGGCTTCGTGCGGGTGGTGATGCGCACGTCGGTCCACCTCCGCCGATACCTGCCGTACTACGGCGCTGCCGCCCTGTGGGCCTTCCTGATGCTCGCCATGGCACCACGAGGCGGGGATGATCCGGCGCAGTTCGCCGGTGCAAACTACCGAGGCAGCGGTGTTCCAGCAGGGCGGGTCAGCCAGACGACGGGCGCGGCTCCGACCATCCCTCCGAGCTTTGACGCCATGGCCGCCACACCTGGCCCGAGCGCGTTCTCCTACTTCGACGACGAAGCCTTCGCCGGGGACGCCTCCGCCCCGTCTGAGGCGCCGGCCTTCGCAACAGCGGATTCGCTCCCGAGTGAGTTCCCGGCCGCGCCCTACGAATCGCACGCGACGGCTGAGCCGCTCCGCATCGTGAAGGCCGGCTACTCCAGCCGCACCGGCGGGACGCCCCTAGAACAGGAGCCACCGGAGGGTGGGCTGCCGGTGGTCAACGCCGGCAGCGAAACGATCAAGCGGAGCTTCATTGCGCTCGCAGGCCACGAGACGGTGCTCCGCCTGCGACTCGTCGACCACCCGTCGAACGTGGGCGCAGCGCAGGCGATCGTCCGCGCCTGCCCGATCTCGGTCGACGAATGGCAGGCGGCGCGGGGTGCGACGTTCGCCAATGAGCCTCGTTGGTCGAGCGACCCCTGCGCTCGCGGCGAGCGGTTAGACGATGGCGTCTGGACGTTCGACCTCTCCCAATTCGGGGACCCTGAGACGTGGCGCGGCTTCACGCTCACCCCCGGACCCGGCGCACCGTTCAACCTCACCTTCTCGACGACCACGATCTCGACGACCAGCACCTAGCGACGGTCGGCCCGGCAACCGCCTCGGCACAGCTCAGCTGCTGCGTGGACGCAGGCCGGTGCCTTCAGGTAGCCGCCGCACGTTCCGCGCCGCCTGCAGGAGCTTGTCAATCGAGATCGTTCCCCGGACGCGAACCTGGGGAGCGCCGTCAACGGCTGCGCCGCCGATCTCGTTCATGCGGACACCGATCGAGGTGGTCGTTGCCTGCAGCTCCCCGATCGATCGATCCCCGCCGGGGGTGACCTGTTCGAGCGCGCCCTGCTCGAGGAGGAGCACGTCGCGGCCGTTAATCCATACGTCGACGAGGCGCGCGCGATCGTCATTGCCGACGGGCTCTGCGCCTCGTCGCGGCGGGGTCACCGAGTACCGCCCCTTGAGCTGGAATCCCTGCGGCGGCTTGGGCAGCTCCCACGAGGGGCCGAGGGGCGACGACGACGCTTCGACCTCTACCAACGAGCCACCGCCTTGGTGGGGTGACAGCGGCGTCGACGGGTCGACCAGGTCGGTGTCGCCGAGCGCGGCCCGCTCGTCGTCCACCTCGACTGCAAGTCGACGTCGGAGCACCTTACCGTCAGTCACCCACAGCTCCTCGAGGAGCAAGCCACGCCGATCTATGCAGAGGTCGGCGTAGTCGGCGCGATCACCGTCCCACGCCGTTACGGCTGTTCCGGTGATCGGCTCCGCTGCTCGATGCACACGGCATGCACGGGCCCCGACTCGCCGCCACTCCCGCATGTCGATCACGCCTTCGCCGACGAGCTCCGTAAGGGCGACGTCGAACCGGAAGTCGCCTCCTGCGAGATCCGGAGGGACGTCGAGGGCCATGGCACCTTCCCCCTGCGCAGGGATTGCCAGTCGTCCGAAACGTGTCAGCTGGCGCGACGTCGTCTCCTTGCCGGGCGGGGAGCCGGTCTTGCGTTCGAGAACGCTGTCGAACGGCCGGCGAACGCGTAGGTCTTCCGTCGTCGTGACCGCGGTCCCGCCCGCGTAGTCGTCGACGCGGTAGACGATGCGGTACTCGTCGGGAGGGCGGATCTCGAGATCGCCCTGCGGCTTGATCGCAGTCGAGCCTGTGCGAGGTATCGCCGGGTCGGGCCGACCGCCAGAGCCCGGGGGGGCGGACGGAGCGTCACGGGCGACGGCCGAGATCGTGACGACGGCGATCGTGGTGCCGATGGCCGCGACGAGCCCGAGGAGCAGCCGTTGGCGTCGCAAGGCTGTCCGCCGCGCCTCCGCTCGCCGTTGCCCTCGGTTCGATCCCACGCGCGGAGCGTAGGCTTCGGCCGACCGCGGCCTCCGCCAGCTAGGGGCAGAATGCCGGTATGTCCGGCAACAGCTTCGGCGCAGCCGCCCGCCTCGACGTAGGCGGCGCGTCCCACGAGATCTTCCGCCTCGACGCCCTGGCGGGCCGCGCCGACGTCGAGCGCCTGCCCTTCTCGCTCAAGGTCCTCCTCGAGAACCTCCTCCGCAACGAGGACGGGGTGTCCGTCACTCCGGAGGCCGTGGAGGCACTGGCGGGGTGGGATCCCGGAGCGGAGCCTGATCGCGAGATCGCGTTCATGCCGGCGCGGGTGCTGATGCAGGACTTCACCGGGGTGCCGTGCGTCGTCGACCTCGCGGCGATGCGCGACGCGATGGTCGAGCTCGGCGGCGACGCGAAGAAGATCAACCCGCTCATCCCGGCCGAGCTCGTGATCGACCACTCGGTGAGCGTCGACGTCTTCGGGCGCCAGAACGCGTTCGCCGAGAACGTCGAGATCGAGTACCAGCGCAACGGCGAGCGCTACGAGTTCCTGCGGTGGGGACAGACCGCGTTCGACGGCTTCGCGGTGGTACCGCCGGGCACCGGCATCTGCCATCAGGTGAACCTCGAGTACCTCGCGCGAGTCGTGTTCGTCGACCCGAAGACCGGCCGCGCGTACCCGGACACCGTCGTCGGCACCGACTCGCACACGCCGATGGTCAACGGTCTCGGCGTCGTCGGCTGGGGTGTCGGCGGCATCGAGGCGGAGGCGGCGATGCTCGGTCAGCCGATCCCGCTCCTCATCCCGCGCGTCGTCGGCTTCAAGCTCACCGGCCGGATGCCGGAGGGTGCTACGGCGACCGACCTCGTCCTCACGATCACCGAGCGCCTTCGCCAGCACGGCGTCGTCGGCAAGTTCGTCGAGTTCTACGGACCAGGCGTCGCGAACGTCCCGACCGCCGACCGGGCGACGATCGGCAACATGTCGCCCGAGTACGGCTCGACGATCACGATCTTCCCGCCCGACGCCGAGACGCTGCGGTACCTCGAGTTCTCCGGCCGCTCGCCGGAGCAGGTCGCGCTCGTCGAGGCGTACGCCAAGGAGCAGGGCCTGTGGCACGACGAGTCGTCGCCCGAGCCACGGTTCTCCGAGACGCTCGAGCTCGACCTCTCGACGGTGGAGCCGTCGCTCGCCGGGCCGTCGCGCCCGCAGGATCGGGTGCCGCTGCGGGAGTCGAAGCCGATGTTCCGAGCCGCGCTGAGCGAGAGCCTCCCCGAGAGCGTGCAGAACCTTCAGGACGAGCGGTCGGAGGAGTCGTTCCCCGCGTCCGACCCGCCTGCTGCGTCGTCGGTCGCCGAGGCGAAGGACGAGGCCGATCCGACCGCGGGCGATGCACCGCTGTCGTCGACTCGGCCCCGTGCCAGCGTGCCGGTCACGCTGGCCGACGGGACGTCGTTCGACCTCGACCACGGCCACGTCGTGATCGCCGCCATCACCAGCTGCACGAACACCTCGAACCCCTACGTGATGATCGGCGCCGGTCTGCTGGCGAAGAAGGCGGTCGAGAAGGGTCTCGACGTGAAGCCGTGGGTGAAGACCTCGCTCGCGCCGGGCTCGAAGGTCGTCATCGACTACTACGAGCGGGCCGGTCTGCTCCCGTACCTCGAGAAGTTGCGGTTCAACCTCGTCGGCTACGGCTGCACGACATGCATCGGCAACTCCGGGCCCCTCGCGCCCGAGATCAGCGAGGCGGTCGACTCGGCCGGCCTCGCCGTGGCTGCGGTGCTGTCGGGCAACAGGAACTTCGAGGGCCGCATCAACCCGGACGTGCGCATGAACTACCTCGCCTCGCCGCCCCTCGTCGTTGCGTACGCCATCGCGGGGACGATGGACATCGATCTGTACAGCGAGCCGATCGGTGAGGGCACCGACGGACCGGTGTACCTGCGCGACATCTGGCCGACGACGCAGGAGGTGAACGACACCGTCGCCGACGCCGTCGCTTCCGAGATGTTCCGGAAGTCGTACGCCGAGGTGTTCGCCGGTGACGAGCGGTGGAACTCACTGCCGGTTCCCACCGGCGACCAGTTCGAGTGGAACACGTCGTCGACCTACGTCCGCAAGCCTCCGTACTTCGACGGGATGCCCGTGGAACCGGCCCCGCGGACAGACATCACGGGCGCCCGCGTGCTCGCGGTGCTCGGCGACTCGGTGACCACGGACCACATCTCGCCCGCAGGCTCGATCCGTAAGGACTCACCTGCGGCGCGCTGGTTGAACGACTGGAACGTCGACGCCAGCGACTTCAACTCCTACGGGTCGCGCCGCGGCAACCACGAGGTGATGATTCGCGGCACGTTCGCCAACATCCGCATCCGCAACCGGATGGTGCCCGGCGTCGAGGGCGGTTACTCGGTCCACCTGCCCGACGGCGAGCAGGGGTCGATGTACGAGGTTGCGACGCGCTACCAGTCGGAGGGGACCCCGCTGGTGATCCTCGCGGGCAAGGAGTACGGCTCCGGTTCGTCGCGCGACTGGGCAGCGAAGGGCACTGCGTTGCTCGGTGTGCACGCGGTCATCGCGCAGTCGTACGAGCGGATCCACCGTTCGAACCTGATCGGGATGGGCGTGCTGCCGCTGCAGTTCCTCGACGGGCAGTCGGTCGAGTCCCTCGAGCTGACGGGGCAGGAGGTGCTCGACATCGCCGGCATCTCGGTGCTGTCGACGCCGGGCGCCGCGATTCCTTCGACGCTGACTGTCTCGGTCGACGGGGGAGCGCGCACCTTCGACGTCCGGGTGCGGATCGACACGCCGAAGGAGGCCGAGTACTACCGCCACGGCGGCATCCTCCCGTACGTGCTGCGTCAGCTGCGGAGCGGCTCGTAACTAGAGGGCGTCGAGCTTTCGACCGGCGGTGTCGAGCTCCTGCTGGGCTTGTGACTGGGCCCACTGGGCGACTCGGGCGCGTTCGGTGGCGGCTTTGGCCCGACCGTTCGCGCTGACCAGCTCGTCCTGCAACCGGCTCACCTCTGCCCGAGCGGCGGCCGCTTCCCTGGCCGCCGTCTGCGCATCGGAGCGAGCCTTCTCGAGCGCGGCCTGCTTCTCCGCGAGGAGCGCCTCGAGCTCGCGCTGCCGTGCCTCGCGTTCGTCGTCGGCGGCAGCGTCGGCGTTCCCGTCCGGTTGGGCTCCCCGGCGTTCGGCTCTCGCCGCGCGACGGCGATCGCGAGCCGACGAGCCGGGGTCCTCGTCGCCTTCGGATCCCGCCACCAGACTGAGTCCGGGGACGACGTCACCGAAGCCGGACGGAGGATCGATCGGCTTGACGAGCTGCCCCGCGGCGAGTTCGTCAGCGGCCTCCTCCGACGCCACCGCCGCCTCGAGTGACTGCGCGATCGCTTCCCGCTGAGCGTCTCCGCCCGGCCCGAGGTGCGCGGCCGCCTTCTTCGTCAGGCCGTCGATCGCCTTGCGTCGCTTGTTCGACAACTCGCGCAGATCGGACGCACCGCGACCCGACAGCGCCGCGCGCTGGGCCTTGCGCAGCCGCTCGCCGAGCTCGAGCAGCTCGTCGAGCGCCTTGGCGTTCTTGCGAGAGAGCTGGTTCAGGGCCCAGGCCGCCGCCGTCGGCTTGCGCAACGCCTTGATCCTTGCGGCGGCATCCTTGTCCTTCGCAGCGCGCAGCTCCTTCACGAGCGCGTCACGGGCCGCCGTGAACTCCTCGAGAGGGAGGCCGTAGAGCCGCTCGATCTCGCTTCTGATGTCGTTCGCCGCGATGAGAAGAGGCTACGTCAGCTGTTCGCGCGCTGATCAGCGAACGGGCTCGTAGCGGAGTGCCACCGCGCCGGAACCGAACTCCCGCTTGTCGACGAGCTTCAGGTCGACCCGCTGCGAGACACCCGCGAACAACGTCGGGCCGTGGCCCGCGATCGTCGGAAGCACGAGGAACTCGTACTCGTCGATGAGGCCCAGATCGGCGAGGGCGAGCGGGAGGGTGAGGCCGCCGAGCGACAGGTCGCCGCCCGGCTCGTCCTTCAACCGCCGTACCGCTTCGCCCACGTCGCCATGCACGAGCTCGGCGTTCCAGTCGACGTTCGACAGGGTGCGTGAGACGACGTACTTCTTCGCCCGGTCGATCGTCTGCGCGAACTCGATCTCGGACTCGTCCATCCATTCGGGCCACACGCCGTCGGCCGGACGACGCCACGCCGACTCCATCATCTGGTAGGTCACCCGCCCGAAGAGGAGAGCGTCGGCTCGTGCGAGGCTGTCGGTCCAGTAGCGCATCGATTCCTCGTCCGGAACCATGGCCTCGTGGTGACAGCAACCGTCGACGGTGACGTTGATCGAGTATCGGAGCCTTCTCACCAGTTGCTGGACCTCCACCGATGGGGTTGCCGCACCGGCGACCTCTTCGAGTGTCGCGCGCCGTCGCTGATCTCGAAGCGTTCCACGCTGGTCGGAGACACAGAGCATGGCGGCAGCTGGTCCGCGGTGTTCAGGCGGGGATGGCACGATCCGTGGGTGACCCACCACATCTCGAACCGCGTCACCGAGCTTCTCGGCGTCGAGTACCCGATCGTCCAAGCGCCCATGGGCTGGATCGCGCGCAGCCAGCTCGCGTCGGCGGTGTCGAACGCCGGAGGGCTCGGGATCATCGAGACGTCGTCGGGCGAGCTCGACATCGTCAAGGACGAGATCCGGAGGATGCGCGATCTCACCGACAAGCCGTTCGGCGTGAACATCGCCCAGGCGTTCGTGCGCGACCCGGCCATCGCCGAGTTCGTGATCGACCAAGGCGTCCGGTTCGTGACGACCTCGGCCGGCGATCCGACCCGGTACACCAAGCAGCTCAAGGATGCGGGCCTCACCGTCTTCCATGTCGTGCCGACGCTGAAGGGCGCCCTGAAGGCTGTCGACGCCGGCGTCGACGGCCTCATCGTCGAGGGCGGTGAAGGCGGCGGGTTCAAGAACCCGCAGGACGTGGCGTCGATGGTGCTGTTGCCGTTGGTGCGTTCGAAGGTCGACGTGCCGATCATCGCCGCCGGCGGGATGATCGACGGCCGAACGATGGCTGCCGCGTTCGCTCTCGGCGCGGAGGGAGTTCAGATGGGCACGCGCATGGTGTCGGCTGCCGAGTCACCCGTTCACGAGAACTGGAAGCAGGCGATCATCGACGCAGCCGAAACCGACACGGTGTTCCTCAACCGGTTCTCCAAGCCGGGGTTGCGTGCATTGCGCACGCAGCGCACGACTCGTCTCGAGCGGGAAGAGTCGGTCAGCATGGCCGAGTTCGGCACCTCGGGGTCGCTGTACTTCGGCGGCGACATGGAAGCGAGCATCGCGTTGTCGGGCCAGGTCGCCGGACGGATCGAGTCCGTACGTCCGGTCGCGGACATCATCCGCGACACCGTGGAGGAGTTCGTCGAGACGCTCGAAGCTCTCAGCGGTCGATACCTCGACAGTGCGCGCTACAGCTAGGCACGTCGCGCCCGAACAACGTGGCCCAAGCGCGGTCCGGGTTGGGACGGAGCAGGCTGTGTGGCGTGACGGTACGGATCGACACCTTCGCCGAGCACGATCTGCCCACTGTTCTTGAGCTGTGCGCCGCCGAGGGATGGCCCTCGTTCCCGGAGGACCCTGATCGGGCGCTTCGGGCACTCACCGCACCGGGAGTGACGACCGTTGTCGCCCGGGATCGCGGTCAGATCGTCGGCTTCGCTCAGTTGCTCAGCGATGGCGTGCTGCAGGCGTATCTCGCTGCGCTGGTGGTTGTTGCGAGCCGTAGGGGAGCGGGTATCGGGATCCAGCTCATCGAGTCTGCGGTGGAACTCGCAGGAGGCAGCCGCGTTGACCTCTTGACGGACGATGCCGCCACTGGCTTCTACGACCGCCTACCGCACAGGCGGAAGCACGGCTACCGCCTCTATCCGCCGCTCGACGAACCGCTCACCGACCCGTGACTCGCAGAACCATCGGCTCGAGTGGCCAACGATCCGTGAGCGCCGCAGGTCAGCTGGTGCGACGCCGCGACAGCGCCCAGAGGCAGAGCGCGCACAGGGCTGCAGCAGGCAGCGCGACCATGAAGCCGCCCGTCCGCGTGTCCCCCGAGTTCGTGGCGCCGACCGCGAAGAACATGCCGCCGACGACGACCAGCACGACCAACGCCGTCCACAGCATAACGGTGCCGATCCGGCCTCGCTCCTGAGAAGTCGTCTCCACGCGCGGCTTCTTCCCACAACGCCGCCGCATCACTCCCGCGGACCGATAGGACCGGCGGCAGGCCGTGGCGAACACGATCTATCACTCGCGCTCGTGGGTTCGGTCGTGACTGCGAGCCGATCGCAGAGTGCACCCCGTAGCCGCACGTGCTATCCCGGCTTGTCATGAAGTTGCCGATGAGCGCGCTGCTTGCCCAGGCGCTGGGCGCCGTCACACACGAGTACGAGCAGCGCGGCGCGGGCTCCGCCGACCTACCCCGCTTGGCCGTGTGGTCGAACGTGCTCCGGCCCGTCGGTGATGGCGCCGACATCGGCGACCTCCCGCAGGCATGCCGATTGTCGAAGCGCGCGGTTCGCGCTGCCGTGCACGCGGCCGAAAAGGCGGGGTGGTTGATCGTCGAGGGGAAGGCGGTGCATTTGTCTCCCGCCGGGCAGGCGGCCCGGGAGCGGTGGCCGTCACTCGACGGAGCCGTCGACTCGTCCTTCTCTGGATCCCTCTCCGGCGCACTCCGTGACGTCGTGTGCCAGCTGTACCTCGAATGGCCGCATTACCCGACCGGCTACGGCCCCGCTGACCATTCGATCACCGGCGGCGTGTACATGGGCGGCGGACAGATCGACTCCAAGGTGCCGACGCACGGCCAGGACTGGTCGCCGGTCCTCCGCCAGGACATCAACGGATCGAGCGTCGCTGGCCTGCCCGTGTCAGCTCTGCTGTCGCAGGCGTTCTTGGCATTCGCGACGGACTTCGAGGAGTTGTGGATCGGCGGGCTACACCTCGCCGCCACCGTTCTTCGCCTCCTGCCAGACGAGGGCGCGCCCATCACCGACATTCCGTTCCTGAGCCGGCTCAAGGGCGACGGCAAGTCCGTCCTCGAGCGTCACGGCTTTCTCGACATCAGGCGCGACGCCGGGAATCCGAAGCTTCGCATCGCGGTGCCGACGGCCCGAGGGCGCCACACGCGCGACGAGTACCAGTCGACGGTTGACCGCGTCGAGCAGCGTTGGAGCGCGAAGTATGGCGCTGATGCCGTAGCGACGCTGCGGACTGCGCTCGAGTCGCTCAGCCTCGACCCGTCGCTGCCTCACTCGGTGATCGACACCCTGACCTAGACCGTCGGGCGTGCGTGCAGTGCCTCGGCCTCGGACCCGCGAAAGCGATCGCAAGCGCACTCCGTCGGCAGCGACCTAAGGTCGCCGCTGATGCGTGCCGCACGGTCGGCAACGGCGCAGTGGGATGCAGCCCGGTCGTTCGCGCTGAGCCTGCCGGCCGCGTTCGAGGACTTCCCGTGGGGCATGGCGACGATCAAGGTGGCGACGGGGAGCAAGTGGCCTCCGGTGTTCCTGTGGCTCGGTGACCGCGACGCAGACCGACCAGCGGTCTACGTGAAGCTCACCGCCTCCTACGACGAAGCTGTCAGCGTCGCCGGCGCGCAACCGACGACGATCAGCGGGGTCGGCAAGTACGGCCGGCTGACCATTTCGCTGCCCGTCGGCGACTTCGACCGCCTCTTGGACTGGGTGGAAGAGAGCTACCGCGACTTGGCGCCGAAACGTCTCGTCGCCGAGCTCGACCGGTCTCGCTCCGGCTGAACGGGAGCGGCTGCTCGAGAGAGTCACCGGGTTCGTCTCCCTGTGCGCGAGTGAGGCTGGAGACCCCGGTGACACCGTGCTTTGCAATGCTGGCGTCGATCGTGTCGATGTGACTGGGGAGACCGTGAACGCAGGTGAGAGCGCTCTCAAGATGGTGGAACGAGTCCGCTCGAGGCCGTGGGGCATCGCGGTCGCGGCGCTCGTCGGCGACGAGGTCGAGTTCGCATTCGATCCGGGAGTCGACGACGTCGACGACAACTCGCTGTTCCAGATCGGGTCGGTGACGAAGACGATGACCGGCGTCCTCTTCGCCGATGCTGTCGAGCGGGCAGAGGTGTCGCCCGAAACGACTGTCGGCCATCTGCTCGAGTTCGAGGGTGGCGCAGCGGAAGTGACGCTCGAGTCGCTCGCAACGCAACACAGCGGGCTTCCGCGACTCCCGCCGAATCTTGACGTCGCCACGGTCGATCGGTCGGACCCGTACGCGGCGTACGAGCTCGCTGATCTCATGTCGGCGCTGCGGACCATCGACGTCGGACCGCAGAAGTACGAGTACTCGAACTTCGGGTTCATGACGCTGGGAGCCTGCCTCGCGGCGGCGACGAGGACACCGATGCACGAACTACTCGCGGTGCGTCTCTTCTCGCCGCTCCGGATGGCGTCTGCCGGCTGCCCGCCGAAAGAGGCGAACAGGTTGCCGGGCTACTCCGGGGCCGAGGAGACACCGTGGTGGACGACGAACCTGCCAGGTGCCGGCGGAGTCGGTGCATCGATCCGTGACATGGCGCTGTACCTCAAGGCCCACATCTCACCGCCGGCAGGACCGCTGGGCGCCGCTATCGCCGCTGCCGCGACAGTCCAGGCCGCCGACGGGGTCGCCATGGGGTACGGCTGGGTCCATCAGGGCGGCGGCTGGTGGCACAACGGAGCCACAGGCGGCTTCAAGTCATTCGTTGCCTTCCATCAACCGACCGCAACCGCGGTCGCCCTCCTCGCGAACGGCGACGCGGCCGACTCGCTGGACGCGGTGGGATTCCGCACGCTGACCGAGATGATCTCCTCGCTCTAGGTGCCCAAGCACACGATGGCGGGGGAGCGCTTGATCGATCATCGAGGTCACCTCGACGTCGCCGAGCTCGACGCGCACGATCGACAGAAGGACTGGCCCGCTGACTTGTGGTCGTCGCTGGTGGAAGGTCTTCAGCCGAAACTGACGGACCCGTGCCTGGAAATCGGTGTGGGCTCCGGTCTCGTCGCGCTACGACTCTGGACCGCGGGCACCACGGTCATCGGACTCGACTTCAACCGATCGATGCTCAGCCGCCTCGCCGAGCGCCTGCCTGACGCGCCTGCAGTTCAAGGCGACGCGCTACACCTCCCGTTCGGGTCCGCGACAGGCGGATCCGTCGTCCTCAGCAACGTCCTGCATCTCATCCCAGACTGGCGTGGAGCGCTCACCGAAATTGCGAGGGTTATTCGGACGGGTGGTTCGTTGGTCGTGAACCTCGGCGCTGGCGGCACCGCGCCACCGGAGGTGAGGGAGGTGCGGCGAAGGTTCCTGTCGCACTTCGACGACCTCGGCAGCGGCCACGGTCCAACCACCGAGGATGAACTCACAGAGGCGCTCGCCGGTGCGGGCTTCGAGGCAGCGACCCCGGTCACAGCCAGTGGCACCACACACCGAACTTTGCGCGAAGTCATCACCCGGCTCGAGCGCAACCCCTTCGCATGGCCCTCTGGCACTCCGCGCGAAGTTCTCGAGTCTGCCGCTGCCGACGTCCGCGACTTCGCGCTGGCCCAATTCGGGTCGATCGACGAACCACTCGAACACCGAGCCACGGTTCGCTTCTCCAGCTACACCCGAAGCTGACCGCCAGCGACGTGCCGGTCTCGGCGGGCGGGTTTCAGACGCCACGATCGGTGCCTCGAGCCGGCCGCGTGAACGAACATGTGAAGCGTGAGCGATGCATCCGTTCTTATCGACCTCCTCGAGCGATGTCGACGTGATCACGCAGCGTGGATCAACGGAGACGGTTCCCCGTACGCGTTGCCGGACGACGGCACCATCCTTGGAGCAGTTGGCGGCTACAGCCGTGGTGGTCGCGACACGTTGGAGCGTCAGAGAGCCGTCGCCGCTCAGTGGCGATCAGGAACGGGCGATGTCGAGTTGCTCAACGGTGGAGTGAGTGGAGACCTGGCGTGGCTGGTGATGATCGAGCACGCGGTCGTGTCGTTCACCTCCGACACCGTGGGGACGGAGCGGAGGTGGGACTTGCGAGTCACCGAGGTCTTTCGCAGGTCTGGAGCTGAATGGGTACGCGTGCACCGCCATGCGGACCCGCTCGTCGACAGGCGGCCGCTCACTGAAGTCGCGCGCCTACTCACCTGATGCCCCGTCTGGTGCACGAGCGTCGCGCGCCGGTCACCGTCGCACGCTCATCGCTGTGGTCGGGCCGCCAACGCGCGGTCGTGCCACCGACGGCAGTTCAAACGGTCGCGAGCCGCTTCAGCAACCGCCGGATGTCGGCGCGGTGGCGTTCCGTGTGCGCGAATGCGAACAGGAGCCACTGAACGCCGTCCATGGTTCCGAACACGGGGTGACGGGCACCCACGCATCGAAGGTCTATGGGCACCTGCGACGAACGCTCGCACAACATCCGCGCAGAGCGTTGCAGGCGCTCACTCGCGTCCGCTGGATCCACCCACTGGCCAGTTGGTTCTGCGACTCCAGGAGGCTCGTCACCTCCGCCATAGAAGAGGAAGGCGATCTCGTCGTCCACCAAGCTGCGCGTGCGGGTCTCAGTGAGCGGTTTCACCTCAATCGTGTCGAAGACCGCCGTGATCAAGGCGTTCGACAGCGCGACGTGCTCGATCACCTCGGCGGGCGACCACTGATCAACCGCGAGCGGCTCAGCCCACAGTGTCTTCGGCACCTGTGCGCAAGCCGCCACGAACCGGTCCACCGCGTCCATCAACTGACCCTGCGCCTCGACCAACGAAACGACCCGCACCGCCGCACCCCCAACGCCGTGCCCATTGTGACACGTCGCGCTCCAGCAGCACCGGTAGCGACCGGAAGATCTCGGTCGAACACTGCACCGATTGCCGTTCCGTCGACCGCGATGCCGCTCGCACGCTCGAAACCATCTCGTCGCGGCTAGGTCGGCACATCGGCGCGTGCGCTGCACCATTGTGGAGCTGGTGGCAAGGCTGACCGAGGCAGAGTTCAAAGCGACGATGTGCACTCCTATGCACGCGGTCCGTGCGGTCCGGGAGTTGCCGACCGGGTTCTGGGACTACGTCGATCAGATCGCACCGGCGGACTTCGGTGGACGCTCGATTCGAGGGGACGTCTCGCACGCCTACGCGGACCCCACCGATCGGTGGCACCACTTGCTCATTGCGACCGACGAGGACCAGGTCTTCTTGGCCATCGTCTTGGACGTTGCGAACAACACCGTCCTGGGCCACCACCTTCTTGACCTTCCCCGGATCTACGGAGTCACCGAGGCGGGCTGACCGCCGCTCCGATCGCGCTCGTCGGCGTCGACGCCGCCCGCGAACTGCGAATGAGCGCTCGGACTCCCGCGTTGTCGAAGGGGCGCCGGTCCATGGCCGCAGGTCATCGGCAAGCGTGAGGCGCGAGTTCGTGAACGTTCGTCGCCGTCTGCGATCGGCACACACCTCGGCGCTAGCGGAACAACAACGACATGCCGTAGAGCGAAACGACGACGACCATACCGACCAAGGCGATCGCGCCGTCGCGGAGGAGGCGCTGGACAGGGCGCACGAAGCTCCACTGGCCGTACCTACTGCTCGCGTAGGTGGCCGCGGCTGCTACGAGCAGGAGGAGTACGAGAATCAGCAGCTCCCACGGTCGGCTCTCCCGAATCTCGACGTGCCGGGAGCGATCGCGATCGACAGGGATCGCAAGGACTACCGACACGATGAGCGAGGCAAGGAAGACGCGCCGATCCCGTCGCAGCGTCCCTTCACGATCCGGTGGACCCGGTGGCCCCAGCACGCACGCATGATGGCCGGTCTCGAGCGCGGCTGTCGATGAGCATCAGGAGATCTCGCGCGCAGTGCTGGAGATCTGACGGGCGGCGGCTTAGGGAAGATCTCGTATCCGGCGGTCGGTCGCGCCCTCGTCCGGAGCGTGACGGGTCAAGGATCGCCGACCTCGATCAGGGGCTCCCAGTTCGTCGCCTCGTTCGGCATCTCTGAAAGGGCGGCTCTTGTCAAGAGGGTGCTCGCCCAGGCGAGCGCCGCTTTCGCGGCCTGTTGATGTGCACGCGGGCGCGACGAAGTGGCCGGCTGCTTGATCGCGGGGAGCGCCGGCGACGAGGTGAGGT
>DATLGL010000007.1:0-20780 GCA_035540495.1 Acidimicrobiales bacterium
CAACGAGCAGCGCCTCCACGGACACTGCGACGACGTGCCGCCCGCCGAGTTCGAAGCAGCCTTCTACGCTGCCCAACAAGCCGACCCCGCCGGGGTTGGAATCCAATAACCCGAGCCTCCATCAGACCCAGGGCGGTTCAGGATGAACAGCGTGAACTGTGGGTAGTCGAACTCGCGGGCTTGTCGGAGCACTTGGTCGGCACGGCGCCTCGCATGTTGGAGGTCGCCGCGCAGGACGGCCAGCCAGGCGTCGAATGCATGGGCGAATACCAAAGGGGCTTGATCGGCTGCGCGCTCGCCTCGGTGCAGGGCGTCCGCGATGGCGTCGACCGCGGCGCCTTCATCGCCGGCGAACCAAGCCGCGAGTGCCTGATTCGCGCGGGCGTGGACGCCAGTTGCAACCTCGGGGTCGATGTCGGCAACGGATGCGCCTTCGTCGAGAAGTTGCACCGCGAGGTTGGCGTGTGTGATAGACGTGGTCGTGTCGCCTGTGCACCAGGCGAATGCGCACACTGCCGTGTGGCCGAGCACGTGAACTGCGGGATCGCCGCTCGCGGCGGCTCGAGCGAGCAGTTGCTGTCCTGCGGCGATCGCGCCTGAGAAGTCGGCGGCGACACCGGCTGACAGCGCCGCGGCCCAGATCGCTTGGGCTGCGTCTCCTTCCGCTTCCTCGGTCGTGGCGAGCTCAACGGCGCGCTCGACTTGTTGGCGGGCGTCGTCGGATGCGTGGCCATGCGTGAGGGTGAGGGCGCGATTGAGCCGCACCCGCACGGCGAGCTCGAGGCTCCGGTGATCGGCGCCGTCCACCTGTTCGAGGAGGAGGAGGCACGTCTCCAGGGCTTCGGTGGCGCGGGCGGAGTCGAAGTGCGCCAGTGCCGCCTCGGCCGCAGCGACGTGCGCACGAACGGCGTCGGACGCGCGCACCACGGGTACGGCGTGCAGCATGTGGTGGGCGAGTTCGAACGCATTGTCCGCGTCGGGATCATGGAGCAGTGCAGTCGCTATACGAGCGTGCAGCCGGGTGCGTCTCGAGGTGCCGAGCGCGCGTTGAAGCACCTCGCGCACGAGGTCGTGCGTGAATTCGAAGTGAAGTGCGACGTCGTCGTCCTCGACGACGAGGCCCAGAGCGATGGCCCCCTCGAGCTGGTCGAGCAGGGAGTCCTGGTCCACGAGCGAGACGCGGGATAGGAGGTCAACATCGAATCGCCGGCCGAGCGACGCAGCTATTGAAAGAAGGTTTCGGCATTGCTCAGGTAGCCGATCGAGGCGACGGCTGATCGTCTCCCGCACTTCCTCCGGCACCGGCGCAGAACCGACGGCCGCCGCCGTGAGTGAGCGCTGGCTGCGGAGGAGCCGAGTGAGCTCTCGAACGAAGAGCGGATTCCCGGACGTGCGCACCGCGATTGCCTCGGTCACCTCCACCTCGAGTGGTTCTGCGGCCACGAGCTCTGCGTAACGATGCACGTCCTCGGGTGCCAGCCCGCGGAGGTGCAGCTCAGTGAATGCGCCGGCGCGGCGCATCGAGTGCAGTGCTGCGGCCGTGGTCGGGCTTCGGTCACCGTCGCGAAGCGTCGCGATGATCAGGATCGGAGCGCGGTCGAGCTCGGCGGCCAGGAGGCTCAGTAGTTGGAGAGACGCTGGGTCCGCCCATTGGATGTCTTCAACGATGAGGACGATCGGCTGTGCCGCGGCGATCGCAGTGAGCGACTCGATGATGGCGCGCCGCAGGCGAGTCCGCGCGAGCTCCGCGTCGTCCAGAGGTGGAGGTGGCGTCGCACCGGGAGACCAGCGCTCCAGCGACGCGTCGAGGGTCCGAAGATCAGCGAGTGCGTCTCGGACGTTTGGCGCGAGGTTGCCCGGGTCGACACCATCAAGCAGTCCTCGCAGCACCGTCACCCACAGCCAATACGGCGATGACACGTCTCCTTCCACGCTGCGTCCCCATGCCGTCTTCGCGCCGGTAGCCATCCGCGCGCCTTGTGCGGCCAGGCGTGACTTTCCAATACCTGGCTCGCCCGTGACCACCACGACGCCGCCTTGTCCTCGCTCGAGAGTCGCCACGATCCGAGCGAGAGCTGTCAACTCCTGGTCGCGGCCGACGAACTCGTCTTCCGCACGGGGTCCGGCACTCGTGTTGCGGCGACGTGGCGCTGCCGTGGCCGATGCGGGAGTGTCGAAGTCGAGCGAAGGGGCCTGTTCGAGGATGAGTCGCTCGAGGTCTTGGAGGGGTCGGCCGGGGTCGATCCCGAGTTGTTCGTTGAGTGATGCTCGGGCTCGTTGATAGGCGCGCAGGGCTTCGCTTTGGCGTCCGCTGCGATAGAGCGCCGTCATGAGCGCCGCCCAGGCACCTTCCCGCAGTGGGGCGTCGCGAACCAAGAGGTCGGCTTCGGCGGCCGCTGTTGCATGGTCGCCGGTGCGCAGCAACGCCAACAGGCGCGCTTCTTTCGCGGCCCAGCGAAGCTCCGTCAGCCGCGCGATCTCTGGTTGCGCGAAGTCCTCGTAGGCGAACTCGGCATACGGATCGCCCCGCCATAGTCCGAGCGCGCCGTCGAGCGCGCTCAGCGTGCGGAGAGGGTCGCGCTCCGAGGACCGCAGCGCATCCTGAGCGAGTGCGGCGAAGCGATGGCTGTCGATAGATGACTCCCCTGGCGCGAGGACGTAGCCCGGCACGCGTGTCGAGATGACGGCGTTACGGCTACGGCGCTCGCCTTGCGGCTGGAGGATCCGGCGGAGGCGGGACACGTACGCCTGCAGCGACGCAAGCGCTCGCGCCGGAGCCTCGTCGCCCCACAGCTCCTCGATGAGACGGTCGACTGAGACGACCTGGCCGGCATGGATGAGCAGGATCGCCAGCAGCGCGCGCTGCTTCCGGCCCCCGAGCTCCAGCACCGCGCCGTCGCGAACGACTTCGAGCGGCCCGAGGACGCGGAACTCGACGACAGGCGCCATCGACGTCACGCTCTCCCATGGAACCACAGGTGGAGCGGGGACGAGCAGCTCACAGGTCGAGCTCCATGTGCAACCGGCTGCGACCGGCGTCGTCGATCGAATGAAGTTCGATCGGGCGGAAGCCCATCCGCGCCAGCAGCGGGATCCCCCGCGCATGCGCTACGTCGACCCGGAACACCAACCGCCAGGCGCCGGCGGAGCGCGCGGCGTCGACAAGTTCCTCGACGAGACGCCTGCCGAGGCCCAGGCTGCGGAGACGTGGCACGACAGCGAAGGCGTGAAGCGTCACCGTCGCAGGGGAGTCCTCCGTGGTGGTCAGCGCCACAGCGCACGGTGGGTCCTCCGGCGGAGCGGCTGCGTCCCGCAGCTCCCACAGTTCCCCCACCAAAGGTAGGCATCCTGGTGGCACGCAGCGCTCGAGCGCTGCCCAGGCCGACGCGTGAGTCGCCGTCGCCGGTTGCACCGGCCGGAAGACCAACAGCAAATCGGAGACTCTCACCTCTGTCATGCGTTGAAGCGTTCTCGGCCGCTCTTGCACGTCTCTTGCCTTGGTAGGGGAACTGACGTCGCGGAATGCAAGGAATGTGGTGGTGCCGGCGTGTGCGGGTGCAAGGGGTCGTACAGAACGGTGCAAGTCATCGCCTTTACGGTCGCCGACATGAGTACAACGACCGTCACCCAGTGGTCCGCGGAGGCGTCTCGGCGCGTGCTTCTCGAGATGCTCGTCCGAGCCCTCACCGATTACGCGACCGGCATCGCTCACCCGGCGTTCGCGGCGGTCGCAACCGGCGGGATCGACATCAAGACAACCGATCAAGTGCGGGAGCGTCCATGAGCACGCCCATGATCAGCGTGCGCGGTCTCACCAAACGCTATGGCTCGACGACGGCCGTTGACGATCTGAGCTTCACCGTCCGCGAAGGAGCCGTCACCGCGTTCCTCGGGCCGAACGGCGCGGGCAAGACGACCACCATCCGGATGCTGCTCGGACTGGCGCCGCCCGACGCAGGCGAGGCGCTCGTCCTCGGCAAGCCCTACCAGGGACTCCAGCGGCCCGTGTCGGTGGTGGGCACATTGATCGACGGCGCGGGGTTCCACCCCGGGCGCACTGCGCGGAACCACCTTCGCGTGCTCGCGTCGATGACCGGCATCTCAGAACGCCGAGTCGATGAGGTGATCAGAGCTGTTGATCTTGCCGGTGCAGCCGACCGCAAAGTCGGAGGCTTCTCCCTCGGCATGCGAAGGCGTCTCGGGCTCGCGTGCGCGCTGCTCGGCGACCCGAGGATCCTGATCCTCGACGAACCGGCCAACGGCCTGGATCCTGCAGGGATCCGTTGGCTTCGCGAGTCGCTCAAGTCCTTCGCCGCCGATGGCGGCACGGTGCTGGTGTCGAGCCATGTGCTCGCTGAGGTCGCTCACACCGCAGACGACGTCGTCGTGATCAACAAGGGCGCCCTCGTCACCCAGACGACCGTGGAGGATCTCACGGCCGGCCAGGCCGTCACGGTGAAGGTGTCAGACCGAGATCGGCTCCGTCGGGCACTCGCGCCCACGGGCGCAGCCATCCGGGTCGACGGGCGGGACGGCCTGTCGCTAACCGGAATCACCGCCCGCGCCGTGGGCGAGGCCGCCGCGCGGGAGGGACTCGTCGTCTACGAGCTCACCTCTCGCGGCCAGAGCCTCGAAGACGTCTTCATGCAACTCACTACCGAAGGAGCAGAGCATGCTGCGAGCTGAACTCAGGAAGTGGGCGACGACGCGTGGCAACCTCGGCCTCGTCGTCGGCGCTATCGCAGTTGCCGCACTCGGCCCGTTCTCGACGACGACCAGCGCGGAGCCCCTTGCGCTGTCCAAACCCCTCCACACCCAGACGCTCTTCGTGCTGGCATCGGTCAACATCGGGCTCTTCGCCCTCATCCTCGGCGTGCGATCGTTCACGGACGAGTTTCGCCACGGCACGATCGCCTGGACCATGCTCGCCATCCGCGATCGCCGGCTCATCGCCGCGGCGAAAGCTGCGATCGCCGCGCTGGTCGCCGGTGGGATGGCACTCGCGGCATAGCCGTGATGGTCGTCGTGGCGATGCTGTTCGCCACCATGAAGGGAGCGACCCTGGGACTCGACGCGTCCGACGCTGCCGCGATCGTCGGCCTCGCCGCCGCCGCCTCGAGTTGGGCGGCCATCGGTGTGATGGTCGGTGCCGTCGTGCGTCACCAGGTACCAGCCGTTGTCGGCAGCATCATCTGGGTGCTCATCGTCGAGAACCTCGCCGCCGGGTTCCTCGGCGGAGCCGGCCGATTCCTCCCGGGCCAAGCAGCGCACGGCCTCGCCAGCGCTTCGGCCGCCTCGAACCTCCTCCCGCCACACCTCGCCGCCCTCGTCCTCGCCGCGTACATCGGCGTCTTGACGCCTGTCGCTGTGCTCACGCTTTCGCGGCGAGAGCTGATGCTCGCCGGCTGAACCCGGTTGAGTCACGACAACCACGAAAGGAACCCAACGTGCGTGCACGATCGACGCTGCGACCGGTAGCCGTGGCATCGGCAGCCTTGATTCTTCTCGCCGCCTGCGGCGCCGGAGATCGCACGGCGGCGCCGTCTCCTGCACAGTCGACGACCACGACGCCCACCCGCGATCAACCCGCGATGAGCTGGACGAGCCCCTTCGAGGTCACTGTGCCGAACGGCTGGACGATCCGCGACTGCGAGGGTGAGCGACTCAACGTATGTGTGTATGACGGCTCACGATCCCTAGGCGACATCGAGCTCAACACCGACTACCCCCTCGACAGCATCGATGTCGGCCGCGACCCAGCCGCTACGGCTCACAAGCTCGCCGAAGCGATGACCGCCCACTTCCGCGACGACCGGGCACGAGGATGCTCCGCCTTCACCTTCACGGGCGACACCGTCCGCGCCGCCTCCGTGGGCGGCAAGCCATCGGCACGAGGCGGCTTCACACTCACAAATCGCGAAGGCCGAGTCGTTGAACGGGTCATCAACTACTACCTCGTCGAAGGGGCCAAGTTCGCGATCGTCAACATCGATGCGTACGTCTCGGAAGGCGGATGCCTCGGCCCAACCGAGTACGACCCGACATTCACGCCGGCCGACCTCGACAAGCTGGAACCCCACCTCGATTCCTTGGTCGCGGCGACACCGACTACAGCGACTCGGTGATCATCGAGCCGCGCACGTGACGTGGTCGGCTCGCCGAGGGGCTACCGCGTCGTCTCTCGACCCAATCCGGCGTCGTCAGCATCGTGTACTCCTGACACCACAGCGACTTCTTCGGCGTCGATGACGACGCCGCTGTTCGCATTGCGGACGCGAACGCGGCACGGTCGCCACGTCAGTGGCAACCTGGGACCATGGAGCCACAGGTCGAGCCCGCGCGAATGCCATCTCGGCCCCCGCGGCCGCCGGCACCTCCAACAACGGGTGGTGGTGCCGCCGGATCCTACGGAGACGATGGACCCCGACGCCGCGCGGTGTCGCGTCACGGGCGCGGCACATGGCGTTGGCTCATCGACCCGTTCGGTGAGCTGCGGCGGGTCACTTGGCCTAGCCCGCTCACGGCTGCGCAGAACGCGCTCGTCGTGTCGATCGTGATCGTGGCGTGTCTCGTGCTGATCGGCGGCGTAGATCTCGGCGCGCACGAGCTTCTGTCGCGCGTTCGCTAGTCAGCATGTACCGCCGCCGGCGACCGACTGGGCGGCGTCGTGTCGGTCGCGGTTGTGCTGGAGACGCGGGCCAGCACGCACGAGACGGACCTTCGCGCCACCCAGTTCATTCGGCTTACATGAAGGCGCCAATGTGGCCGCAGAGCAGCCTTCACCGGGTGCACGGCCGTGTTCGGCAAGGAGGGCGACATGAGTGACGCGATCGCGGACATCATCGGCGACTACCGCGCGTTCGCCGCCCAGCAGCGCGACCGGCTGCTGGCGCTGGGTATCGACATCGACCCATACGAGCTGAGCCACATCGCGTTTCGGGTGCCGGAGTGGGACCAGTACATCCACGTCCGGACGCTTCTCGAACGCCACGCGAGCGCCAACCGTGAGAACTTCTGGAACGGGCGCCCGATCTCGTTGATCCTCCTCGCGGATCCGCCGGAGGTCCTCGGTGGCAAGCCGGTTCCGATGATCGAGCTCATCCCACCCGTGCATCAGAGGGTCTACAAGATGGGAATGGAGCATCTCGGCGTCGTCGTCGGCGACGCCTTCGATGCGTTCGTCGAATCCCACAAGCCTGTGCTGACGGGCCAGCAGTTCCAAGGTCCGAACAGCAACCCTGACCCCGTGTACGTCCTGCTCGAGGACTTCACCCACGTGAAGTTCTATCGAGCCTCGCTTCAGTCGGCGGTCGAGAGCCAGGGCTCCCGGTTCGACGGCATCCACCATGTTGACGGCTGGGTTCCTCAGCGGCAGGTCACCGCGACCGGTCCGAACCCACTGCCGCGCTGACCGTTCGAGCGGTGTCGTCAACTCAGGAGACGGTCGAACTGGCTGCTGCGTTCGGGCGGGGCGTCGTGTTGAGGTTCGCGCGGTACCGCTTTCCCACAGGAACCTGTCGCACAGTCGAGCACGACCACCTCTGCAACGGGCGAGAGCACCAGGGTGTCGTGACCCGCAACCTGGCGTATCCGCCCGTCCCATTGGTAACTATGTCTGCGGACGTTCGGAACGGGTGAGGCGCCGGGCGTCAGAGGCACCTCCGGGCGATGGCGGCGACGTGACGGACGTCGGTGCCACAACAGCCGCCGAGAACGCGAAGGTTCGGGTGCCGGCGGCGCAGCTGCGAGTAGAGCTCGGCGAGCTCGTCCGGGTCGCCGTCATCCAGCTCCTCCGCGTCGTCGAGCTCGGCGTGGCTCGCCCGTGAGGCGTTCGCCCGCAGCAGCTCGATCCGGCTGGTCGCCGGCGACCGTGCGTCGAGCGCGCTGGAGAAATGATCGGGGTGGGCGCAGTTGATCCCGAAGTGGAGCACAGCCCCGACGGTCGCGGCGTCAACCTCAGCGATGGCTTCGTGCAGCGCCTGCCCGCTCGGAAGCATTCCGTTCGTCTCGACGGTGAAGGCGATGACTACCGGGACGCCCGCCGCCACCGCCGCTCGCACGACGCCGATCGGCTCGCCGGTGTGCGTCGCGGTCAGCATCGTCACCCGGTCGGCGCCCGCAGCGGCGAACGCCTCGATCTGAGGCCGGTGGTAACTCTGGGCGGCGTCGGGGGTGAGCAGCTCGCTCGGGCTGTAGCCATCGCCACGAGGGCCGATGTTGCCGCTCACGACGACGTCGACGTCGCTCGACTCGGCGGCGAGAGCCCGGAGGAACGCCACCGAGTCGCGGTTGACGCGACCAAGCGCGGCGGCGTCGTAGCCGAGACGAGCACCCCAGTCGCGGTTCGCTCGCCACGTCGGTGTCTCCAGGACGAGGCCGAGGCCTGCGGTGGCGGCGACCCGGAGGTGGTCCCGGAAGTACTCCGCCAGCAGCTCCCGTCCCGACGGGTCGTCCAGCAGCGGGAACGCGGCGAAGTCGGGCAGGTCGACCGCGCGGTGGAAGACGAGCCACGTCTCCAGGCCACTGTCCGTCAGAGTCGGCGCATCGTCGACGGCCGACGGACCGTCCCCCATCAGCTGGGCTTGGCGTAGCTCGCTGCGCCCTGGAACTCTACGAACACGGCCGGCTCCTCGCCGCGAACCCACGCGTCGTGTCCAGGCCCGATCCGGTACACGTCACCGGCCTTCACGTCGCCTTCGGTGCCGTCGTCGTGCTTCACGTGCAGGCTCCCCGACACGACGTAGCCGATGTGCTCGGTCTGGCAGCTGTCGGTGCCGACGACCGGCTTGATGCACTCCGACCACCTCCATCCCGGCTTGAAGGTGTAGCGCCCAATCTGGCCGCCGCCGACGTTGACCAGCTCCACCGTGGTCTTGTCGGGAGTGCGGGTCTCGTCGGGGTTGCTGAAGTCGCGGCTCTCGAAGCCTGCCATCTCGCGGTTCTCCTTCTTTCGTTGTGGTGGTCAGGGTCTACGGGCGAGGAAGGCGTAGCCATACACGTCGAAGGCCCGCGCCTTGTCCTCGCCGCCGGCGCCGCCGAACGTGTCGACCGGCGGGCCGATCGTCACGTCGACGAACCGAACGTCCTCAAGCATCTTCTGCCAGCCCTCACGGGGCAGCCCGCCGGCGATTCAGCCAGTCCAGAGGTCGATGTCGCGCAGCGCTTCGGGCGGCACAGGGCGGCCGTTGGCGATGTCCGCGAACTGGAGCCACCCGCCCGGTCTGAGCACGCGGCGGATCTCCTCGAACACTGCCTTCTTGTCGGCGCACAGATTGATCACGCCGTTGGAGATGACGACGTCGGCCCAGCCATCCTCGACCGGGAGCTGCTCGGCTATGCCTTCGCGAAACTCGACCTGCGCAAAGCCCAGTGCCTCGGCGGTGGCCCTCGACTTGGCCAGCATCTCCGGCGTCATGTCGACGCCGACGACGCGGCCGCCCTCGCCGACCTGGCTGCCGGCTATGAAGGAGTCGAAGCCCGCGCCCGAGCCGATGTCGACCACGCGCTCACCGGGTTGCAGCGCGCGGAGCGAGAACGGGTTGCCGACCCCGGCGAAGGACTCGACAGCCCGATCGGGCAGCGCGTCGACGACCACTGCGTCGTACCCGAGGCGGGCGGCCAGAGGCCTACCGGTATGGAAGTGGAAGCCACGACCAGGATCAGTGGCGACCTCTCGGTACTTCCCGCGCACCTCCTCGCGCAGCGCTTCGGGGTCGACCAGCAGGTCCTCAGGCATCGTCCTTCCTTTCACTCCCGACCGCCACCGGCAGCCCGGCTCGCTTCCACTCGGGGAACCCATCGATCAACCGCCGGGCCCGGAAGCCCTTTCGGTTGAGCTCTCGCACCGCATCGTCGGCGTACACGCAGTACGGGCCGCGGCAGTAGGCGACCACGTCGGCCTCCCTCGAGAGTGCCCGCAGCTGCCGGCGCAGCTGGGTGATCGGCACGCACCGTGCGCCCGCTATGTGGCCAGCCCTGTACTCGGCCTCCGGACGCACATCGAGCACGACTACCTCGCCCCGCTCGAGTCGGGTCGCGAGCTCGTGACGGTCAACGACGTCTATGCCGTCGCGATCGCCCAGGTACGCCGTCGCCAGCCGCTCGAGTCCTGCCACGTGTTGGCCAGCAACATCCCGCAGCGCTGACCACAGCTCGGCCACCCGCTCGCTCGCCAGCCCGTAGAAGATCCGCGTGCCCTGCCGCCGAGTGGTCACGAGGCCGGCTCGGGCCATCGCCCGAAGGTGGTGCGATGTGTTGGCCACGCTCTGGCCGAGCTCCGCCGCGATCTCCTCCACCGAGCGCTCCCCTTGCGCGAGGAGGTCGGCGATCTCCGCCCGACGGCCGCTCGCCATCGCCTTGGCCACCGACGCGAACGCCTCGTACAGCGCCTCCTTCGCAGCACGGTCTCCCACGAAGGTGATCGTCCGCCGACGAACGTCATTTGTCAAGTTTTCGTTTGACCACTTGACAATCGCCGACCGTGGCCGGATATTCGAGCGGTTGCTCGACAAGAGAGGCGGGATGACGGTTAGACCGGTCGTGTTCGTCGACGAAGGACTCGGCAACTCGTCGTACCTCGTCGACCTCGGCGACGGCCGCGGTCTCGTGGTGGACCCGGCGCGTCACCCAGCCGCCTACCTCGCCGAAGCCGAGCGAAGGGGGCTCGACATCGCGTTCGCGGCAGAGACCCACCTTCACGCCGACTTCGTGTCTGGCGCTCGCGAGCTGGCGGCGCTGGGTGCCTCGCTGCTGGTGCCGGGCGCCGGAGGACATGAGTACCCCGTCCGCGGGCTGAGCGACGGCGAAGACGTCGATCTGGGTGGCATCGTGCTGCGGCCGCTCGCGACGCCGGGCCACGCGCCTGAGCACCTCGCCTACCTGCTCCTCGATGGCGCCAAGCCGGTCGCGTTGTTCTCCGGCGGGGCGCTGCTCGTGGACTCGGTGGCGCGTACGGACCTGGTAGCGCCGGAACGAACCGAGGAGCTGGCCCGCTCGTTGTGGCGATCGCTGCACGAGCGGATCCTCACGCTCCCCGATGGCCTCCCCGTCTACCCGACCCATGGCGCCGGATCGTTCTGCTCGGCGCCGGCGGGCGGCGAGCGCACCACGACCATCGGCCGTGAGCGCCTGGCCAACCCGCTGCTGGCCGCGCCGGACGAGGACGCCTTCGTCGAACGACTTCAGGCCGGGCTCGGCACCTACCCGCCCTACTTCCTCCGCCTACGGGCCGTGAACCGGCGGGGCCCCGGCCTGTTCGGGCCAGGCGCCCCGGTGTTGCCCACCGTCGCCCCTCATGACGCGCACCGGCTGCAAGCAGCCGGCGCGTGGGTCGTCGACGTCCGGCCCATCACCGCGTTCGCCGAAGGGCATGTGCCCGGTTCGGTGTCGATCGCGCTGCGTCCACAGTTCGCCAGCTGGCTCGGGTGGGTGGTCCCCGAAGGTGCGCCGCTGCTGTTCGTCCTCGACCCGGAGCAGGACCGGTCTGATGTCGTCCGCCAGTGCCGCAACATCGGGTACGAGACGATCCTCGGCGAGATTGGCGGGGGCATCGACTGTTGGCGGGCGGCCGGCTGTGAGCTCACCACCGTGCCGCTCGCTTCGGTCGAGGCCGCCTCCGGCACCGTCCTCGACGTGCGACAGCGCAGCGAGTACGAAGCGGGCCACCTGCCGGGCGCGGTGAACCTCGAAGCCGGCGCCGTCGCCGACGCCGCGCTGCCGGCGGCGCCGATCGCCCTGATGTGCGGCCACGGCGAGCGGGCCATGACGGCCGCCAGCCTGTTGCTGCGCCGGCACCGAGAGCGGGTGACGGTGTTGGTCGGCGGGCCGGATGACTGGGCCCGCCACCATGGCACCTTGACTGCGGGCCCATGACTCCGGCCGCGGGGGCCGCCTCGGCGGGTGGTCAGGTGCGGCTGGGCCTGCGGGAGAACCTGCCCCAGTTCAGCCTGCTGGTCGCCGTCAACGCATTGGTCGGCGGGATGATCGGCCAGGAGCGGACGGTCCTCCCACTCCTGGCCGAGCGCGTCTTCGGTCTCAGCACGTTCAGCGTCGCGACCACCTTCATCGTGGCGTTCGGCGCGACGAAGGCGGTGACGAACCTCGCCACCGGCGTGCTGACCGACCACGTCGGCCGCAGACCGGTGCTCGTCCTCGGGTGGCTCATCGGCGCTCCGGTGCCCCTCCTGCTGATCTGGGCTCCGTCGTGGGGCTGGGTCGTCGCAGCCAACGTCCTGCTCGGGATCAACCAAGGAATGACCTGGTCCACGACGGTGATCATGAAGATCGACCTGGTCGGACCCGACCGTCGGGGCCTCGCGCTGGGGCTCAACGAAGCTGCCGGCTATGGCGCCGTCGCGCTCACCGCCCTCATCACCGGCAACATCGCCGCTCGCCATGGGCTTCGGCCCGAGCCGTTCTACCTAGGCATCGCCTTCACCGCCCTCGGCCTCGGGCTATCGACGCTGTTCGTTCGGGAGACCCGGCACCACGCCGAGCACGAAGCGGCCGCCACCGAGCCAGCTCCGGTCGACGCCGGCTTCGGGTCGCTGTTCGCGCGGACGTCGTGGCGCGACCGGTCACTGTCGGCGGTGTGCCAGGCCGGGCTCGTCAACAATGCTGTCGATGGCCTCGCCTGGGGCATCCTCCCGCTGCTGTTCGCAGCCGAAGGCCTCTCCGTCGGGCGCATCGGCGTCATCGCAGGCCTCTATCCCGGCGTGTGGTGCGTCGGCCAACTCTTCACCGGCGCCTGGTCCGACCGCGCCGGCCGGAAGCCGCTCATCGTCGCAGGAATGCTGGTGCAAGGCGCTGCGCTGTGCCTCATCGCCACCGCCACCGGGTTCCGAGCCTGGGCGGTCGGGTCGATCCTCGTCGGCGCCGGCACCGCGCTCGTCTACCCCGCGCTGATCGCGGCCGTCGGCGACATCGCTCACCCGAGCTGGCGAGCCACTGCGGTCGGCGTCTACCGGCTGTGGCGAGACGCCGGCTACGTCGTGGGGGGCCTCCTCGGCGGCATCGTCGCCGACGCGTTCGGCGTTCGCACCGCGGTCTGGGTCGTCGCCGCCCTGAGCGCGGCTTCCGGGATCCTCGTGGCCAGGAGGTTGGAGTGAAGACGTGACGGAAGCCGCTGATCCGGCGCGCGCTGGTCCAAGAGCCTCCTGAGCAACCCGGCCACCCCGCCCGCTCCGGCCACAGTTCCGATGGACGCACGAGGGAAGTCGCCGCAGCAAGTCGCCAGCATCGAACGGTTCGCCAACGCGGCGTACGTGCTGCTCGGAGTCGCCCTGATCATCGCCCTCATCGGCATCGGCACGACGCTGTACCGCCTCGAGGCCGGAACCGCCCCGTCAGAGAAGGAGAATCGACATGCCCGACTACGGCACCTTGATGATCGCCAACCTCAAGCCTGGCCGGCGCGACGCACTCCTCGGCGCAGAACAGCGATGGGTCGCTGAACGCCAGGTCCACGGATTCGTCGGTCAGGCCGCGCTCGTAACGGACGACGCCGCGACCGTCGCTGTCGCCGTCAGGTTCGACTCAAAGGACGCTTACGCCGAGCTCGCCGCCGACCCCATGCACGCCTGGTACCGGGAGCACCAGGCACCACACCTCGACGGCGAGGTGCGCTCGATCAATGGGACCTGGCACGACATCTCCTCACCGGGCGTGCTCCTCGCCGAGAAGCTCGGCCGCTGCTTCGCCGAGCAGCGCTTCGACCACCTTGCCGAGCTCTACGCCAGCGACGCCGAGTTCGAGCTCCACGTCGGCGCCGAGCACGACCGACGAACCGGCCGCGACCAGATACGAGACCGCTACGCGCAGGACTTCGCGGTCCGGCCCGAGTTCCTGCGCTGGGAGCCGGTCGCCACAGCGCGAGGCGCAATCATCGAAGCCGACGCCCACCAGGACTCACCGGTTGGGCGTTTGCGGTTCCGCTGGATCCACGTCCTGGACGTCAACGGCGGATGGATACGACGTGACACCGTCTATTGCACAGGTGGCACCACCGCCTGACCGGCCATTCGAAGAGACCCAGCCGCCATCGGCGCCGCTTCTCGCGGCGTCCCCCGGGCGCGCGGCCCGTACGCGAGCGCCTCATCACGTGTAGCCGGTCTTCATGGCCACGTCGCGGGCCCAGGCGATGACCTCGGAGGGCTCCGCAGAGCGCATCTGCGTCCACGAGGTGTGGCCACCTCCGACTCGAGATGCCGTCTCCGACCGATCGGCGGCGACGTACGACCGCATCAGCGCGTCGAGCGGGAGGCGGAAGCGCGCGCGAAGCCCGTCTACCGCACCGAACACCGCGGCGGCCGCCTCGGCGCCCTTCGCGTCGAGCACGATGCCGCCGAGGACGTCGAGCGCCTCCGCGACGGCGGAGACCTCGCGGATCGGCCACAACTCGTCGAGTGCCTCGACGACCAGTTCGCCCGCCCGGCGCGACTCCCCCCGCCGTCGAGCGACGTAGGCCAGGGCGATCAGGTTGAATCCGACGTGCCAGACGTCGCCCGCGACCCGCGCCTGGTGCAGCCCTGCTTCGGCCCGGCGCGCCCCCTCGTCGACGTCACCCTGCTCTAGCGCGAGCCGTGCGACGCTTTCGAGGTAGGGAACGAGGTGGTCGGCCGTCGCCGGCTGGATCAGCTGCCACACCTCGGCGAACAGTGCCTCGGCATCGTCCAGCCGGCCTTCGTGCACGGCGATGTCGCCCAGGCTCCCGAGCCGGTGCGCCATCCCGATCCGGTCGCCGGCGGCACGGCTGATCTCGAGCGCGTCGCCCAGCACCGCTCGCGCCCGCGCCAGATCGCCCTGGGCCCGGTGCGCATACGCCAGCTGGTGGAGCCAGTGCGCGAGGGGGCGCGCATGCCCGTCCTGCCGCGCCCATCCGATGGCCGCTTCGAACCGCCGGGCCGCGGCGACGAACTCGTTCGTCCGGAGGTGGATCGCGCCGAGGTACCCGTGCAGATCGGCGGCCACGTCCGGTGCCGCGCCGCCGGCGAGGTCGACGGCCCGCAGCAGCCACAGCTGCCCCTCATCGAGGAAGCCCCGCAGCCGCCAGTAGTCGCCCAGGCCGCGAACGATGCGGACCACCAGGCCCGCGTCGGCCTCCGCGAACGCGTACTCGAGCGCGGCGCGGACGTTGGCGTAGTCGGCGTCGATCTCGGAGTGCCGGCTCGACTGGACCGAATTCAGCTTCGCCGCGAGCGCGGCGTCGGCCAGGTCACCGAAGCACTCCGCGTGCCGGCGCTGCGCGCCCGCGAGGTCTCCGGCCTCGCCCGCCCGTTCGCGGGCGTACTGCCGCACGGTCTCGAGCAGCCGGAAGCGATTCTCACCGGCCCCTGGCACGCGTTGCACGAGCGAGGCGTCGACGAGCCGACGCACGGCGTCGAGGGCGGACTCCGCGGGAGCGACCACCTTCTCGGCCGCTGCCAGCGTGAACCCGCCGACGAACACCGAGAGCTGGTGGAGGACGGACCGCTCGCGCGGGTCGAGGAGCGCGTAGCTCCAGTCGATCGAGGCGCGCAGCGTCCGGTGCCGCGGGAGGGAGGTCCGGCTCCAGTAGGTCAGCAGGCGGAACCGGTCGTTCAGGCGCGCCACGATCTCGTCCGGGCGCAGGAGCCGGGTCTGGGCGGCGGCGATCTCGATGGCCAGCGGCATACCGTCGAGCTCGCGGCAGATCCGCGCCACCGCGGGCAGGGCATCGGGATCGACGGCCACCGCCGACCGCTCGAGGAAGAGCCGGACGGCATCGGCACGCTCCAGGTCCTCCCGAGCGTCGCCGGCGGGCACGTCGAGCGGCTCGACCTCGAACACGGTTTCGCCCGGCACCGCGAGCGGCTCGCGGCTGGTCGCCACGACGTGCAAGCTCGGCGCGCCGGAGAGCAGCTGCGCCACGACCGCGGCACACGCCGCCACGAGGTGCTCGCAGTTGTCGAGCACCAGCAGGGCGCGGGCCTTGGCGAGGTGGTCGGCGAGCACCACGAGCACGTGCCGGCCACTGCGCTCCTCGATCCCGGCTGCGGCGGCGATCGTCTGGGCCACCAGCGCCGGGTCGGACACGGATGCGAGGTCGACCACCCACACGCCGTCGGAGAAGGCGGGCATGAGCCGCGAGGCGACCTCGAGGGCGAGGCGCGTCTTCCCCGCGCCACCCGGGCCCGTGAGCGTCACCAGCCGCGCGCCGTCGACCAGCCGGCCGACTGCCGCCACCTCCCGCTCGCGACCGACGAACGACGTGAGCGGCGCCGGCAGGTTGTGCGGCGGTTCGGGTTCGGCCAGAGCGAGCTCGTGGCGCAGGATGGACGCCTCGAGGCGGCGGAGCTCCGGTCCGGGCTCCAGGCCCAGCTCGTCGCGCAGGAACGTCCTGGCCCGCTGGTACGCCTCCAGCGCTTCGGCCTGGCGCCCGCAGCGGTAGAGCGCGGTCATCAGCTGCCCCCACAGCCGCTCCCGCAGCGGCTGCTCGCCGAGCGCCGCTTCGATCTCCGGGACCACGTCGCCGGCGCGGCCCACAGCGAGGTCGGCGTCGATCCGGTCCTCGACGGCTGCGAGCCGCTTCGCCTCCAAGCGCACCGACTCGGCGGCGGCGAACGGCACGTCCGGAAGCCCGGCGAACGGCGGGCCTCGCCACAGCCGCAGCGCCTCGGCGAGGCGGGCCGCCGCGGCGCGTGCGTTCCGCCGTTCCAGCAGTGCCCGCCCTTCGGCGGCGAGGCCCTCGAACCGCACGGCGTCCACGGTGGCGGGGGGCACGTCGAGCACGTAACCGGGATCGCGGGCGACGAGAAGGTCCCCTTGGTCGCCGAGGGCGGCCCGCAGCCGGGAGACGTACGAGCGGAGCGTGCGCAGGGCGCCCGGCGGCGGCTCGCCGCCCCACACGTCGTCGAGGAGCCGCTCGACCGGCACCGGCCGGCCAGGGTCGACGAGGAGCCGGGCGAGAACGGTCCGCTGGCGGCGAGGTCCGATGTCGACGGGGTGCCCCCGCACCACGGCCTCGACCGGCCCGAGCACTCGGAACTCCACCTGCGCCCCACACGACACCGCGCACCCCCGCCAGCCCAGCCCTCGGGCCGCCGTCCGATTCAACCATCGTTCAACCCGCTTCCGCCATGGTGCGGAAAGGGCACGACCGAAGGAGGCACCCATGGAACGGGCAGCCATCGAGGCGAACAACGCGAGGTTCTCGTCGGCACTGGAACGAGGGGAGGCCGCGGCGATGGCGGACTGCTACACCGGCGACGGGCTGCTGCTGCCGCCCGGGCTGCCCGCCGTCTCCGGGCGCGACGCCATCGAGGCGTTCTGGCGGGCTGGCATCGAGGCCGGCGTCCACGCCGTGAAGCTCGAGACCCTCTCGCTGGAGGCGTGGGGGGACGCCGCTGTCGAGGTGGGGCGGGCCACCGTCACCATCGAGGCGCCGGACGGCACGGTGATCGCCGACGTCGGCAAGTACGTGGTGGTGCACCGCCGCCAGGAGGACGGGTCGTGGCGCTGGGCCGTCGACATCTTCAACTCCGACGCCCCAGAGCCGGCTCCGGCGGAGAGGTCCTGATGTTCGCACCCAGGCCGGGGCGGTTCTGGCGCAGGTGGTCGGCGCTAGCGGTCGCGCCGCTGGCGGTCGCGCTGCTGCTCGCGCCCGCTTCGTCCACGGCGGCCAGCGCGCGCCGCTCGTTCGGCGACGCGCGCGTGGTGGCGCACGTGCCCGACCCGCCGGGATTCCCTGAGGGGATCGCCCTCCACGGCACCAGGGTGTACGTGGCCGGTCCGGCGGCGTTCGGCACCACCGGCAAACCTCCGTCTCGGGTGGTCGCCTTCGACAGCCGCTCCGGGGCGCTCGCCCGCGAGTACCGCGTGGAGGGGGAGCGGCTCGACCGCGAGCACGCCAACTCCTCGATCGCGTTCGACGGAGCCGGCCGGCTGTACGTCCTGAGCACGCAGCTCGGCGTCTACCGCCTGGACCCCGCCACCGGCACCCAGGAACCGCATGCCGAGCCCTTCCCGGACCTGCCCCCCTGCGCGACCGGGACCCGGCCGTGCTCGCCGGCCCCGCACGACGCGCCGCCCATCCCGAACGACCTCGCCTTCGACGAGGCGGGGAACGCATACGTGACCGACTCGACGCAGGCCACCGTGTGGCGCATCGAGCCGGTCCCCGGGCCCGACGGGAAGCGCCACCCGACCGTCTGGTTCCAGGACCACCGGCTGGCCTCGGAATACATCGGGGCGAACGGCATCCGCTTCGATCCCCAGCGCGAGCACCTGTACATCACCGTGTCGACCGACCTGTCGGGTCGGTCGTTCGTGTACACGCTGCCGTTCCCCGGGCCCGGAGCGCCGGCGCCGCCGGCCGGCGAGCTGCAGCCGTTCCACGAGTACCTGCCCGGCGAGCTGCCCGACGGCATCGCCTTCGGCCAGTCCGGCCTGCTCTATGTCGCGATCGCCAACCCGGCGTTCTCGGGGGTGTCGATCCTGGCGCCGCGGGCACCTCGGGCAGGGGATGCCCCGCTCGGGGAGGAGCGGGTCCGGTTGCGCAACCCGCCCGGCAGCCCGGCCTTCCCCTACGACTCGCCCGCGAACATCGCGTTCACGCCCCACGGGTCGATCCTGCTGACCACCCACGCCTTCGTGACGGGGGCCGCGGTCCCGTCGCAGTTCACCGTGCTGGACGTGTTCGTGGACGACAAGGGCGTGCCGCTGGAGCGGCCATCCATCCCCTGACCGCCCTGGTGCCGCACCGATCACCGTGAGAAGGAGGAAGCTGATGCAGTTCAGAAGTCAACGACAGGTGGTTCCCGGCGTCCCTCCGTCGCCTGCGGAGGCGGCGCCGGTGGTGGCCCACGCCGCGGTTGTGTCCCGCCGGGCCGTGCTCAAGGCGGCCGGCGGCGCCACGCTGGCCGGCATGACGGCGGCGCTGTGCATGCACATCTCGGATGTGCAGCGCCGTCCGAGAAACCCCCGCCTGGCGCCGAGCGAGATGCCTTGAGGAACAACGAAAGCCCAGCAGATGCTGGGCTTTCGGACCGATTTTCTCGGATCAGATGGTGGCGGGGGCGAGATATGCCCGTTAGCGGCAACACTCGAATTGCCCCGCTGACCTGCGCCTTCTACCGCGTCCGCTGACGCGCTCGTACAGAGTCCTCGCGGGTCCACCTGCGTCCGCCGCGATCGACGGCGGTCTGAGTCGCTCGGCGTGCTCCTCGGCTCGCGCGCCGGTACCGGATGGCGAGAACAACGGCGCGGATTACGGGTCAGCCTGCACGGTGTCGGGTTGCCGAAGTGAAAGAAATCCCGCCGAGAGACCGGATAGTGAAAGAAATCCCGCCGAGAAACTCGTATTGCCGGTGCCGGCGGGGCCGACGACGACCACCAGTGGACTCGTTCCCGCGACCAGAGCAGCGGCATGTTCCTGCGCCGCGTTGAGTCGATCGGCACCGGCAAGTCGGGCGGGCGACGCGGGCTGCGACCAACGCTCGTCGGCCCAGTCGGCGATCGCGAGCTCCTCCTCGAGGATCGCTTGCGTCGTGTAGCGACGATCGAGGATGGACTCGCTCGCCGGGCGACCATCTGACTCCCGTACGGGACCGCCGGCCCCTTCCGGTGTGAGGTCGACGCAGCGTTCTTCGAGAACCTGCTCGGTCAGACGCTCGAGCGTTGCCACGAGCTCGCTGGGAGGGAGGTGCACGGTCGGGGAGACCGCTCGGGCGAGCTCCCTCAGGAGCTCGTTCGGTCGCCAGGTCGACTGCTCGCTCGTGAGCGCCGCGAGCGCTTGGTCGACCATCGCGACCTGCGCCTCTGCCGTGAGCCGGCCCGCTGCGGGGAGTCCCCCGATAGCCGCGTCGACCACTCCCCGCGGGTCGAAGCCGACTCCTTCGACCCGTTCCGCCCACTCCCCGCGCAGGTCGACGTGCTCCTCGACGTGCGGCTTCGCAGGACGCGAGTCGAGGACGGCTTCGCGCTCGAGCCGCCAGCGCTCCTGCGGCGTCGGCTCGCGATCGAACGTGTCGCGGAAGCGGTCGAGCTTGCGCTCGAGCCGCGCCTCCACCTGGCGCGTTCGCCGCGAGAGCTCGTCGAGCACCTCGTCAGGCACGCCCTCGATCTCGGCGATGCCGTCCTTCGGCGTCTGCCATCGCACACCGAGCCGCTCCGTGAGCTCGCTGCGCAGCGTCGCGTGGTACAGCGCGGAGAGCGTGCGCTGATCGACCTTGATGAGCCGGCCGTCGAGTGCGAGCCATCGGCCGTCGGGGATGCAGACCTTCGCGGAGACGACGGCGTGGCTGTGCAGCTGTGGGTCGAGCATCCGGCTGGTGTGCTGCCGGAAGACGGCGATGGCAAGACCGTCGGCGTCCACGTTCTGGACCGCTCCGTTGATCGTGGCGCGGGTCGTGGTGTGCCGTTCGACGAAGTCGAGGACGGCCCGGACAGCAACATCGTGGGCGGCGAGGGACTCCCCCGCCACGCGCTCGTCGCCGAGCGCCCACAGCATCGACACCGATTTCGGCGCCGAGAACGTGAGGTCGTACCCGCGAACCGACTCGTCGTTGTAGCGACGTCCGAGTCGTCCGCCCGACGGATCAGTGCCTTCGATGAGGGAGAGGAACACGTCCGGGTCGACCTCGCCGACGAGTCCCCACTTGTCCGCCTGCTTGCCGAGCCACAACCCCGGCGGTTCACCAGCGTCGAGGTAGTACTTCGCGAGCGCGTGCCGATCGGGGTCGACGTAGTACGCGCCCGCATGGTCCCCGGTAAGCGACGTCGCGCGCACCGTCACGAGCAAATGCCTTTGCACTCGTCTGTCCGCC
>DATLGL010000008.1:0-79301 GCA_035540495.1 Acidimicrobiales bacterium
ACGCGTAGCGGTGGCATGCAGAACCGCTGGCTGAGCGAAGCGATGACAGCGTCAATGAGGCTCAGCGCTTGCGGCCGATGACCGTCGAATCAGACGCGGGGGCCGATGACCCAGCGGCCGCCGCCCGACATTCCTGTCCCACCCACTCGTCACATTCACCGGCATGGCAGCGATCATCGGCGGTCTCTTGATCCTCTACGGCATCAGCTGGTTCGTGCTGCCTCGATGGCGCCGGCGTCTCGGGCTTGCGCTGCTGGTAGCGGCGCTCCTAGCGCCGACAGCCCTGGTGGACGTCGTGGTGGACCGGGCGCAACGCCGAGCTGCGGCTGCAGCCCGTCGAGCCGCAGAGCTACCTACCGCTGTGCTCCAGTCGGTCGTGGACGACGTGATGAAGTCGATCGAAGATCGAGCCACGACGACGACGTCGACGCAGCCTTAGCTGGACGAGTTCGTGGAGAACCGACAACTGCGTGACGCGATACGACGATTTCCGTTTGCCGAGCTGTCGGTCGGGCTCGTGCGGGCGTTGCCGGACACCGAAGCGTGCGCGAAGCGGGCCGTCCGCCCGTGAAGGAAACCTGCAGGTCAGGGCGCAAAACGGGAACGGCCGCACGCAGGATTGGGATCACTCGCTCGTGTCCCGCCGGCAGACGCCGCCATCGCGGGATCGCCGCAGGTCAGGGCACAAATCGGGAACGTCCGGCGTGACCGACGGCCCCATCTCGCCGCGTCTGAAGAACGCGCTCGTCGCCGACCTGGTCATGGCGGACCCGAGCCGTGACTCGGATCGCCTGCTGCTCGACCCGATGCGCGACGAAGACGACTGGGTCGAGCACTTCGCGCGCCAGCTCCACATCGACGCCCCATGGGGCAGCGGGATCCCCGACACCCTCGTGTTCGTCCTCCGGGAGGTCGACGAGCTCCTGCGCACCTGGCCGCCCCGCCACGACGCCGAGACGTGCCGTGCGATCGCCCACGAAGCCACGAAGCACCTACGGCCGCTGGAGGTGTTCGGCACGCTGCTCGCAGGTCCGCCTACGTGGCAGCGGGAGACGATCACCGGCGGCCGCATCGACAAGCTCGCAGCGCAGATGCAGCCGGTCCTCCAGAAGGGGCTGGCGGCCGAGCTCGGGCGGGTGCTCGAGGAGTGGGAGCGGTGGGACGTCCGCGACCTCCGGGCGCGGCGCAACGAAGCGCGGCGAGCGAAGGAACGAGCCGACGAGGAGGCGCGCCGTCAGGAGTTCGCCGCCGCCGGACGCGAACGGCGCCGAGCCACCGATCGATCCGACGACCGCAAACCCCTCTTCATCCCGCCACCACCTGGCTACCGACCCCCCAAGCCGACACCACGACCACCACCCGAGCCGACCTGACAACACCCGCACGACCACACTCAGCGAACCCCGCCCGAACCCCATCCCTCGGACACACACCCTGGCAGGTGCCCCTGGCGGGGCACCTGCGGCCACCGGGCGTGGCCAGGACCATCGCCCGGTCCTCAGCCAGTCCTCAATCAGTCCTCAGAACGACGGACAGCGACGAGAACTAGCGAGCAACACGAGCAACAAACGGGCAGGTCAGGGCACTTGCGGGCAACATCGTCGCAGGTCGCAGACGCCCCCGATCTGTTGCAGCCGAACTGGCCGAGCGACTTCGACGTCAGCGCCTGACCCGTTCGGCGGGCCGGATCTCTTCGAGCAGGTCAGCGAGGACCTCGTCGGCTGCGTCGCCGCGGACGGTCACCGTGAACCCTCCGATCTCGCGCGTCTTCTCCGGGACGACCGCCGGCATCGTCGTCGTCGGCGACGACGGGGTCCGGCGGATCACGACCTCGACGGCACGCCACCCGTCGCGGTACAGCAGCTGGACCCGGTCGCGGTCGAGCGGGTTCGGGGTGGGGCGTGACATCCCCGGCATGCCCGGCCGAGCGGCCACGCTCGTGAGCCGGTAGGTCCCCGCTCGCGCTGGTGCGTCGACGGCGTAACCGACGACCTCGCCCACCTCGTCGACATCGACGATGCGGACGCCGTCGTCGGAGTCGGGGCGGATCTTGGCGTCGGTCGGCGGGACGCGGACGGTGAATCGCGACCGGTCGATCGACGTCGACGAGTCGATCTCGACGACCTCCATCCGCGCGACGACAGCGCCGCCGAGCGACGCCTCGTACCGGAGCATCACCCCCGTCTCGTCGTCGACGATGGCCTCGACGCGATCACCCTCTCCGCGGTTGCCGAACGACCGGAGGTCGCCCGTCTCGACGAACCGGTGTGCGGCGCGGCCGAGGAACACGACGGATTCCCCGGCCGAGCGGTCGACCGTCACGGCGAGCCCGCCCAACAAGCTCGCCAGCTGTGGGGGCTGCGGCTCGGCGTTCGTGCGGATGAGCCATCCCATGCCGCGGCCCGACCCCTCTTGCGAGCTGATCCACCAGGTGCGGGTGCTGGCGTCGTAGGTCTGGCTGCCGGTGCCGTCGGTCAGCACGAACGAGAAGCTGCCGTCGACGGCGAGTGCGAACTCCTGGGAGAAGGCGTGCTGCCGCGCGCCGTCGCTCTGCAGGCCGTCGAGCCGCCCGGTCAACATCGCGGTGGCGCCGCGGGGGCCGGCGACGACGCCCGTGCCGTCTCCTCCGCCTCGTGTTCCGGTCGCGATCGCGACGATGCAGGCGACCACCACGACGACGGCGGCGACAGCCAGAACGAGAGCAACGGGCCGCTGGCGGCGATCCGCCCTCGCAGCGGACTCGCCGAGGGCGACGTCCCAGAACCCGGAGCGGTGCTCCGGCACCGGCAGCGCTCGCAGCGCAGCGCCGAGCTCCTCGTCGCGAACCAGTTCGTCGCTCATCTCCGGCCTCCGAGTTCGCGTCGCAGCGCGGCTCGAGCGCGCGAGAGCCGAGAAGCGACCGTGCCCACGGGGACGCCGAGCACGGCAGACGCCGCGGCGTAGTCGAACCCGTCGGCATCGATCATCAGCACGACCGCGCGGTGCTCCGGCGGCAGGGCGGCGAGAGCCGACGCGAGACCTTCCCGCAGCGCGACACCGCCGTCGTGTCCGCCGGGATCGTCGATCGGTGGCAGCAACGTCGGGTCGAGCTCGACGTGGCGGTGCTTCCTGGCCGACCGCTGCACGTCGACGCAGGCGTTGTAGACGATCCGGTACAGCCAGGTGCCGATGTCGCTGTCACCTCGGAACGAGTCGTAGGCGCGCAGTGCCTTCGAGTACGCCTCTGAAGCGCGTCCTCCATCAGGTCGCCGTCGCCGAGCATCCGGAACGCGAGTGCTCGCAACGACCGGTCGGGGGCCCGCACGACCGACTCGAAGTCCGTCTGCACGACGTCGATCCTGCCTGCCGGCGCGGCGGCCATGGTGATTAGACGGAGCGCAGGCGCGCATCGATCCACCGGCGCGACGATTTTTCTCGGGGAGGTGCCGGCGGAGCATCGCCAGGTACCGTTCCGGGATGAGGATCGCGCAGGTCTGCGGCTACAGCCTGACCCCGCCCGGTGGCGTCCAGGCCCAGGTCCTCGGCCTCGCCCGGTCTCTCCGCGGCCTCGGTCACCAGGTGAGGGTGCTCGCGCCGTGCGACGGGCCGCCGCCCGACAGCGGCGTCACGCCGCTGGGGAAGTCGGTTCCGCTGGCGACCAACGGCTCGGTGGCTCCGATCGCGCCTGATCCGGCCTGCGCGCTGCGGACCATCCGTGCGCTGTGGGACGAGGAGTTCGACGTGGTGCACGTGCACGAACCGCTCGTGCCCGGCCCTCCGATGACCGCGGTGCTGATGTCCGACCGTACGATCGGGACGTTCCATCGAGCGGGCAGCGATCGCATCTACTCGGTGCTCGGGCGTGCCGCCCGTCCGATCGCCAACCGTCTCCGCCTCCGCACGGCGGTGTCGGTCGACGCTCGCGAGACGGCCCATCAGGTGCTGGGCGGCGAGTACGAGCTGCTCTTCAACGGCATCGAGGTCGACCGCTTCGCCAAGGCGGCCGAACGCAAGGCCGACGTCCCGACGATCCTCTTCCTCGGGCGCCACGAGCCACGGAAGGGGCTCGACGTCCTCCTCGAGGCAGCCTCCGGCGATCGGCTTCCGGGCGACATCCGCATCTGGATCGCAGGCGACGGACCGCAGACCGCCGAGCTCAAGGCCCGCCACGCAGGCAACCACCGGCTCGAGTGGCTCGGCCGCCTGAGCGAGGAGGAGAAGGCCGTCCGCTTCAGGAGCGCCGACGTCTTCTGCTCGCCGGCGGTGAGCGGTGAGTCGTTCGGCATCGTCTTGCTCGAGGCGATGGCGGCGTCGACCGCGGTCGTCGCCAGCGACATCCCCGGGCACCGCAACGTGGTGCCGACCCACGGCGAGCACGGGCTGCTCGTGCCGCCCGGCGATCCGGACGCCCTCGCCGCGGCGCTGCGCCGGGTGATCGACGACGGCGTGCTGCGCCGCCAGCTCGTCGAGGCGGGCGAGGCGCGAGCGGCGGAGCTCTCGATGGACAACCTCGCCGACCGGTACCTCGCGCTCTACGAGCGCGTCATCGACTGAGGTCGACGACCACCCGCGGCGGGCCCTCCAGGGTGGTCACGCGGAATCGAGTTCCCCTGTCGACGCCGACGGCCCAGTCGAGGTGGGCCTCGAAGTCGCTGACCCGCACGATCTCGACGACCGGCGCCTGTTCGACCTCGAGGCGCTTCGGCCCGGTGTAGCTCTCCTTCGACGCCTCCATGTCGAAGCCGGATGCCGGCTCGAACTGGACCAGGACGACGCGGTCGCCCGCGACGTCGATCTCGTCGCCGGAGCCGTCCTGGGTGATCGGACGCTCGGCGAAGCCGACCTTCACCCCCGGCACGTGGCCGGAGAACTCGAAGACGATTCGGTAGTACGTGTCGTGGGCGGCGTGGCGCACGGCGGTGAGCAGACCCTGGCCGCTGCCCTGGGGCTTGGTGATCGGCGCTGTCTGGAACGCCCCCGCACCTGCTGCAGGGTCGTCGTCGACGGTCGTGGAGGAGCCTCCAAGCGTCGTGGTCGAACCGCCGGAGCCGGTCGTGGTCGAGGTCGAGGCCGAGTCGCCGGCCGGGACGTCGACGGTCGGGTCCTCGCCGGCGCCGCAGGCGGCGAGCAGGAGGAGGGGAGCGACGAGGATCGGTGCGAGACGGCGCATTCCGTCCGACCGTAGACGCGACGAGGGGGGCGCCGGTCGGCGCCCCCCTCGTGCGGCGGGATCTTTCAGGCTGGTGGTGCTACTTCCGAACCCGGACCGGCTTCGCCTCCGGTGCCAGGAGGATGCGGCGGCCGATGAGGCCGATGATCACGGCCGCAGCAACCGTCAGCAGCAGCGTGTCGCCACCGGTGCGGGGCAGCGTGGGCGACGAGCCGCCGGGAGCGCCGGTGGTGGTCGCCGTGCCGACCCGGTAGTTCGACGCCGACAGGACCTGGGCGACCTTGACGTTCGCCGGCTGGCTCAGGGCGCCGAAGCCGAGGCTCAGCGTCGAGGCCAGCGAGTTCATGCCGGTGTTGAGGCCGAGCGCGGCCGGGACCTGGGCGACGGTGACGCCGAGGACATCGGCGACCTCGACCACATCAGCGGCCAGAGCGTTCACCGCAGCCAGGACGGCGGCGAGCGAGGCAGGCGGCGTGATCGTGGCGCTGAGGGCGGTGACGCCGGCGGTGGCCGTCGAGTACCCGTCCTTCACTGCGACGTCGGTGGCCTTGTCGAGGACCGAGACCTTGACGAGGTTCGCCAGGTCGGGGTGCACCATGCCGAGGACTGAAGACAGCTTGCCGTTCAGGTCGGTGACGGCCTTGGTGACCTGATCCGTAGCGGCAACGAGGTCGAGCCCGTTGGCGATCGTGGAGTTGCCGACGCTGATCTTGCCGATCTTGCCGACGACCTCGGCGGTCGACGCCTTCACGTCCTGGACGGCCTTCGTCTTCACACCGACCTCGACACCCTCGAGCCGCAGGAGGGCCAGGTTGTCGAGCGCCTTCACGCCCTGCTCGACGAGTGCCTTGAGCTGAGCCTGCAGGTCGTCGATGATCGCCTGAGCCGCTTCGATCAGTGCCGTCGCCGTCGGGTCGACGATCGTCGTCGTCGGCAGCGTCGGAGCGGTGGTCCCGAGCAGCGACCCGATCGTGGTGTTCAGCGTGTCCGTCACCGGAGTCGTGACGGCAGTGACCGTGCCATCGACGGTCGTGACCGACGCCTGCACCTGGTCGATCGCCGCGTTGATCTGGGTGATCGCGCCGGTGAGCGTGGTCTGGCCCGACGGCAGCGGCAGCCCGGTCTGGGCGACCAGACCATCGACGAGCGCGGCGATTTGGGCGACCGAGAGGCTTCCGAGGTCGATGCCTAGCCCGGTGAGCAGCGCGCCGAGATTGAGCGCGGACACGTCGCTGACGGAGACCGAGCGGCCGGCGTTCGACGCATCACTCGCAGCCTTGGCCTCGAGGCCCGACTTCGCCGACGCGATCTTGAGCAGACCGCCGAGGGCGTCGGTGACGTTCGTGACTTCGGCGTTGAGGCCAGCGGCCGCGACGCCGTCGGTGAGGGTGGCGGTGAGCTTGCCCGCGTTCACCGAGCCCTTGAGGACGGGCTCGGCCAGCGCGAGCGCGCCCGCCGAGACGTCGGCCGAGGTCGGGCCGGTGTCCTTGGCCTCGAACGAGGGCAGGGTCTTGTTGACGGCCTCGGTCGGCACGATCGACGAAGACACCTTGCCAAGGCTGAGGCGAGAGAACGACCCGGGCGTGGCCACGGCGGAGTCGAGGGTGGCCCTCGCCTCGTCCGTCAGGAGAGCGAGGTCGAGGAGCGACCCGTTCTGACCGAGTTGGGCGGTGAGCACCTTCGTGCTCGACAGCGATGTGCCGAGGCCCGATGGGGCCGACTGGGCCATCGCGGGCCCGGTAAGGCCGGCGGCGACGGCAAGTGCCGCGACGCCAGCAGACAACGGACGGAGTAGACGCATGAAGCCCCCAGTGATGAAGGTCGAGACAGCCGGAAACGGTTCGTGTTCACGAAACGCCGAATCCGGACAGAAGGCCATGGCCCGGAAGCGTCATTTCGGACGTACCTGCCGGACTAGTCCCGCCGGGAGATGACGTCGCTAGGTCCTTCGGCGCGACCCGCCCATGGCTGTAGCGCTACGGGGCGGGCGGCATACTTGGCGAGTGACCGTGGTGCTGATCCTCGTGGCGCTCGCCGTCGTCGTGGGCCTCTACGTCGTCGTCGCCTACAACGGCCTCGTCAAGCTGCGGAACCGGATCGAGAACGCGTGGTCGCAGATCGACGTCCAGCTCCAGCGGCGCTACGACCTGATCCCGAACCTGGTCGAGACCGTGAAGGGCTTCGCCAGGCACGAGCAGGCCGTGTTCGAGGAAGTCACCAGGGCTCGAGCGAATGCCATCGGTGCGTCGGGAGTCGCGAGCCAGGCTCAGGCGGAGAACGCGGTGACCGGAGCCCTCAAGTCGCTGTTCGCTGTCGCTGAGGCGTATCCGGAGCTGAAGGCGAACCAGAACTTCCTCGCCTTGCAGGAGGAGCTCTCCGGCACGGAGAGCAAGATCGCCTACGCCCGGCAGTTCTACAACGACACCGTTCAGTCCTACAACACGAAGATCCAGACGATCCCGACGAACATCATCGCCAAGCAGGCGGGGTTCCAGGAGCGGGAGTACTTCGAGGCGGACGGCACCAGCCGCGGCCCGGTGCGGGTGGAGTTCTAGGGGCCTCTCCACTTGTTCGATCAGGTCACCTCGAACAAGCGCCGCTCGGCGCTGCTCATCGCCGCCTTCGTGCTGCTCGTCGTCGCCGTCGCATGGGCGTTCGACCAGCTGGTGGGCTACGGCGTCGTCGGTTTGATCGTCGCGCTCGCGCTCGCGCTCGGCGGTTCGGCGGTCGCCTACTGGAAGAGCGACGCGATCGCGCTGGCGATGAGCCACGCTCGTCCGGCCGACGAGGTCGAGTACGCGCGCCTTCACAACCTCGTCGAGGGGCTCTGCATCGCCGGGGGCCTCCCCAAGCCGCGCCTCTACGTGATCGAGGACGCGGCGCCGAACGCCTTCGCCACCGGTCGCGACCCGAAGCACGCGGCGATCGCGGTGACGACCGGGCTGCTCGAGAAGCTCAACCGGATCGAGCTCGAAGGCGTGCTCGCGCATGAGCTCAGTCACATCAAGAACTACGACATCCTCGTGTCGACCCTCGCGGTGACGCTGGTCGGGGTCATCGCGTTGCTGAGCGACTTCGCCATGCGTTTCCTGTGGTGGGGCGGGCCCCGCCACCGCAACGACCGCCGCGACGGCGGAGGCGGCGCGGCGGGTGCCGTGGCGATCCTGGGCTTCGTGCTCCTCCTGGTGACGCCCCTCGTGGCCCGTCTGATGCAGTTCGCGGTGAGTCGCCGCAGGGAGTCGTTGGCTGATGTCACCGGTGTGTCACTCACCCGGTACCCTCCAGGCCTGATCTCCGCGCTGGAGAAGCTGCGCGACGACTCGACGGTCGTCCACTCCGCTTCCCGGGCCACGGCTCACCTCTGGATCGAGGCGCCTACCGCCCAGGACGCATCCGAGGGTCGCCTCGCGTGGCTGAACCGGCTTTTCAACACCCATCCTCCGCTCGACGAGCGGATCCAGGCGCTGAGGGAGCTGTGATCTTCATGGGGTACCGACGTTGGGGCGCGGCATTGGTCGCCGGATCGATGCTGCTCGCCGCGTGCGGCGGCGGTGACGACGACAAGGCGGCGCCGAAGGCCACCACCACGACCACCGAGGCGCCGACGACGACGGCGGCCGCGGCGGCTGTCCATCCGCTGACGGGCCTGCCCGGAGAGCCGAAGCAGCGCCCCGCGCTGATCCTCAAGCTCGACAATGCGCCCAAGGCGCGGATGCAGGCCGGGTTGCAGAACGCCGACGTCGTGATCGAGGAGGCCGTCGAAGGCGGCGTCACCCGGTTCATGGTCGTCTATCACTCGAACGACACCGACGAAGTCGGCCCGGTCCGCTCGGCCCGCTCGACCGACATCCTCATCGGCACCGCGCTCAACAAGCCGCTGTTCGCCTACTCCGGTGCGAACGCCGTCTTCGAGAAGCAGCTGCGTGAGTCGACGCTGATCAACGTGGGCCCCAACGCCAAGGGCGGCGCCTACTTCCGCAAGTCGGGCCGGCCCGCTCCCTACAACCTGTGGGGACGCTTCTCCCAGCTCTACGAAGGCGCCCAGGGCGGACCGCCCCCGGCACTGTTCGAGTACCGCGCCGAGGGCGAGGCCGCGGCGGGCGAGCCTGCGAACCAGGTGAACTTCGAGTTCCGGGGACGGATCGTCACTGCCGTGGAGTGGCGGTGGGACGCAGCGTCTGGCACCTACCGTCGCAAGACCGACGGCAAGGACCACACCGACGCGAACGGCACGCCCGTGCAGCCGAAGAACGTGGTCGTCGCGTTCACCGAGTACTTCAACACCGGACTGGTCGATGCGTCCGGTGAGCCCGTTCCGGAAGGAAAGATCGTCGGCGAGGGCGAAGCATGGGTCTTCACCGACGGCAAGGTGATCAAGGGCAAGTGGAGCAAGCCGGCAGCCGAGCAGGTCACGACCTACACGGACGCCAATGGCCAGCCCATCAAGCTCACCCCGGGGCAGACGTGGCTGGAGCTGCCGAAGCCGGGCAGCGCCCGCATCTCCTGACCGTCCACCCTCGCAGCAACCGTCTCTAGGAGTCTTTTCGTCATGACGTTCCGAGCACGCGCCAGCGCGCTTCTGCTCATCCCCGTCGCGCTGGTCGGCGCCTGTTCGTCCGGTGGTGACGAGAAGGTGCCGGCAGCGAGCGCCGGCGATTCCGCAGCCGCACCGGCCGAGTCGACCACGACCACCGAAGCGCCGGTGCGGGTGGCAGCGACGTTGACGGGCCTGCCCGTCGACCCGGCTGACATCGATCGCGCGGCCGTCAGCATCAAGATCGACAACTCGCCCCAGGGCCGGCCGCAGTCGGGTCTCGAGAAGGCCGACGTGATCTTCGAGGAGAAGGTCGAGGGCGGCGTCACTCGCTTCATCGCCGTGTACCACTCCCAGGAGTCCGACCTCGTCGGGCCCATCCGGTCGCTGCGCACCAGCGACCCTGCGATCGTCTCCGCGGTCGGGGGCGTGTTCGTGTTCTCCGACGGCGTGGCCAAGTCGCTCGGGCGGCTCAAGGGCGCGCCGGTGAAGGTCGTGTCCGAGCGAGGCGGTGCGGCGCCGTTCACCTACCCGAAGGGCAAGGTGCGCCCCTGGGCCACGTTCGGCTCGACCGCGAAGCTGCGCCGGGCCGGCAACACCGAGGCCAAGCCTCAGCCGCTGTTCTCGTTCCTCGGCGAGGGCGAGGCGTTCGCCGGCGCTGGTGCCGCTCCGGCCGCGAAGGCCGTTGTCGACTTCGGCGGTCGCACGAGCTCCGGTGTCGAGTGGGACGCGGCGTCGGGCAAGTGGCTGCGGACGACGAACGGGGCGGCCCACACGCTGAACGACGGGTCACGCCTGTCGTTCACGAACGTCGTCATCCAGAAGGTCCCGTACCAGTCCGTCGGCTACAACGACTCCGCCGGCAACAAGGTCGACGAGGCGGTCGTCGTCGGCGCCGGTGACGCCATCGTCCTCGTCGACGGCAAGCAGGTGAAGGCGAAGTGGTCGAAGCCGTCGGCGACCGCAGCCACCACGTACACCGACCTCGCCGGCGCGGCGATCAAGCTGCGTCCGGGCAACACGCTCGTCGTGCTCCCCGCGCTGTCGAATGCAGTAACGGTTTCCTAGAACCCCCTCGTAGACTGGACGTTCATGAGCACGCCTTCGCCTGAGACCCCTCGCGCCACCGGAACCGACCGGGTCAAGCGCGGGCTCGCCGAGATGCTCCGGGGCGGCGTGATCATGGACGTCGTCACGCCCGACCAGGCCAAGATCGCCGAAGACGCGGGCGCCGTCTCCGTCATGGCGCTCGAGCGGGTGCCGGCCGACATCCGGCGTCAGGGCGGTGTCGCCCGGATGAGCGATCCGGCGCTGATCGAGGGGATCAAGGAAGCCGTCACGATCCCGGTCATGGCCAAGGCCCGCATCGGGCACTTTGCCGAGGCTCAGGTGCTCCAGTCGCTCGGCGTCGACTACATCGACGAGTCCGAGGTGCTCACCCCCGCCGACGAGCTGCACCACATCGACAAGTGGGCCTTCACCGTCCCCTTCGTCTGCGGGGCGACGAACCTCGGCGAGGCGCTCCGCCGCATCTCGGAGGGTGCGGCGATGATCCGCTCGAAGGGCGAGGCCGGCACCGGCGACGTCGTGCACGCTGTCCGCCACCTGCGCCAGATCCTCGGAGACATCAAGCGCATCGGTCAGGCCGATTCCGCCGAGCTCTACGGCTGGGCGAAGACGCTCCAGGCGCCGGTCGGGCTCGTGCAGGAGCTGGCCGAGACGGGCAAGCTCCCCGTCCCGATGTTCTGCGCCGGCGGCATCGCCACCCCGGCCGATGCGTCGCTCGTGATGCAGCTGGGCGCCGAGGCGGTCTTCGTGGGATCCGGCATCTTCAAGTCGGAGAACCCCGCGCGCATGGCCCGAGCCATCGTCGAGGCCACGACGCACTACACCGACTCCTCGATCGTGGCCAAGGTCTCCCGTGGCCTCGGCGACGCGATGCGCGGTGAGGAAGCGTCGAAGGTCGAGACGCACCTCGCCGACCGGGGCTGGTAGGTCGGTCGGTGTCCGCCGGAAGGCCCCCAGGGCATGGGGAAGATCGGGGTTCTCGCCCTTCAAGGTGAGGTTGGTCGCCACGCGGCAGCGCTGAGCGCGCTCGGCGCCGACGTCGTCGCCGTGAAGCGCGAAGAGGATCTCGCCGCCGTCGACGCCTTGGTGCTTCCAGGTGGTGAGTCGACGACGATGTCGATGCTCCTCGAGTCGTCGGGGCTGTTCGAGCCCGTGGCGGCTCGCCTGCGCGACGGCATGCCCGCGTTCGGAACGTGCGCGGGGATGATCCTCCTGGCCGACGAGGTGCTCGACGGGCGGTCCGATCAGCGCTTCTTCCACGCCATCGACATCTCCGTTCGCCGCAACGCGTTCGGCCGCCAGGTCGACTCGTTCGAAACCGGTCTCACGGTCGACGGCGTGTCACGACCCGACCAGCCTGTCGACGCCGTGTTCATCCGGGCTCCGTTCGTCGAGCGGGCGGGCGATGGCGTCGAGGTCCTGGCCACGGTCGACGGCCATCCTGTGCTGTGCCGGCAGGGCCCGGTGCTCGTGTCGTCGTTTCATCCCGAGCTCTCGGACGACCTCCGGGTGCACGAACTGTTCCTTGATACCTGCGCGAAGGCAGTGAGGTAAGCCATGTCCGGTCACTCCAAATGGGCAACCATCAAGCACAAGAAGGGCGCGCAGGACAAGGCGCGCGGGAAGCTCTTCGCCAAGCTCATCCGCCAGGTCGAGGTCGCTGCCCGTGAGGGTGGGGGAGACCCGGAGTCGAACCCGACCCTGCGCACGATGTTCCAGAAGGCGCGCCAGGCGTCGGTGCCGATGGACACCATCGAGAAGGCGATCAAGCGGGGCACCGGCGAGCTCGAGGGGGTTCGCTACGAGCAGATCACCTACGAGGGCTACGCGCCTTGTGGAGTCGCCCTCTTGATCGAGTGCCTGTCGGACAACCGCAACCGCACGGGCTCCGACGTCCGCTCGACCTTCACCAAGAACGGCGGGTCGATGGCCGAGCCCGGCGCCGTCTCGTGGCAGTTCGAGCGCAAGGGCGTGATCATCCTCCCCAAGAAGTACTCGGAGGACGAGGTCATGGAGGCGGCGCTCGAGGCCGGCGCCGAAGACATCGCGGATCAGGGCGACACGTGGCAGGTGACGACCGCGCCCACCGACCTCCACACGGTGCGCGGTGCGCTCGAGGAGGCCGGCATCTCCTTCGAGTCGGCCGACCTCACGATGTTGCCGACGTCGACGATCGAGCTCGGCTCGGAGGCCGACGCCCGCAAGGTGCTGAAGCTCCTCGACGCTCTCGAAGACCTCGACGACGTCCAGAACGTCTACGCCAACTTCGACATCCCCGATTCCATCTTGCAGGCCGTCGAGGCTTAGGTTCGCCGCATGGCTCCTCCTCGCGTCGGCGTTGGGGACGTCGCGCCCGATTTCCGCTTGCCCGGCACCGGCGACCGCGAGTACTCGCTCTCCGACTACCGCGGGCAGACCGTCGTGCTCGTGTTCTATCCCGGCGACAACACGCCGGTCTGCACCATGCAGCTGAACACGTACAACTCGGATCTCGCCCAGTTCGAAGACCTCGGCGCGCAGATCCTGGCGATCAGCCCGCAGTCGGTCGACAGCCACGAACGCTTCGCGGACGTCCACGGGTTCCGGTTCCCGTTGCTCGCCGACGAGGGCACGGCCGTCGGCCGCGCGTACGGCATCCTCGGTCCGGTTGGCTTCTACCGCCGGTCGGTGTTCGTCATCGATGCGAGCGGGATCATCCGCTACGCGCACCGTGCCACCGCCGGGTTGACGTTCCGCAAGACCGACGAGCTCGTCTCCGCGGTCAAGGCTGCGCAGGCCGACTTCTCCCAGCCCTGAGGATCCGCCGCTTCCGAGCGGCCTCCGACTATCCTGCGAACGCATGTTCGTGCTGGGCGTCGATCCCGGGCTGTCGCGCTGCGGCTACGGCGCAGTCCGACGCGAGCCGTCGGGCGCGCTCCGTGCCGTCTCGTGCGGCGTGATCACGACGCCGACCACCGACGAGCTGCCGGCGCGGCTGGCATCGTTGTCACGGGAGCTCCGGGCGCTCCTCGCGGAGCTGCGGCCTGATGCGGTCGTCGTCGAGCGCGTCTTCTTCCAGACGAACGCTCGCACGGCGATGTCGGTCGGCCAGGCGAGCGGGCTCGCACTCGCTGCCGCCTCGGAGGCCGGTTGCGACGTCGTCCAGTACACCGCGAACGAGGTGAAGCAGGCGGTCACGGGCTACGGCGCCGCACCGAAGGAGCAGGTGCAGCGGATGGTGCAGTCGCTGCTCGGCCTCGCGGTGGTGCCGAAGCCGGCCGACGCCGCCGACGCGCTGGCGCTCGCCTTGTGCCACCACGCCGTCGCCCCGATGTTGGCTCGAGTTCCGGGAGGTCTCCGATGATTGGTTCGCTGCGCGGGATCCTCCTCGACCGCTCGGCCAAGGGAGAGGTGCTTGTCGAGGTGGCTGGCGTCGGGTACCGGGTGCAGGTGACGCCGTCGGCCATGGCGTCTCTAGGGGATCTGGGCGGGCCGGTGTTCCTGCATGTGCACACCCACGTTCGGGAAGACGCGCTGGTCCTCTACGGCTTCCCGACCGCCGACGAACGTGGCTGCTTCGAGGCGCTGCTCGGCACGCACGGCGTCGGGCCGGCGCTCGCGCTCGCGGTCCTGTCGGTGCACTCACCAGTTGCGCTCCGACGCATCGTCGCCACCGACGACACCGACGGGCTGACGCTCGTGCCCGGCATCGGCAAGAAGGGCGCGGCACGCTTGCTCCTCGAGCTGAAGTCGCGCCTCGAGCTGCCGGAGGCCGACCTCGACGACATCCCGTCCTCGGTCGCCGCCGGCTCCGCGCGCGTCGAGGTGAAGGCGGCGCTGGCCCAGCTCGGGTACGGCCCGGAAGAGGTCCGTCTCGCGGTCGGCCACCTCCCCGAGGAGGGCACCGTCGAAGACCTGCTTCGTGCCGCGCTCCGGACGCTGTCGGCGGCGGCCCGCTCGTGAGCCCGCGCCAGGAGCTGCTCGCGCCCGAGCCCGATCCGATCGAGGCCGCCGAGGAGGTCTCGCTCCGGCCGAGGCGGCTCGACGAGTTCGTCGGCCAGCCCCAGCTGCGCGAGCACCTGTCGATCATGTTGGAAGCCGCGGCCCGCCGGTCGCAGGCGATCGACCACGTGCTGCTCGCCGGGCCGCCCGGCCTCGGGAAGACGTCGATGGCCGGGATCATCGCGGCCGAGATGGGCGCGGGGCTGCGGGTCACCTCCGGTCCGGCCCTCGTTCGGGCGGGCGACCTCGCATCGATCCTGTCCGACCTGCAGGAGGGTGACGTCCTCTTCATCGACGAGATCCACCGACTCGGGCGGGCCGTCGAGGAGATCCTCTACCCGGCGATGGAGGACTTCGTCCTCGACATCGTCCTCGGGAAGGGTCCGGCCGCTCGATCGGTGCGGCTGCCGCTGCCACGGTTCACGTTGGTCGGCGCCACGACGCGCACGGGCCTCATCACCGGGCCGCTACGCGACCGGTTCGGCTTCGTGGCCCGGCTCGACTACTACGGCGCCGCTGATCTGGAGGCGATCCTGCTGCGGTCGGCGCGGATCCTCGGTGTTCCTCTGTCGGACGACGGCGCCCGCGAGATCGCCGGACGGTCCCGCGGAACCCCTCGCATCGCCAACCGCCTGCTGAAGAGGGTCCGCGACTACGCCGAGGTACGGGGCGGGCGAGACGGGTCGATCGACCTCGACGTCGCCTCCGCCGGGCTGTCGTTGTTCGGCGTCGACGAGCTCGGGCTCGACAAGGTCGACCGTGCGATTCTCGACGCGGTGTGCCGCCGGTTCGGCGGCGGTCCCGTGGGGCTGTCAACGCTCGCGGTCTCGGTCGGCGAGGAGACCGAGACGGTCGAAGACGTCTACGAGCCCTTCCTCCTCCAGCTCGGGCTGCTCATGCGCACGCCGCGCGGGAGGGTGGCGACGCCCGCGGCGTTCCAGCACATCGGGCTGGAGCCGCCGCCCGCTGTCCCTGGCACGCCCGGCCTCTTCGACTGACGCCGACCCGCCGACACGCGACCCGCGTCACACGATTGGTCACGAAGGCAGCCACAGCCGCCCTTCGTGACCAATCGTTGCTAGATCGGCAGCCCCGACAACGGGATCGTCGGCAGCGGCGGCCGTTCGGGCAGCGGGTTTCCCTGGCAGACCCCGAAGTCGACGTGCTCGATGATGATGCAAGCCCAGCTGCTGGACGTAGCGGTCGGCACGACCGCGGCCGCACCGACAGTCGGGGCCACAGCCAGGCCGAACGCCAGCCCGGCGACGATCAGTGCTCGCTTCATTTGTGACCCCCTGATACGAAGTGCAGCACGTCGCCGACAGCTCCCGTGGGGTCGAGACCGACGAGGACGTCTTTGCCGTTGACGGTTGCCGACTGCTTCACCGGCTGCTGCTCCGCCTCGGGACGAAGCTCGGCAGCCGACCCCATCGAGGTGTTGGTCGGTGCGACGACGACTCGGCTCCCACGCCCGTCCGAGGTTGCTCGCTCGCCCCTGGATGCCGACGCCGGCGGGATGGTGGTCGACGCGATGGCGGCATCGATCGCGTCTCCCAACGAGGTGGTCGACGCCGCGGGTGCGACCCCGATGGTGCGGACGACGGCCGCCGGCCGGTCGGAGGCGGCGGAGCGCTCCGGCAGGACGGCGGTGCCCACCGCGGCCACGGACCCGACGACGGCGACGACGCCGAGCGCGGGCGCAACGCCGGCAGGCGCAGCGGACGCCCACGCAGCGACCTTGGCCTTGAACGCACCCCACTGACGGATGGCGGCTCCGAGCACAGGGATGGCACCCCAGGCACCGAGACGGTCGGCGCCGGCGACCGCGAGGAACTCCCGCTTCAGCGCCTTGCGGGCACGGAAGAGGAGGGCCTCGACCGTGCCGATCGACACCTCGTAGTGGTCGGCGATCTGCTGGTACGACCAGCCGCGGTGCTCCCGCATGTCGAGCACCTCGCGATGCCGCGGAGCGAGCCGGTCGAGCGCGGTCGTGAGCAGCGCGAAGTCGGCCTGCTCGACGATCGCCTCCTGCCCGCCCTCGACCGCGCCGAGCTCGATCACGTCCGACGGCTCGGTGCGTCCGCGCCGGCGGTGGTGGTCGACGCAGAGCCGGCCGGCGATCACCGTCATCCAGGGATAGAAGCGGCGCTCCCCGGCAAGGGTCGGCAGCGCCCGGTAGGCACGTGTGAACGCCTCCTGGGCGATCTCCTCGGCCTCGAGCGGGTCACCCACGCGCTTCAGGCAGAATCGCTGCAAGCGTGCGAAGTAGCGGCGGTAGAGGGTCTCGAAAGCAGTGTCGTCGCCTTCTTGAAACCGCTCGACCAACATCCTGTCGCGCTGAAGATCGACGTCGTCTATGCGAAGCGCCAAGACGTGGCTCCTGGTGTAGCCCGGATATGCAGTTGTGACCCCGTTCACTGAATTCGCCCCCTTGACCTCAAACTCCTTCCGTCTCGCCGACTTCGCATACGACCTCCCCGAGGAGGCGATCGCACAGGAACCGGCCGAGCCGCGCTCGTCGGCGCGGTTGCTCGTCGACCTCGCGCGACCCGGTGATCCGGACGCCTCCCGAACGGTCGCCGACCTGCCGTCGTTGCTCGAACCGGGCGACGTCGTGGTGGTGAACGAGACGAAGGTGCTGCCCGCTCGGATGCACCTCCGGAAGGCGACCGGCGGAGCGGCCGAGGTGCTGCTGCTGGAACCGGACGGCGATCCGTCGTCGGGCGTGTGGCAGGCGCTCGTCCGTCCGGCCCGGAGGCTCCAGCCGTCGACGGTCCTCTACGGGGAGGACGGAACCGCCGTGGTGGAGGTGGGCGAGCGGCTTCCGGACGACCCGAGCCGGGTTCGCGTGAAGGTGCTGGCGGACGATCCGGGGCGCCACGGCGTCGTTCCGCTCCCGCCCTACATCCACGCCGAGCTGGCCGACGCCAACCGGTACCAGACGGTGTACGCCCGCTCGCCCGGCAGCGTCGCCGCGCCGACCGCGGGCCTCCACCTGACCGACGAGATCCTCCGACAGCTGGAGCAGAACGGCGTGGCGGTGCATCGGGTCGATCTCGCCGTCGGTCTCGACACGTTCCGTCCCATCGCGGTCGACGACGTCGCCGACCACCAGATGCACAGCGAGCGCTACCGGGTCCCGGAAGAGACGCTGGACGCGTGCCGGAGCGCGACCGGCCGCGTCGTCGCCATCGGTACCACGTCGGTGCGGGCGCTCGAGTCCGCCGCCGCCCGCAACGAGCTGCACGGCCGTACCGATCTCTTCATCCAGCCGGGATTCGAGTTCCAGGTCGTCGACGTGCTGCTGACGAACTTCCACCTGCCGAAATCGTCGCTGCTCGTGTTGCTGTCAGCGTTCGCCGGGCACGACCGCTGGCGCCGCCTCTACGACCTCGCCCTCTCGGAGCGCTTTCGTTTCCTCTCCTTCGGCGACGCGATGCTCGTGAGGCGCGCAGAGAGCTCCGACGAATGACCCTCCGACTCGACATCACCGCCACCGACGGCGCGGCCCGCACCGGCACGATCACCACGCCCAGAGGGACGTTCCAGACGCCGTGCTTCATGCCGGTCGCAACGAGAGCGTCGATCCGCGCGTTCACGACCGCCGACCTCGAGGCGCTCGGGGCCGAGGTGATGCTCTCGAACACGTACCACCTGATGCTCCGCCCGGGCGCCGACGTCGTCGCCGCGCTCGGTGGCATCCATGGCTTCGCGGCATGGAACGGCCACGTCCTCACCGACTCCGGCGGCTACCAGGTGTTCTCCCTCAAGCCGAAGGTCGACGACGACGGGGCGACGTTCCGTTCGACCTACGACGGCTCGATCCATCACCTCACACCCGAGCGGGCCGTCGAGGTGCAGGAACTGCTCGGTGCCGACATCCAGATGGTGCTCGACGTCTGCCCGCCGCTCCCGAGCCCGCCGCAGGTGATCCGCCAGGCGGTGGAGCGCACCGCTGCGTGGGCCGCAAGGGCGAAGGCCGCGCACCGGCGTGAAGGACAGGCGCTCTTCGGGATCGTGCAGGGCGGCGTTGATCCCGAGCTCCGGCGGGAAGCGGCGGAGCGAACCGCCGCCCTCGACTTCCCCGGTTTCGGCATCGGCGGACTGTCGGTGGGGGAGTCGCGCGACGAGATGCTCCCCGCGCTCGAAGCCGCGATCGGCGGGCTGCCGCCGGAGCGCCCGCGGTACTTGATGGGGCTCGGGGACCCGGTCGGGCTGGTCGAGTCGATCGCCCGCGGCGTCGACATGTTCGACTGCGTGCTCCCGACGCGCCTGGCCCGGCACGGGAGCGTCCTCACCAGCGGCGGGCGCCTCCAGATCCGCAACGCGGCCCACGCGAGGGACGACTCGCCGCTCGACTCGACCTGTCCGTGCGCCGTCTGCGCCCGCTACTCACGGGCCTACCTACGCCACCTGCTCCAGGTGGGCGAGCCCGCAGCGCTCCAGTTGCTGACCGGCCACAACCTGGCGTGGATCCTCGCTCTGGTGAAGCGAGCCCGGGCCTCGATCGCCTCCGGAACCCTCGACGAGCTGCGCAGGGTGATTTCGACCGCGTACGACTAGCCACTACCGTTTCTCGCCGGTCATGGAACTGCTTCCGCTTCTCCTGCTCTTCGCGGTCATGTACTTCCTGCTCATCCGGCCCCAGCAGCAGCGGGTTCGGGCGCAGCGGGCGCTGGTGTCGTCACTGGAGGTCGGCGACGAGGTCGTCACCATCGGTGGACTGATCGGCCGCATCATCCGGCTCGACGACGACTCCGCCGAGATCGAGACGACGCCCGGCACCGTGCTGCGGTTCCGGCGCAGCGCGATCAGCGGGAAGCTGGGCCCGGTCGCCGTCGACGACGACGTGATCGACGTCGACGACCCGACCGATCCGCAGCCGCCACGAGACCAGATCTGATGCGCCGGGGTCTCGTCCTCAGCCTCGTCCTGATCCTGGTCGTCGCCTTCGGCGGCTTCGCCGCCGCTCGCTCGGCCGACTGGGAGCCCGAGCTCGGCCTCGATCTGCAAGGCGGTGCGTACGTCGTCCTGCAGCCGAAGGAACGGGTCGCCGGCAGCATCCTCGACCAGTCGATCGAGATCATCCGCAACCGGGTCGACGCGCTCGGCGTCGCCGAGCCAGACATCTCGCGTCAGGGCGACTCGATCATCGTGCAGCTGCCGGGCGTGAAAGACCAGCGTCGGGCGCTCGAGATCGTCGGCCAGACCGCCGAGCTGCGGTTCCGTCCGGTGCTCAGCGTCCTGCCGCCTGACACCACCGCCACGACGACCACGACGACGACGTCAGCCCCGGAGGGTGAAGGCGAGGGCACGGAGGCCACGACCACCACGACCGACCCGGCCGCACCGACGACGACGTCCACCACGATCGCTCCCGGCACGACACCGCGCGAAGAGGCCGCCGCCGACAAGGAGGTCGTCCTCCCCGAGCTCGACGACAACGGCGACGTCGTGGCCCGGTACCAGCTCGGTCCGGCCGGCGCGACGGGCCGCATCGTGCGCACGGCTCGAGCGGAGCCGCCGCAGGGCATCGGCGGCGACTGGTTCGTGTCGGTGCGCCTCACGGGCGACGGGAACGACCAGTTCAACCAGATCGCCACGACCTGTTTCAACGCCACGCCGCAGTGCCCGACACGCCAGGTGGCGATCGAGCTCGACAACGTCGTGCAGTCGGCGCCGACGGTGCAGGAACCGACGTTCCGCGGCGAAGTCTCGATCACCGGTCAGTTCAGCGAGCGCGAGGCCCGCGACCTCGCGCTGGTCCTCCGCTTCGGCTCGCTTCCGGTCGAGCTGCAGGCACAGGAGGTCCGCACGGTCTCGGCCACCCTCGGCCGCGACTCCCTCAACGCCGGCCTCACCGCCGGACTCGCAGGCCTCGGTCTCGTGCTGCTCTACATCATCTTCTACTACCGAGCCCTCGGAGTCGTCGTCGCCCTTGGCCTGGTCGTGTGGGCAGCTCTGCAGTGGACGGTGATCTCGCTGCTCGGCAACCGCTACGGCCTCGCGCTCAGCCTCGCCGGCGCTGTCGGCATCGTGGTGTCGGTCGGCGTCACGGTCGACTCCTACATCGTCTTCTTCGAGCGGTTGAAGGACGAGATCCGGTCGGGCAAGACCATCCGCTCGTCCGTCGACCGCGGCTTCAGCGCGGCGTACCGGACGATCCTCGCGGCCGACATCTCCTCGCTCATCGGCGCCGCGCTGCTCTACTGGCTGACGGTCGGTCCGGTGCGCGGGTTCGCCCTGTTCCTCGGCCTCTCGACGATCCTCGACCTGATCGTCGCCTACTTCTTCACCCGTCCCGCAGTGGCCTTGGTCGCCCGGAACCGGCTGTTCACCGATGCGCCGTTCCTCGGCGTGGCGAGAGGGCTCGGCGCCGCTCCGGCGGGAGGCCGGTCATGACCGACACGACGAAGAACCACTCGATCTGGCAGCGGCTCTACCACGGGGAGACGTCGTTCTCCTTCGTCGGCCGGCGTCGACTCTGGGCAACGATCTCGCTGGCCCTGATCGTCGTCGGGTTGTTGAGCCTCGCGGTGCGAGGGCTCAACTTCGGCATCGACTTCCGCGGTGGCACCAGCTGGGAGGTCGAGACCGACGAGCTCACGGTCGCCGAGGCGCGTGACGTGCTCGGCGAGTTCGGGCTCGCCGACGCGAAGATCCAGCTGATCGGCGGCAACGTCCTGCGGGTGCAGGGCGACGAGGCGAACGAGAAGACCCGGGAGGAAGTCGCCGACGCGCTCGCCGAGGCGGGCGGGGTCGACCGGAACGACGTCAGCGTCAACGAGGTCGGCCCGTCGTGGGGCGAGGACATCTCGCGCAAGGCGCTGCGAGCGCTCATCTTCTTCCTCGTCGCGATCACCATCTACATCACGCTGCGCTTCGAGTTGAAGATGGCGATCGCGACGCTGACCGCGTTGTTCCACGACCTCTTCGTGACCGTCGGCGTGTACTCGTTGAGCGGCTTCGAGGTGACGCCGGCGACGGTCATCGCGGTGCTCACCATCCTCGGCTACTCGATCTACGACGGCATCGTGGTGTTCGACAAGATCGACGAGAACACGCGCAGCCTCGCGTCGTCGGGCCGCATGACCTACGGCGACATGGTCGACCTGTCGCTCAACCAGGTCCTCATGCGGACGTTGAACACGTCGATCACCGCCCTGCTCCCGATCCTGTCGCTGCTGATCGTCGGCGGCCGCATCCTGGGAGCGGTCACGCTGCAGGACTTCGCGCTCGCGCTGCTCATCGGTCTCGCTGCGTCGGCGTACTCGTCGATCTTCATCGCGTCGCCCGTGCTCGCCCTGCTCAAGGAGCGCGAGCCGAGGTACGCGGCGATCAAGGAGCGTCTCGCGACTGGCCGTCCGGCCGGGCCGCTCACGCCCGCAGCCGCAGCCGCTGCGTCCGGCGGTGGGTCCGGCAGCGGGTCCGCGCCTTCATCGCGAGTGGCCGTCGATGACGACGATCCCGCCTCGCGAGGTCCATCGAGACCGGTTTCCCCGATGCGCCGAAGCGGCCAGCCGCCGAGGCCGAGGAAGAAGGGTCGCAGGCGGTAGGCCCGGTAGGCTGACCTGATGGTCGACGCCGGCTGGCTGAAGGGGCACATCCGGGACATCCCGGACTTCCCCAAGCCGGGCGTCGTCTTCAAGGACATCACACCGTTGCTGTCGGCGCCGGAGGCGTACCGGGCGACGATCGATCACTTGGCGACGCCGTTCTCCGACCGGCACATCGACAAGGTTCTCGGCATCGAGGCTCGTGGCTTCATCGTCGCCGCGCCTGTGGCGTACCACTTCGGCGCCGGCTTCGTTCCGGTGCGCAAGGCGGGAAAGCTGCCCTGGCGGATCGAGCGTGAGGAGTACGAGCTCGAGTACGGCACCGACCTGCTCGAGATCCATCACGACGCGGTCCACCCGGGTGAGCAGACGTTGATCGTCGACGACGTGCTCGCCACCGGAGGTACGGCTGCGGCTGCGATCCGCCTGGTCGAGAAGCTCGGCGGGGTCGTGGTCGGACTCGCGTTCGTGATCGAGCTCGAGTTTCTCGGCGGACGCGGGAGAATCGATGGGTACGAGTCCCACGCGTTGTTGACGTACGAGTAGGAGGGGAGGGCGAGTGGCCACAGTCGACCGGGTACGCGTGCTGCCGTGGAGGCGACACGCGCCGTCGGCGCCCCGCCCCGAGCTCGTCCCCCTGCTCAACGCCTACCGGCAGCACTGGCCGAAGGGCGACACCGACCTCATCGTCCGCGCGTACGAGGTCGCCGACAAGGCGCATGAAGACGTCGTGCGCCAGTCGGGCGAGCCGTACATCAGCCACCCGCTCGCGGTCGCGCTGATCCTCGCCGAGATCGGTCTCGACGACATCACCCTCGCGGCGGCGCTCCTCCACGACGTGGTGGAAGACACCGGGATCGAGCTCGACGAGATCTCCGAGAGCTTCGGGCCCGTGGTCGCCTCCATCGTCGACGGCGTCACCAAGCTCGAGCGGGTCAGCTTCGACTCGAAGGAGGCCCAGCAGGCGGCCTCGATGCGCAAGATGCTCCTGGCGATCGCCAAGGACCTGCGCGTCCTCTACATCAAGCTGGGCGACCGCCTGCACAACATGCGGACGATCGCCGCGATGGCCGAGTTCAAGCAGAAGCGGACGGCCCAGGAGACGCTCGACATCTACGCGCCGCTCGCCCACCGCCTGGGCATCCAAGAGGTGAAGTGGCAGCTGGAAGACCTCTCGTTCGCGGTCCTCCACCCGAAGCGGTACGCCGAGATCGAGCAGATGGTCGCCCTGCGTGCGCCGGAGCGGGAGATCTACATCGCCCAGGTGCTCGAGGTGATCCGTGAGCGTCTGGCCGACCATCACATCCAGGGCGATGTCACGGGGCGGCCGAAGCACCTCTACTCCATCTACGAGAAGATGGTGATCAAGGGCAAGGAGTTCAACGAGATCTTCGATCTCGTCGGCATCCGGGTGATGGTGCCGAGCCTCAAGGACTGCTACGCCGCGCTGGGTGCGATCCACGCGACGTGGAACCCTGTTCCCGGCCGGTTCAAGGACTACATCGCCACTCCGAAGTTCAACCTCTACCAGTCGCTGCACACCACCGTCGTCGGTCCGCAGGGCCAGCAGATCGAGGTGCAGATCCGCACGAGCGAGATGCACGCGCGCGCCGAGTTCGGCGTGGCCGCGCACTACGGCTACAAGGAGAACGCCGCCGTCACGGCGAGCGACGCCGCGTGGCTGCAGCGGCTCGTCGACTGGCAGTCGGACGCGAACGATCCGGCCGAGTTCTTCGAGTCGCTGAAGCTCGACCTCGAGCAGGACGAGGTCTTCGTCTTCACGCCGAAGGGCGACGTCGTCACGCTGCCGGTCGGGTCGACGCCGGTCGACTTCGCCTACTCCGTGCACACGGAGGTCGGCCACCACTGCATCGGCGCCCGCATCAACGGCAACCTCGCGCGCCTCGACGAGCAGCTCACGTCGGGCGACACGGTCGAGGTCACGACGTCGAAGGTGGCGAAGGGGCCGTCTCGCGACTGGCTCGAGTTCGTCGCCTCGCCTCGTGCGCGCAACAAGATCCGCCAGTGGTTCTCACGCGAGCGTCGGGAGGACGCGCTCGAGAACGGGCGCGACGAGCTGTCGAAGGCCATTCGACGCGAGGGCCTGCCGGTGCAGAAGCTCGCTGCGTCGGCGGTGCTGGTGAAGCTGGCCGAGTCGATGCACTACGCCGACCTCGACACGCTCCACATCGCGATCGGTGAGGGCCACGTCTCGGCGAAGTCGGTAGCGCAGCGCCTCGCTCGCGAGCTCCGAGGCGGCGACCACGAGGAGCAGCTGCCGTCGACGGTCCAGAAGCCCCGCCGGCGGTCGCAGGCGGGGGCGACAGGCGTCTACGTCGAGGGTCTCGACGACCTCATGATCCGCCTGTCGCGCTGCTGTACGCCGGTGCCGGGCGACGACATCATCGGCTTCGTCACCAGGGGCCGCGGCGTCTCTGTCCATCGTTCCGACTGCGCGAACGCGGCGGCGCTGATGGCCGGGCAGGAGGCGCGCCTCATCGACGTCGAGTGGGACCGCGAGTCGCGCGGGTCGTTCATCGTCTCGGTCGAGGTGAAGGCGCTCGACCGCACGAAGCTCCTCGCCGACGTCACCAAGGTGCTCGCCGAGCACCACGTGAACATCCTCTCCTCGTCGACGCACGTGGGCGCCGACTCGGTGTCGCGGATGCGGTTCGAGTTCGAGCTGGCCGACCCGGGCCACCTCGACTCGATCGTCGCGTCGCTCAAGCGCGTCGACTCGGTCTACGACGCCTACCGGATGCTTCCGGGCAAGGGTCTGGCCGAGCCGGTGAAGACGCCGGCCGCCGCCGGTGCGGGGGCCGGCGGCGCCGACGCCGACTGATCCGCCTGACGCAGCCGACCTGGCGCGCCCAGCGCGGACGCGGCTTACCTGACGACCGGCTCGAACTGGGTGTCGAAGCCCAAGGTGAGGCGCTGGCCCGCGGCGACCGGCACCGGCTCGTTGTTGAAGTAGTCGACGTCGAACGCGGTGACTCCGAGCCCGCCGTTCCAGATGTGGTCGATGCGCTCGGGCAGGCGGTAGCCGCTCACGTTCGGGACGAGGAGCGTCGTCGCTCGGTCGGTGCCGAACTTCGTCGAGTTCGCCTGGCGCTGCGTGACCCAGTCTCCGGCCTTCAGCGTCGCCGGCAGCAGGTTGTTCTGCTGGAACCAGTTCACCTGCCCCGGCCGCTCGCACAGCGCGCCGACGGCGTTGGCGGCGACGTTGTAGCCGGGACCGCACTCGGCGGGCTGCCAGTGCGCCCTCGTGGTGTTCGAGAAGTTGAACTTCCGTACCGGCACCGAAGGGCCCCGGCGAACGTCGTCGGAGTTCCCGGCGATCACGAGCGTGCCCAGCGTGATCGGCGCGGTCGGCTCGAGCGTCACCTCCGTCCGGAACCGCCGCTGCTGGTTGCCTGCGTGCTTCCCGTAGTCGAGGACGGTGTTCGTCGCGTCACGGAACGTGTAGGCGAGCGTGAAGCGGACCTCCGCCTGCTTGCCCTGGTGATCGATCATCGTCCGGTTGTCGGTGCCGGCCTGGTACATCGTCCCCGCGACGCGGTAGGTGTGCGCCGACCCGCTCACGACCTTCGTGATCGACACCCTCACCGGCGGCTTGGGAACGCCGCAGTTCGCGGTGTTACCGATCATCCACGTCCCCTTGCCGATCTCGCACGAGGCGTCGTGGCCGCCGTAGGGCAGCACGTTGATCGTCTGGCCACCGTCGAACGGGTTCGTCAGGTCGGCGTTCGAGGCCGGAAGGTACGCGTTCGGCGACCACGACGGTGCGGCGGCGAGCGGTCGGTAAGCGAACACGGGGCCGTTCGCCCCGCTGGCGAGCGGCCACGCGCCCGACACGAGGCCGCCGCGGTCGACGACATCGAGCCAGTAGATCGCGGCGTTCGTCACCACGACCTGGTCACCCGTGTTCATCTGCCCCGACGCGGCCGCCGTGTTGGCCGGATCCTTCGACGCCATGCCCCGGTCGGCCCAGCGCACGAGCTCGGCGACCGAGTCGTTCGAGTAGCTGCTCAGGTTGTCGACCGCGATCTGCTTGTCGCTCGCCTCCTGCAGCGAGACCGTGAACGACTTCGCAGGCGCCGCGGCGACGGGAGCAGGGGCTGCCGCGTTGACGATCGGGACGGCAGCGGCCGCGGCCACGACGATGGGCGCGAGGCGGCGAGTGAGGGCAGTGGCAGCGGTCACGCTCCTCAAGATGCCGGAGGGGGCCATCCGCTCAGTCCGCCCACGGCGGGTCATTTCGGACACTCGATCGGGCTAGTCCACCGGCCCGGAATCCCGCAGGCCGCTGCGCAACCCGCCACTAGCCTCTGACCATGCCGCCCACGTTCTCGGCCCTGAAGGGCATGGCCGACGTCCTGCCGCCCGATTCGGCGCGGTTCGAGGCACTCGTGGCGGCGTTCGCGAACCACGTGCAGCGGGCCGGCTACGGCCTCGTGATCACGCCGGTGCTGGAGTCGTACGGGCTGTTCACGCGTGTCGGCGAGTCGACCGACATCGTGAAGAAGGAGATGTACGACTTCGAGACGAAGGGCGGCGACCACGTCGCGCTGCGTCCGGAAGGAACCGCTCCGGTCATGCGGGCGTTCCTCGAACACCATCCCGCGGCGCCGTGGAAGGCGTGGTACGTCGCGCCGAACTTCCGGTACGAGCGGCCACAGGCGGGGCGTTACCGGTTGCACCACCAGGTCGGCATCGAAGCGATCGGCACCGACGATCCCGACATCGACGTCGAGGTCGTCGCGTTGCAGGCAGGCTTCTACGCGGCGCTCGGGCTCACGCAGGTGACGCTGCTCCTCAACAGCCTCGGCGACGCGCAGTGCCGGCCTGGCTACCGCGAGGTACTGCTCGACTTCCTGCGCCCCAAGCGCGACCAGCTGTGCGGCGACCACCAGGAGCGGTTCGAGGAGAACCCTCTCCGGGTCCTCGACTGCAAGAAGCCGCCCTGTAGGGACGCGACCGCCGACGCGCCGAACCAGGTCGATCACCTGTGCGACGACTGCGTGATCCACTTCGAGCGCGTGAAGGGCGGGCTCACCGCGCTCAAGGTCGACTACGTGCTCGAGCCGCGCCTCGTGCGCGGCCTCGACTACTACACGCGGACCACGTTCGAGTTCGCCGCGACGTCGCTCGACGCGGCCCAGAACGCCATAGGCGGCGGCGGCCGGTACGACGGTCTGGCGGAGGCGATGGGAGGCGGGCGTACGCCTGGCATCGGCTTCGGCAGCGGCATCGAGCGGATCCTCCTCGCGTGCGACGCTGAGGGCGTGTTCCTCGCCGAACACGTGGCGCCGGCGCTCGATGCGTTCGTCATCGACACGACCGGCGGCGACATGGCTCTGGCATTGACGACGGCGTTGCGGCGCGTCGGCTTCTCGGCCGACCGCGCGTTCGACAACCGCTCGATGAAGGCGCAGCTGAAGGCGGCCGACCGATCGGGTGCGCGAATCGCGCTGATCGTCGGCACCGACGAGCGCGAGAAGGAGGCGGTCACCCTCCGAGACATGACGACGAAGGACCAGGAGCTGGTGTCGCTCCACGACCTGCCCGAAGAGCTGAGGAAGAGACTCCAACGATGACGATGCGCACCCACTACTGCGGCGAGCTCCGGGCGGAGCACGTCGGGCAGCAGGTGACCCTGTGCGGATGGGTCGCGCGCCGGCGCGAGCACGGCGAGCACCTCGCCTTCGTCGACCTCCGCGACCACACCGGCGTCGTGCAGTGCGTCGTCGCCGGTGCGCACGACCTGCGGAGCGAGTTCGTGCTGCGCGTCACCGGCACCGTCCGCGCCCGTCCCGAGGGAACCACCAACGACCAGCTCGCGACCGGCGACGTGGAGATCGGCGACTGCGAGGTCGAGGTGCTGTCGACGGCGGAGCCGCCGCCGTTCCCGGTCAGCGACCGGATCGACGCCGACGAGACCATCCGCATCCGCTACCGCTTCGTCGACATGCGCCGCGAGCGCATGCAGCGCAACCTTCGCATCCGGGCCAAGGTGAACAGCGCCATCCGCCGGGCCATGGAGCGGCAGGGCTTCGTCGAGGTGGAGACGCCGCTGCTGTGGACGCCGACTCCGGAAGGCGCTCGTGAGTTCCTCGTCCCGTCGCGACTGCAGCCCGGCGGCTTCTACACGCTGCCCCAGTCGCCGCAGATCGCGAAGCAGCTGCTGATGGTCGCCGGTTTCGATCGCTACTACCAGATCGCCAAGTGCCTCCGGGACGAAGACCTGCGGGCCGACCGGCAGTTCGAGTTCACCCAGCTCGACGCCGAGGCCAGCTTCGTCACGGCCGAGGACGTCTACGAGTTCATCGGCGAGGCCGTGGCCGAGGCAGCCGAGGCCGTCACCGGCGAGCGCCCCGAGATCGAGCGCATGCCGTGGGTCGAGGCGATGGACCGGTTCGGGTCCGACAAGCCCGACCTGCGGTTCGGGATGGAGCTCGTCGAGCTCACCGAGGTCTTCGCCGCGACCGAGTTCAAGGCGTTCCAGGCCGAATGCATCAAGGGAATTCGCATCGAGGGCCGTGCCGACGACTACGGCCGGAACAAGCTCGACCAGCTGACCGACCGTGCGAAGTCACTCGGGGCGAGGGGCCTGGTGTGGATGAAGGTTCGCGAGACCGAGCTCGAGTCGCCGGTTGCGAAGTTCCTGTCGGAGGAGGAGCAGTCGGCGCTGCGGACCGCGCTCGAGGCTCAGCCCGGCGACCTGCTGCTGCTCGTCGCCGACGAACGTCGCCAGGTGCAAGACGTCCTCGGCCAGTTGCGGGTCGACCTCGGGCGTCCGCCGGTGAGCGAGGGGCCCTACCGGTTCCTGTGGGTGACCGAGTTCCCGATGTTCGAGGGCACCGACGACGACGGCAACCCTCAGGCCGCCCACCACCCGTTCACGATGCCGCATCCTGACGACGTCGATCTCCTCGAGACCGACCCCCTGAAGGTGCGCAGCCAGGCCTACGACCTGGTGTTGAACGGGTGGGAGCTGGGATCCGGGTCCATCCGGATCCACCGCAGCGACATCCAGGCCCGCGTCTTCAAGGCGATGGGGATCAGCGACGAGGAAGCGGAGCTGCGCTTCGGCTTCCTGCTCAACGCGTTCAAGTACGGCGCGCCGCCCCACGGCGGCTTCGCGTTCGGCATCGACCGCCTCGCCGCGATCCTCGCCGGGGAGGAGAACATCCGCGAGGTCATCGCCTATCCGAAGCTGTCGTCGGGCATCGACCCGATGACGGGCGCGCCCAAGGCCGTCGACGAGCGCGTGCTTCGCGACGTCGGCCTCCGCCTCCTCCCGCCCAAGGCCTGAACCCTCAACCTTTTGCGTTCTGTGAGTAGTTGTTCGACCTCACGTCGAACAACTGCTCACAGAAGCGGGGGAGGCGCGTCTGGGCCCGCGTTCAGACGTCGTCGAGCTCGTCGAGGACGAGCTCGATCGCGTTCACCGCGCGGCTGACGGTCTGGGCGTAGTTCGACCGCGCCCCGACCCACGTGCCAGCCGACAAGGCGGCGCCACCCGGCAGCGCGAGGAGGGCGAGCTCGACCCCCGCGACGAGGCCCGCCGCGCCCGCCATCGCCAGGCCGCCGCCGATCGCCGCGCCGGCGATGGCGCCCGAGCGGTTCGCGCTGCGGACACGAGAGAAGTCGAGATCCACCCGCACGTGCGCCTCGCGCGAGTCGCCCGTGACGCACAGCGTGACCTGCGAGACGTCCCGAAGTCGGAGGCGGGCCGACAGGTCGGTCTTGCGGACGATCGTCGCCCCGAGCCCGGTCGCTGGCTCCCAGATCGAGACGACGCCGCGCCGGCGCGCCACCCGCAACGTCTGGCGCTGGAGGTAGATCTCGAGGTGGTGGCGGACGGCGTCGGCCGTCTGGGGGAGGCGCCGGTCGACCGTCGCGACCTGGTCGTTCCACCGCCATCGGGACCTCTGCGCGACGGTGAGACGCCCCGCGTCGAGCTCGGCCAGCGCCTGGCGGACCGACGCCGGCGCCAGCCCGACCTCGGCCGCGGCCCGCTCGATGGCGAGCCGGTCGAGCCCGCGCTCGTCCGGGCTGCGCGCGTCGTCGAGCTCGGCGGCGCGGCGGAACACCGCAGCCGCTTCGTCCTCGGTGAGTCGCCGGTCGGTCATGTCCGAACCATCCCGGAACAAGCGTAGATAGCCTCACGGCGATGCCGCCCCGCAAGGCCGCCGGCGCCGGCCCGCCCGACGATCTGTTCGAGGCCGCCCTGCAGGAGCGGCTGTCGCAGCAGGCCCCGCTGGCTGCGCGCATGCGCCCCCGCACGCTCGACGAGGTCGTCGGGCAGCGGCACTTGTTGGGCGAGGGAGCGCCGCTCCGCGCGCTCATCGAGTCCGACCGGCTGTCGTCGGTGATCCTCTGGGGACCACCCGGCACCGGCAAGACCACGCTCTCGACCCTCGTCGCCACCACCACCGACCGCGAGTTCGTGGCGCTGTCGGCGGTCACCGCCGGCGTCAAGGACGTGCGCGAAGTGACGGAGGCATCGAGACGGCGGCTTGCGGAGAACGGCCGGGGGACGATCCTCTTCCTCGACGAGGTGCACCGGTTCAACAAGTCGCAGCAGGACGCGCTGCTGCCCGCGGTCGAGGCCGGGATCATCACCCTCATCGGCGCCACCACCGAGAACCCGTTCTTCGAGGTCAACGCACCGCTGCTGAGCCGATCGACGGTCTTCCGCCTCCATCCGCTCGAGCCCGACGAGCTCCGCACCCTGGTCGAGCGGGCTCTCACCGCAGAGCAGGCGACCGCGACCGAGGACGCCATCCAGCACCTCGTCGACATGGCCGACGGCGACGCCCGCGCCGCGCTCACGACGCTCGAGGTGGCGCTCGCGCTCGCCGGTACGGCCGGCGGAGAGGTGACGCTCGAGCACGTCGAGCAGGCCCGTCAGACCAAGACGCTTCGCTACGGCGAGGACGAGCACTACGACGTCATCAGCGCGTTCATCAAGAGCATCCGGGGCAGCGATCCCGACGCCGGTCTCTACTGGCTCGCCCGGATGCTCGAGGCGGGGGAGGACGCCCGCTTCATCGCGCGCCGGCTCGTGATCCTCGCGTCGGAGGACGTCGGCATGGCCGACTCGATGGCGCTCGTGGTGGCCGACGCCGCCGCGCGGGCGGTCGAGTTCGTCGGACTGCCCGAGGCGGCGCTCAACCTGTCGCACTGCGTCATCTACCTGGCGACGGCGCCGAAGTCGAACACCGCGACGGCCGGGCTGATCCGGGCCAACCAGGCGGTGCGGGAGTTCGGGAACGCGCCGGTGCCGCCGCAGCTGCGCAGCACGCACCCGTACCAGCGCAAGAAGATGAAGGAACGCCCCGAGGAGCCCTACCGGTACTCGCACGAGGATCCCACGGGGTTCATCGCCCAGGAGTTCCGGCCGGCGGAGGTGACCGGGGGGCCCGTCGGCGACCCCAACCGGCGCCTCTACTACCGACCGTCGCCCCATGGAGCCGAGGCCGACATCGGGCGCCGTCTGCGGGAGATGTGGGGCGACGCGCCGTACGACGCGGAGGAAGCCCACGAGTTCAAGAAGTTCTCGGATCCGTCTCGGTGACAGACCGGGGCGAGGGGCCCGCGTATGCTCCTGCCCCGTGTCCGGAGCCCGTTCGTGACCGCTGGTGAAGTCGCGGCGATCATCGCCGCCGTCGCCCTTGCCATCCTCTCCGTCGGGATGCTGTTCGCCCTCGCGTCGTTGGTGACGACGCTGCGCACGCTGCGCGAGAGCGTCGAGGTGTTCCGGGCCGAGAGCCTGCCGCTGGTGAGCGAGCTGCGGGGCACGGTGAACCAGGCCAACGGCGAGCTCGAGCGGGTCGACAACCTGCTCGCGACGGCGGAGTCCGTGGGCGCCACCGTCGACTCGGCCAGCAAGCTCGCGTACATCTTCTTCGCCAACCCGGTGGTCAAGGTCCTGGCGTTCGGCGCCGGCACCGGGCGTGCCTACCGCCGCCTGCGGCGCGGCCAGCAGTAGGACGCGACGAGCGCGGCATGTTCAAGCGGATCTTCTGGCTGATCATCGGCGCGGGCTTCGGCTTCGGCGTCTCGTTCTGGATCACCAGGTTCGTGAAGTCGACCGTCGAGCGCTACACGCCCGAGCGGGTGAGCGCCGACCTCGCCGGCGCGATCCGCGATTTCGGGAAGGACCTGCGCGCCGCCGTCGAGGAGGGCCGCGAGGCGATGCGGGAGCGCGAGGCGGAGATCCGCGCCGAGCTCGAAAAGCGCGACCTCCCCCAGTAGCCGCCCCTAGCCTGGACGGACCATGCCTGCGATGGACGCGAACTCGCTGCGCCGCGCCTTCACCGACTTCTTCGTCGAGCGAGGGCACACGAGCGTGCCGTCACTCGGGTTGATCCCGAACCATCCCACCGCGCCCATGTTCACGAACGCCGGCATGAACCAGTTCGTGCCCTACTTCCTCGGCGAGGAGCGCGCGCCGTACAAGCGGGCGACCAGCATCCAGAAGGCCGTCCGCCTCAGCGGGAAGCACAACGACGTCGACGAGGTCGGCAAGACGCGCCGGCATCACACGTTCTTCGAGATGCTGGGCAACTTCAGCTTCGGCGACTACTTCAAGGAAGACGCCATCCGCTTCGCGTGGGAGCTGCTGACCGAGGTCGTCGGCTTCGACGGTGACCGCTTGTGGCCGACGGTCCACATCAGCGACGACGACGCGGCCGACATCTGGCGCGACACCATCGGCGTGCCCGCCGAGCGCATCCAGCGCCTCGACAAGGACAACTTCTGGGAAATGGGCGAGACGGGCCCGTGCGGTCCGTGCTCCGAGATCCACTACGACACCGGCCCGGAGTGGGGCGAGGAGGGCGGTCCCGCGTTCGGCGCGAGCGACCGCTACATCGAGTTCTGGAACCTCGTGTTCATGCAGAACTTCCGCCACCTCGACGAGACCCTCACCGACCTCCCCGAGAAGAACATCGATACCGGCGGGGGTCTCGAGCGGTGGCTGATGCTCCTGCAGGGCACGCCGACGACGTTCGAGACCGACGTCTTCGTCCCGATCCTCGAGACGGTCCAGTCGCTGAGCGGGCAGACCTACGACCCGAAGGGCGGCGAGCTCACGTTCGCGCAGCGGCTCATCGCCGACCACGCGCGCACGATGACCTTCCTCATCTCCGACGCGGTCGCGCCGTCGAACGAGGGCCGTGGCTACGTGCTGCGCGGCGTCATCCGACGGGCGATCCGGCGGGGCTACCAGATCGGGATCGAGAAGCAGATGCTCGCGCCCCTGATCGACACGGTGGTCGAGGTGATGGGCGACGCATATCCCGAGCTCGTCCAGAAGCGCGACTCGATCAAGGAGGTCGTCGACCTCGAGGAGTCGCGGTTCCGCCAGACGCTGCGCGCCGGGACGGTGCTGCTCGAGCAGGAGCTCGAGACCGGCCGCATCTCGGGCGACGTGGCGTTCAAGCTCCACGACACCTACGGCTTCCCGATCGAGATTACTGCCGAGGTGGCGGAGGAGCGTCACGTCCCGCTCGACCGCGAAGGCTTCGACCAGCGCATGGAGGAGCAGCGCACCCGGGCGCGGGAGCGGCAGAAGAAGACGGTCGTCACCGCGGAGGGGATCGAGGCGTACCGCCAGATCCTCGACGAGTTCGGCGCGACGGAGTTCCTCGGCTACCAGGGCGAGGAGTCCGAAGCCGAGATCGTCGCCGTGCTGCCTGCGGCGCGTGGCGACGACGGCGAGGAGCTCTACGAGGTGTTCCTCGATCGGTCGCCCTTCTACGCGGAGGGGGGCGGCCAGGTCGGCGACATCGGCCAGATCCGCACGAGCACCGGGATGTTCGAGGTGATCGACACGACGCCTGCGCTGCCCGGGCTCAACCGCCATGTGGCGAAGCTCGTAGAGGGCGATCTCCCCAGCACGGGCGACGAGGCGTACGCGGCAATCGACCACCACCGGCGCGAGCACATCCGCCGCAACCACACCGGCACCCACCTGCTCCACGCCACGCTGCGGGAGATGCTCGGCCAGCACGTCCACCAGCAGGGGTCCTACGTCGGCCCCGACCGCCTCCGCTTCGACATCAACCACCACCAGCCGATCACGCCGGAAGAACTCGAGCGGGTCGAGATGATCGTCAACGAGCGGGTGCTCACCAACGAGGTGGTCCGTGCCTACGAGACGACGATGCAGGCCGCGAAGGAGATGGGCGCGCTCATGTTCTTCGGTGACAAGTACGGCGAGGTCGTGCGCGTCGTCGAGGCCGGATCGCACTCAGTCGAGCTCTGCGGCGGAACGCACGTCCACGCGCTGGGGACGATCGGCCCGCTGAAGATCATCAGCGAGGGCTCGATCGGCTCGAACATGCGCCGGGTCGAGGCGGTCACCGGCACCGCGTCGCTGAAGATGGTGAACGACGACGAGCGAACCCTGCAGCGGGCCGCGCAGATGCTGCGGACGACTCCGGACGAGGTCGTCGAATCGATCGAGCGCCTCCTCCAGCGGGAGAAGGATCTGCGCGACCAGATCAAGGGGTTCCAGCGCGAGATGGCGCGCGGCGAGGCGCGCCAGCTGGTCGCGCAGGCGGTCGACGGCTACGTCGTCGCTCGGCGCGACGGGATCCCGCCCGACGACCTTCGCGAACTCGCGATCGCGATCCGCAACGAGCCGGAGATCAAGGCGGTCGTGCTGGTCGGCTCGCCCGACGGCGAGCGCGTCGCGCTCGTGTCTGCGGTCGAGAAGGGCACCGGGCTCGTCGCGGGCCAGCTGATCGCCGACGCGGCGAAGCTGACCGGCGGCGGCGGCAACCCGAAGGCGCCCGACATCGGCGTCGCCGGCGGTAAGGACGCGTCGAAGATCGACGACGCGATCAGGGCGGTCAGGGAGAAGCTCGGCATCTCGTGAGCTCGCCTGGTCGCGTGATCGGGATCGACCTGGGCACGAAGCGGATCGGCGTCGCGATCAGCGACTCCGACGGCGCGCTCGCCCTTCCCTACGACGTCGTCCAGCGCAGCGGCGACCGTCCGCGTGACCACGGTGCGATCAAGGCGCTGGTCGAGGAGGCGGAGGGAACCCTCGTCGTCGTCGGCCTTCCGCTGTCTCTCGACGGCTCGGTGGGTAGAGCAGCCCAGGCCGCGCTCGACGAGGCGGACGAATTGCGTAGCGTCGTCGGGGTGCCGGTGGAGACGTTCGACGAACGCCTCACGACGGTGTCCGCCGATCGCTCGCTGATGCAGATGAAGATGAAGGCCGACGCACGCCGCCGTGTCGTCGACAAGGTTGCCGCCGCCGTGATGTTGCAGGCGTGGCTCGATGCCCGGAGACGGAGACCGTGACCGACCTCTACGACGATCAGGACGACGAGTACTACGAGCCGTTCCCGAAGGAGCGCCGCTCGAAGGCGGGGTCGCGGATCGCCGCCGTTCTCGCGGTGCTGATCGTGCTCGGCGTGTTCGCGGCCGCGGCCGTCTACATCGGCTACCTGCGCCAGGTGAACCCGGGGGGCGAGCCGGGCGAGGAGATCGCGGTGACGATCCAGCCCGGCACCAGCACCCAGGGGATCGGCGAGATCCTCGCCGACGAGGGCGTCATCACGAGCGCCCAGGTGTGGAAGATCTACACCCGCCTCGAGGGCGCCAGCGGGTTCCAGGCAGGCGAGTACACGTTCCGGAAGAACTCGTCGATGGACCTCGCGGTGTCGACGCTGCGGAAGGGCCCGCAGCTGAAGTTCGAGCGGGTGACCGTTCCGGAGGGCCTCACCCTCGAGCAGATCGCCGACAAGATCGCGACGCTCGAGGGGCGCAGCAAGGAGGCCTTCCTCGAAGCGGCCCGCAGCGGCAAGGTGCGGTCGAAGTACCAGCCGCAGGGCGTCACGTCGCTCGAGGGCCTGATCCTCCCCGAGACCTACAACGTCGAGCCGAAGGACAACGAGGAGGCGATCCTCCGGCGCATGGTGCAGGCATTCGACGCGCAGGCGGACGCCGCCGGCTTCGAGCAGGCCCAGGGGAAGTTCGGGATCACGCCGTACCAGGCGGCGATCGTGGCGTCGTTGATCGAGCGGGAGACGAGGGTCGACGACGAACGTCCCAAGGTCGCCCAGGTGATCTACAACCGCCTGCAGAAGAAGATGCGGCTGCAGATCGACGCGACAGTCGTCTACGCCCTCGGCCGGTCAGGCACCGACACCCGGGTCCTCCTGAAGGACCTCGAGATCGACCATCCGTACAACACCTACAAGATCGCCGGGCTGCCGCCGGGCCCGATCGCCGCTCCCGGAGCCGCGTCGATCAAGGCGGCGATGAACCCCGAACCCGGGCCGTGGCTCTACTACGTCGTGACGGAGGCGAGCGGGCGTCACTCATTCGCGACGACGCTGCAGGAGCACAACGCCAACATCCGCAAGGCCGAGGCAGCCGGGCTCCGGTGATCTCCGGGGCCACCCGAGTCGCCGGAGTGATCGGCGACCCGGTCCGCCACTCGCTCTCACCGGTCCTCCACAACGCGGCGTTCGCGGCGTTGGGTCTCGACTGGGTCTTCGCGGCGTTCGAGGTTCCCGCCGGCGATGGTGCAGTTGCCGTCGACGCGGTGCGGGCGCTCGGCCTCGGCGGACTGTCGGTGACGATGCCCCACAAGAGCGAGGTGATCCCCGCGCTCGATCGGTTGTCGCCGTCGGCCGCACGCCTCCAGTCGGTGAACTGCATCCACTGGGTGGGCGACGACCTGGTGGGGGAGTCGACCGACGGCCCCGGGTTCGTCAGCGCGCTCCGTCACGACGAGGGCTTCTCTGCCGACGGCGCCCGCGTCGCTGTGCTCGGTGCGGGCGGTGCCGCCCGCGCCGTCGTGCTCGCGCTGGCCGACGCGGGCGCGTCGTCGATCGCCGTGGTGAACCGTTCGGCCGACCGTGGCGCGGCCGCCGCGGCGCTGGCGCCGGAGGTGGCCACCGCCGTGGCAGGAACCGACGACGAAGCGGCGGCTGCCGCGGTTCGTGACGCCGACCTGGTCGTGAACGCGACGTCGGTGGGGATGGCGGGCACCGCCAACGAGGGCGAGGTCCCGCTCGATGTGTCGCTTCTCCACGGTGGTCAACTCGTCGTCGACCTCGTGTATCACCCGCTGCGCACGCCGCTCCTGGTCGCTGCTCGCGCACGAGGCGCCGTGGCCGTCACCGGCCTCGGGATGCTGATCCACCAGGCGGCCTTCGCCTTCCGCCTGTGGACCGGTGAGGAGCCGCCGCTCGAGGTGATGTCGGCCGCCGCGCTGGGGTCTCTCGAACAGCACCGGTAGCCGGGCGGACAACTCCCGCTGAAGTGACGCCCCGTACGTGCCGATGTAGGTGTCATCCCACGGTCAGCGGAGGTAACCGTGTCTTTGCAGGGCTCACTCGACACATTCGCACTGCCCGACGTGCTGGTGCTGCTCGCGTCCACCAAGAAGGACGGTGAGCTGCAGGTCACCGGCGGTCGGGTCGCCGGGAAGATCTGGTGCGAGAAGGGTCAGATCGTCCACAGCGACGTGAACGGCAAGGAAGCGTCGTCGGTCGACGCCGTCTTCGAGCTGCTGCGCCTGGAGGAGGGCACGTTCTCCTTCGAGGCCGACAAGCCCGCGCCGGCCCGGCACGATCCCGAGACGATCGACGTGGTCCTCGCCGACGCGCAGGTGCGCCTCGGGGAGTGGAGGGAGATCGCGAAGGTCGTGCCGCACCTCGACGTGCTGGTGGACATGGCGGAGAAGGCTCCCCGTGATGAGGTCACGATCACGTCGAAGCAGTGGAAGCTGCTCCGGACCGTTGCAGGCGGCTCCTCCGTCGCCTCGCTCATGGACGCGCACGAGCTCACCGAGTTCGACGCGTGCCAGGCCGTGAAGGAGCTTTTCGAGGCCGACCTCATCTCGCTCGACCTGAGCGCGAAGCCGAAGCCGAAGCCCGCTGCGGCGGCTGCTCCGGCGCCGGCTGGCTCTGGAGCGGCTCCGGCCGAGGCTCCGTCGGGGATCCAGAAGCGGCCCGCCGATCTGCCGTCCGCCGGTGACAAGACCGACGACAAGGCCTCTGCAGGGAAGTCCGAGCCCGCTCCGGGTGCGGCTGCCGCCGCAGCTGCTGCGAAGCCCGACAGCAAGCGGGTCGAAGAGGTGAAGTCGGAGGTCGAGAAGGAGCTGGCGGCGCTCGTCGACCAGGCCTCGGCCCAGCCGTCGGCGGCCGGTGCGGCCGGTGCGGCCGCTGCGGCTTCGAAGCCCAAGGTCCGGGCGACCACCAGCAGCCCCGGTGCCATCTCCGACGTGCCCGAGCCCCCGATCCGCAACGGCGCGGCTGCGGCCGCTGCCGCCGCCAAGTCGGTGGAGCCCAAGCCGGAGGAGACGAAGGCGCTCGTCGCACAGCTCGCCGCTCTCGAGGGTGAGAACGAGGAGAAGATTGCCAAGAAGGTCGAGGAGCATCTCGCCCGCGGCGGTGAGCTCCCCGAAGTCGGCGAAGGTGACGAGCCGATCAACCGAGGCCTGCTGCTGAAGTTCCTCTCCTCGGTCCGCAACTAGCCGCTGCGCCTGCCACCGCCGCCGGCGCCGTGCTTCTCGAGGGCGAGCCCCCAGCGGGCTCGCCCTCTCCTATGTTCGTACCGCTCAATACGCGGCACACTGCTGTCGAAGATGCATCCAGCACCGGCGGGTGTTCGGAAGGGGACTCCTGAGTAGTGGGCGAGAACGACCGGATCGGCGCCTTCCTGGTCTCGCGTGGCCTGCTGACGACCGCGCAGCTCGAGCTCGCGCTCGAGGAGCAGTCCCGAACCGGTAAGTCGCTCGGCCGGGTCCTTCTCGAGCAGGACCTCGTCTCCGAGGCCGATCTCATGGCCGCGCTGGCGGTCCAGATCGGGATGGACTTCGTCGACCTCGACAACTTCTCGGTCGACTCGTCCGCCGCGACGCTCATCTCGGACGCGCTCGCTCGCCGGTACCAGGCCCTGCCGATCGGCTGGGACGAGGGACAGCTCGTCGTGGCGATGGCCGATCCCGGCAACGTCTTCGCGCTCGACGACATCCGGACGATCACCCGGGCCGAGGTCAAGCCTGTCATGGCGACCCGTGACGGGATAGTCGCCGCGATCGAGAAGCACTTCCGCATGGACGCGGAAGCCGACGAGATCTCCGCCGAGGCCGCGTCCGACTTCGCCGAGGATGACGACCTCTCATCGGTCAAGGAGGTCGTTGAGGACGCGCCGATCGTCAAGCTGGTCAACCTGCTGATCAGCCAAGCCGTCGCCGACCGCGCGTCCGACATCCACATCGAGCCGGGGGAGCGCGACCTACGGGTGCGCTACCGCATCGACGGCGTGCTCCACGAGAAGATGCGCCCGCCGAAGAACATCCAGTCGGGGATCATCTCGCGCCTGAAGATCATGGCCGACATCAACATCGCCGAGCGCCGCATCCCGCAGGACGGTCGCGTCACGGCGAACATCGGCGGCAAGCAGGTCGACCTCCGCGTCGCCACGCTCCCGACGGTGTACGGCGAGAAGGTCGTCATGCGAATCCTCGACAAGACGACGTCGGTCAAGACGCTCGACGACCTCGGGTTCCTGCCGGAGACCCGCGCCCGTTACGAGACGTCGTTCACCAAGCCGTACGGCACGATCCTGGTGACGGGGCCGACCGGTTCGGGCAAGTCGACGACGCTGTACGCAACGCTGAACATCCTCAACGACGAGGCGAAGAACATCATCACCGTCGAGGACCCGGTCGAGTACCGCCTGGCCGGCATCAACCAGGTGCAGGTGAACAACAAGGCCGGCATGACATTCGCGGCGGCCCTGCGCTCGATCCTGCGTTCCGACCCCGACATCGTCCTCGTCGGTGAGATCCGCGACCAGGAGACGGCGACGATCGCGGTCGAGGCCGCCCTGACGGGCCACCTGGTGCTGTCCACCCTCCACACGAACGACGCGTCGTCGACGCCCACCCGCTTGGTCGAGATGGGCGTCGAGCCGTTCCTGGTGGCCACTGCGCTCGATGCCATCGTCGCCCAGCGGCTCGCTCGGCGGCTGTGCGACAAGTGCAAGGAGCCCTACACGCCGACGGTCGCCGAGCTCGAGGGCGTCGGGTGGGACATCGAGGCGACCGACGAGCTGCCCGAGCTCTTCCGCCCGGTCGGCTGCGCCGCCTGCGGCAAGACGGGTTACCACGGCCGCTTCGCAGTCCACGAGGTGCTCCTGGTCTCCGAGGAGATCGAGCGGATCATCGTCGAGCACGGCCACTCCGAAGACATCAAGAAGTTCGCGATGGCCCAGGGGATGATGACCCTCCGCCAGGCCGGCCTGCGCCAGGCCGCGAACGGCATCACCTCCATCGAAGAGGTCCTCCGGGTCATCGTGTAGCCCATCAGGTCAAGGGGGCTCTGGTTCGGGGCTCTTCTTGCGGAGCAGACCCGCCAGGCGGTCGCGCTCGGTCTTCTCGCGATGATGCGGGCGACATCGCGAAACCAGGTTGTCCAGGCTAGTGAGGCCGCCGTTCGCCACCGGGTCGACGTGGTCGTGCTCGAGGCCGTAGCGGCGATCGCAGCCGACCTCGGTGCAGACCGTGCCCTCGAAGACCGGCCCGGGTCCGAGGTCGAGCGCCGTCTGCAGCTCCGCCTTGCGGTACCGGCCGATGTGCAGAACCTTCTTGATCTCGACGCCGTCGACTAGCACCGCCTTCAAGAAGGCGTCCCGCCCGAGTTCGTGCGCTAGCGCCACCGGAATCGATCCGCCGCCGACGATGTGGCAGCGCTCGCCATCGACCGTCTCACCGCGCCGCCACGCGGCAAGGTCGCACACGATCACCAGGTCGGTTCCGGAGGGCGTGCCCTTACCGCCGCCAGCGGTCATGCGCACGAAGGCATCGGCGGCATAGGCCTCACGTGCCTCGTCGGGGCCGCTGGCGTTCGCCTTGCGAGTGTCGCGACGGACCCGGTCGGTCTCGGCGTCGAGGCGATTCACGAACGGGACTCCCACCTCCGGTGGCAGCTCGCCGGTCAGGCACACCATGCCCAGCTCGTTGCGCCAGTGACGAAACCGGCGAGCTCGCCGCTGCTTCTCGTGCAGCCCGCGCGGGTCTACAGCTGCGGCTCGACGGCGACGTCCTTCGTCACGCAACGTGCCCAGACTCTTCGTGCGCGCCAGCCGAAGGAGGTCGCCTTCCGAACCCGGGCACTCCTTCTCCGTCGCCGCGATCTCGGCGGCTTGCCCCAGAGACACCTCGCCCGCGATCAGCGCGTCTCTCGTCTCCGGACACTCATCGAGCCGCGACGCGAGATCGAGCGCCCGCTTCGCGTCGGTCGTGGTCGTGCCGGCGAGCGACGCCAGCCAGTCGCCTGCATCGGCGAACCCTCTCTCGCGATAGGCGCCGCCCGCGGCTGCACGCGCCGCTGCAAGAGCGCGAACACCGCTGCAGGCGTTCTCCACCGCGACCAGCGCCTCGATCGCCGTCGCGCACTCGCGCGAAGCGACCAGTGCAGGGTCGAACGCCGCGACGACTCGCTTGAACTCCTCGGCCGCACGCACGAGGGTGGTCACGCCGACGGGCGTCGTTGCCTCCGTCTCGTGCGCGATTGCGGCCATATCGGGAGCATAAGGATGGGGTGGGACAAGAACTCCCGCCAGCGACGTACCCTGACTAGTCACCGATTCGTCGTGACAAGTCCGATTTGAACCTCAGGCGTCCACGGCTGGTGCCGATACTTCAGACATGCAAGCCGCGTCGCGCCGTCTCGGCGAGTTCCTCGTCGAGCGCAAGGTCCTCTCCCGAGACACGCTCGAGTCGATGCTCGACCGTGAGGCTCACGAGGGGATTCCGCTCTCGAAGCTGCTGATCAACGAGGGTCTCGTCGGCGAGAAGGATCTTGTCGCCGCGGTCGCTCACCAGGTGGGCATCCGCTTCGTCGACCTGTCGCAGACGCCGGTGCACCCGACCGTCGACCGGCTCGTACCGGCGGATCTGGCCCGGAAGTACCTGGCAATCGCGGTCGAGCTCGATGGTGCGGACCTGGTAGTGGCCATGGTCGACCCGTCGAACCGCGACGCCGTCGCAGCGGTCGAGGGTGCCACCGGTTGGCCGATCAAGCCGGCGATCGCCGTTCGCAACGAGCTGAAGCGGCTCGTTTCTGCCATGTACGGCGACATCTCGGTCGACGATCCGACCGCCGAGGTCGGCGAGATCTCGATCCCGACCGAGGAGCAGTCGTTCGTCTCCGCGACCGCGCCCGCCGCCGTCGCCATGGGCGAATCGGGCTCGGCCGAGGAGCTCCACGTGAACGACCTGCTCGTTCGCGTCGTCGAGCTCGGCGGCTCCGACCTCCACATGACGGTCGGCATCCACCCGTCGGTGCGCATCCACGGCGCGATCACGCCTCTTACCGAGTTCCCGAAGCTCAACGGCTCCGAGATTCGGCGGATGATCTACGCGATCCTCACCCAGAAGCAGCGCGAGCGCTTCGAGACCGATCTCGAGCTCGACACGTCGCACTCGATCCCCGGCGTCGGCCGCTTCCGCGTCAACGTCTTCCTCCAGCGCGACTCCGTCGGCGCCGTCATGCGGACCATCCCGTTCGAGATCGTTCCGCTCGAGAAGCTCGGCCTGCCGGCGTCGGTGCGGCAGTTCGCCGATCTCCCACGTGGTCTGGTGCTCGTGACCGGGCCGACCGGCTCCGGCAAGTCGACGACTCTCGCTTCGCTGGTCGACATCATCAACGTCGAGAAGCCGGCGCACATCATGACGGTCGAAGACCCGATCGAGTTCATCCACACGCACAAGAAGGCGGTCGTCAACCAGCGTGAGGTGGGCGAGGACACGCACGGCTTCGCCGAGGCGCTCAAGCACGTCCTCCGCCAGGACCCCGACGTCATCCTCGTCGGTGAAATGCGTGACCTCGAGACGATCCACACCGCGCTGACCGCGGCTGAGACCGGTCACCTCGTGTTCGGCACGCTCCACACCCAGGACGCGCCCCAGTCGGTCGACCGCATCATCGACGTGTTCCCCAGCTACCAGCAGCAGCAGGTGCGGGTGCAGTTGGCTGCGTCGCTCCAGGGCATCGTCACGCAGCAACTTGTCCCGACTCGTGACGGTAGGGGCCGACATGTCGCAGCTGAGGTGCTGGTTGCCACTCCAGCGATCCGCAATCTGATCCGAGAAGGAAAGGTGCACCAGATCTACTCGGCGATGCAGGCCGGCGGGAAGTTCGGCATGCAGACCATGGATCAGTCGCTGGCTGCCCTCGTGCAGCGGGGTCTGATCTCGATGGAGCTCGCCATCGAGCGGTGCGCGAACGAAGAAGATCTCCGGCGCCTCATCGGCAGCCGGGCGTAGCAGGACGATCGGGAGCTAGGGAGAACCGCAATGGCCACCGCCACGGAGACGCAGACGTACCTCTACAAGGTCCGCGATCGTCAGGGCCGCATGCTGGAGGGCACCGTCGAGGGCGAGTCGACGACCCTCGTCGCGAACAAGCTCCGCCAGATGGGCTACACACCCATCAACATCGAGAAGCAGGGCGGCGCAGGCCTCAAGACGGAGATCTCGCTCTTCAAGGGCAAGCCGAAGCTCAAGGACATCTCGGTGTTCTCGCGCCAGTTCGCGACGATGATCAACTCCGGTCTGTCGCTGCTCCGATCCCTCTACATCCTCGAAGACCAGACGGAGAACAAGGCGCTCGCGGAAGTGATCAGCCAGATCCGTCAGGACGTCGAGAAGGGCGCGTCGCTGTCGCAGGCGATGGCGAAGCACCCGAAGGTGTTCAACAAGCTCTACGTGTCGATGGTTCGCTCCGGCGAGATCGGCGGCGTTCTCGACTCGGTGCTCCTGCGCCTTGCGTCGACGATCGAGAAACAGGTCGAACTGCGCGGCAAGGTGAAGTCGGCCATGACCTATCCGGTCGCCGTTCTTGCGCTGGTTCTGTTGATCCTGACCGCGATGCTCCTGTTCATCGTGCCGATCTTCAAGGATCTCTACGACGGGCTGGGCGGAACGCTCCCGTTGCCGACGCGGATGCTCCTCGCGGTGTCGACGATCATGACGAAGTTCTTCCCCATCGTCGTCATCGCTGGAGTCGGCGCGTCGATCGGTTTCCGCAGGTGGATCAACACGAACACGGGACGCGAGGCATGGGACGCACTCAAACTGCGCGTCCCCATCTTCGGGGGCTTGGTGCAGAAGACTGCCTTGACTCGGTTCTCCTCGACGCTCTCGGCCCTGCTGCGGTCTGGCGTACCGATCCTCGAGTCGTTGGAGATCGTCTCTGACACGGTGAACAACACCGTGATGGCGAAGGCGGTTCGTGACGTCCAGACGTCGGTGAAGGGCGGCGAGTCGATTGCGAAGCCGCTCGGCAACCACAAGATCTTCCCGCCGATGGTGGTGCAGATGATGGCGGTGGGCGAGGAGACCGGGGCGCTCGACGAAATGCTCGAGAAGATCGGACAGTTCTACGAAGCGGAGGTGGAGGCGACGGTCGACGCCCTCACTTCGCTGCTCGAGCCGCTTCTGATCGTCGTACTCGGCGGCACGGTCGGCGGCATGGTCGTGTCGCTGTACATGCCGATGTTCAACATCATCAAGCTCATCCAATAAGCGCCACGAAACCGCACGCGATGGAGGCCGGCACCAAGGTGCCGGCCTCCATCGCGTTACGCATCAACACCGTCGGGGCTAGTTCCTCCGTGTCATTTGTCGTTGTCTTCGGACATTCGGGAACAGAAATCCCTCAAGCCACGGCCAGCAGATGCCGTAGATAGAAAGGCGAGCAGGTGCTCCGGACAAGGGCAAACCCGGTGAAAGCCGGGGGCGCAAAGCCACGGGGCCGACTCTCTCTGGAGGGAGAAGGCCAGCCGGGCTGCCTGGAGGACCCGACACCGGTGATGAGCCGGGAGGGGCCCAAGAGGCAGGACACGGGCTCGCTCAATCCATTGCCATCACCGAAAGGGAAACATCTGATGCTTACCGCACTGCGGAAGCGCCACGAGCGTGAGGATGAGGGCTTCACCCTCATCGAGCTCATGGTCGTGGTCCTCATCATCGCCATCCTGCTGGCGATCGCCATCCCGACCTTCCTCGGCGCTCGTGAGCGTGCCCAGGAGCGGGAGGCTCAGTCCAACCTCCGCAACGGCTACTCCGCTGCGAAGACGGTCTACGTCGACACGCAGAAGTGGGGCACCCTCGACATGACCGCTGTCTCTGACGCCGAACCCTCGTTGAGCTTCGGCACCGCCGTCGATGCAACGAACCCGAAGGTGATCGACGTTGAGCGGAGCGCCGCAACGAGCGCGACCGACGACTGGATCATCATGGCGGTGCAGTCGAAGAACAGCAAGTGCTTCGCGATCTCCGAGATCGTGCTCAACGGCAGTGGCTCCTTCGGCGCTGTCGAGAATCCGGACGGTACGACCACCGCCGGCTCGCAGACCAAGGGGACCTACTACGCAAAGTGGGATGTTGCCGATGGTGCCTGTGCCGCTGTCTCCGTCCCGCCCGCTGGTGACGGCTGGCAGACCAAGTGGTAATCAGCTCCTCGTGAGCTAGCAGTACCTCGCAGTCTGGAGAGGGGCGGCCCGCAAGGGCCGCCCCTCTTCGCTTTGTACCGCCGTCCAATCCGTCCCGATTCGTAAAGTCTCGGCTGGCAACGACCGATCAACAGGACGTGCACTTCACGCGGCGACAGCCTGCTCGTGACGACGGGTTCACGCTCGTCGAGATGGTCGTGGCGCTTCTCATCATCTCGATCTCGTTCACGTCGCTGGCGTACGTGTTGTTCGCGGGCATGCGAGCGGTCGGCGCGGCCCGTCAGCGGTCTGGTGTGACCGCCATCGCGAACGCCGAGATGGAGCGCCTCCGCTCCCTGCCGTACGGATCTGTTGGTGTGAGTTCGACAGATGAGAACCGATCGAGGGTGTACCCCGACGGGGAGCACGACGGCCGACAGGCCGTCGTGATCGACGCCGCGAGCCCCGACGGCGCCCGCGCTCTCGAGGCCTTTCAAGCGAACGTCGCGCCCAACCCTCCGGTGCCCGGCCTCGCGAAGTACGACATCACCCGGCGCATCACGTGGGAGGCAGAGCCCCGAGAGGACGGCGATCCCGAGAAGTTCAAGCGCCTCGAAATCCAAATCGACTGGGTCGAGAACCAGATGGTCGCGAAGTCGCTCACGCTGAAGTCCGTCCTCTACCCGGGCAATCTCGGCCCCAGCCCCTACGCGACGAACCAGCCGCCGACGGGGAACCTCTCGTTCACGCCGGCCGCACCCGCCACTGGGCAACTGGTCACGTTCACCGCCAGCGGATCCGACCCTGACGGTCACTCACTCCAGTATCAGTGGGACTTCGGTGACGGTGGGACGTCCCCGAAGTCGCCCACACGGACGGTGACGCACACGTTCACCGCTGCGGGGTGGTGGACCGTGGCCATGAGGATCACCGACGGGTTCGGAGGCGCGACGATCGTGAATCAGGTGCTGTTCGTGAGCGGCGCCCGCACGTGGACGCCGCCGAACCAGGCGCGGATCGAGACGACTCCCGATCTCGTCGGGAGCGCCACGCCCAAGAGCACCCCCACCCCCGGATTTATCACCATGCAGTTCGAAGGCGAGGCCTACCGAGACGGCGTCGTCTACACGGAGCCCGGAGTGCAACTCCGCTTCGAGTGGACCTTCCAGAACGTCACCACCGCCACCGCAGCCACCGTCGGCACCGCCACAGGACCCGTCGTGAGTCACACCTTCCCCGCGACGGCTACCGACCAGCTGTACCGGGCGACGCTTGTTGTTCGAGATGCCGCAGGCGCTGTCGCTACCACGTCGCTCGACCTGCGCGTGCCTCTGAACCCGACGTTGGTTGCGTGCAGGATCCGATCCGCGGTGTTCCAGCAGTCGAACAACCCGAACGGTACGAATCACGTTCTGGTGGAGAACAACGCCAAGCCGCCCTCGACTCGTCGCGTCTTCACGTTCACGATCAGGACGGAGGAGTCGGGCGCCGGCTGCGGTTCGATGGAAGCACGCATCCCGATTCGTGGCGGTCACGTCGGCGGGGCCCTCACGGCGGGTTCCCTCGTCAGTGGCCAGCGCACCTGGTCAGGAACGTACGAGATGCGGTCGGAGGATCGCTTCGATCTCGGTGACGGAGCGTCCCGAAGCTGGGATGTGTGGGCGCCCATCGCGACCCGCGAATACAACCTCACCCCGTCGTTCGTGGTGGTCGTGCAGTGACGGACGCCGCCACCCCTGGACGCTCGGACGCAGGCTTCTCCTTGATGGAGCTCGTCGTCGTCGTGTTTCTGCTCGGTTTGGTGGGTGCTATCACCATGTCGGCGATGAGCAGCGTGCTCCAGCGCTCGGTCGAGACGGAGCAGCGGGCGGCGTCGCTCGAGCAGGCCCGCCTCGCGTTGGAGACGATGGCACGCGACCTGCGTGCGGCAAATCCGATCGATGCCATCGCTCCCGAGGAGCACGCGCGGAAGTACAAGACCGAGGTCTCGTTCTCGGTGTATTGCGCCGACAACGGCGTCGCGAGCTGCGTCAACAACCTCCGGCCGGTGACGTACCGGCTCGTTGGGAACCGCTTCGAGCGCGTGACCCGTGAAGGGACGCAGATCCTCGTCGGCCCGAGCGGTCCCGCGGGGCTGGCTCCAGACCAACAGGTCGGTGCTGTCATCAACCCAGCGACCGAGTCGGTGTTCCGCTACTTCAAGCGCCCCGGCACCGAGGTCAGCACCGACCTCGACACGTCGCCGAACCAGTTCCGCGACTGCGTCAAGACCGTCGAGATCAGTCTGATGGTGCGGGCCAGCAAGCAAGGCGCTCCCACGCGACTCACTACCCGCGTCGACCTGAGGAACTGGAACGAGGTGTCGGGATGCGCAGGCAGCTGACGGTGAAGCGAGACGACGAGGGGAGCATCCTCTACGCGGTCGTCATCGTGATGATCCTGACGATGACGCTGGCCTCGATGCTCCTCTTCGTTGAGAGCGGGGTCAACAAGGCGCGGGTCGACCAGAGCCGAACGAACGCGTTCCAGTTCGCGAACGCGGGAATCGACCAGGCGCTGTACCGGCTGGATCGAAAGGATCTACCTACCTCCACGCAGAACACGAGCACGGGCCGCTTCGAGGTGCTCGGCACCAACGCGACAGGCGTGAGCCGGTTCCGCGAGACGTTTCGCGACGGGACCGACGAGTTCGTCATCGAGGCCCAGCAGCAGCCCGAGGGTCAGACCGCCTTCTGGAAGGTCCGGGCGACAGGAACCGACACCTCAGGTCGGAAGCGGCAGGCGATCGCAACGGCCACGGCGGTCCCCTTGGTGATCAACGGGTTCTTCACGATCAACCGCTTCGATCTCCGAGGCGCCCAGGCCGATACACCCAAGGCCTACCGGTCCTCGTCGTGCATCGACCCGACGACGATGACCAACGAGCACTGCAACCTCAACCCGATCCCGGGGTGGATGGCGACGAACTCGGACGTGTTGCTCTCTGACTCCACGGCGGACGACATCCTCTCGAGGATCGAAGGCTTCCGGATGTACGGACGTGCCACACAACGCGAAGCCGAGGAGAACTGCCGGGTCGTCGGCGGGTCGCGGAGCGACCGCTGCCACATGTTCACGAAGGTCGAGGCGGTCACGGAGCGGTTGAAAACCGTTGTGCCCGACAACGAAGGGATCGGCTGCTTCCCGCAGGCTCCCGATGGAAGGCTCGGGCGGGACGGCCAGACGACGGTTGTCGCGCCTGGTGACTACTGGTGCCCCGAGCTGCACGTACGGGGCCGAATCGACGTCGGACCCGCCGTGGCCGGCCGTACCGACGTGCGCGTGTGGATCGACCGCAACTTCACCATGGCCGGAACCGGAAGTAATCGCGCCGTCGTGAACAAGGCGAACTACCCGCGGCGGTTCCAGGTGTACTTCCCAATGCAGTGCGGCGCGCGTCCCTGCACGAAGACGGAGCAGGAGCAGGAGCTCGGGCAGCCGAGCGCGACCAGCACCATTTGCAAGTCCGAGTTCTGGGGGCTGCTCTACACGCCCGGGCTCAAGATCGACTGCGGCGGCTCGTCTCAGCCCAGGATCTTCGGAGCGGTCGTTGCAAACCTTCACAACTCCGGCGGCAACCACTTCAACTTCACGTGGGACGTAGACCTCGTCAGTCAGCTCCACAACGAGCACTTCGTCATCAAGGGCTGGCGCGAGTGTCCCGCGCGCCTCACGGACTGCTGACGAACGGCTACCGCGGGCAAGTACGATCGACTGGGTGCTCCGCTTCCTGACTGCGGGTGAATCTCACGGAAGGGCCCTCGTCGTCATCGTCGAGGGCCTTCCTGCGGGTCTGCCCCTGACGGTCGAGGACGTCCAGCGGGAGCTCGCGCGGCGTCGACTGGGCTACGGCCGTGGCCCGCGGATGAAGTTCGAGCAGGACGATGTCACCCTTCTCGGCGGCGTGCGGCACGGCCGCACCCTGGGCTCGCCGCTCGCCATCGAGATCGGCAACACGGAGTGGGTGCGATCCGACAAGTGGCATGAGGAGATGTCGCCGGCGCCCGGCGAGACGAAGTCACCGCTCACGCAGCCCCGGCCCGGACACGCGGATCTCGCCGGGATGCAGAAGTACGGGCTCCCCGAGGCCCGCAGCGTCCTCGAACGAGCAAGTGCGCGCGAAACCGCTGCCCGAGTAGCGGCCGGGACCGCAGCGAAGCTCCTTCTCCAGGAGATCGACGTCGACATCCTCAGCCACACGATCCAGATGGGTCGCGCCAAAGCGAAGGACAGCCTCCGTCCGCAGTTCGCCGATCTCGATCGGGTTGACGACTCGCCTGTGAGATCGTTCGATCCCGACGCCGAGCAGGCGATGATCGAGGAGATCAAGGCGGCGGCAAAGGACGGCGATTCGCTCGGCGGGGCAACCGAGGTGCTCGCCTACGGCGTGCCGGTCGGCCTCGGCAGCCACGTGCACTGGGACCGCAAGCTCGACAGCCTGCTCGCGGCGGCGCTGATGAGCATCCAGGCGGTGAAGGCGGTGGAGATCGGCGACGGCATCGACGTCGCCGGGCGGCGCGGATCCGAAGCTCACGACCCCATCGCGTGGGACGCTACGACGAACACCTACCGCCGCGAGAGCGACTTCGCCGGTGGTGTCGAAGGCGGCATCTCCACAGGTGCACTGCTTGCCGCACGGGCCTACATGAAGCCTCTCGCCACCCTGAATCGCCCCGTCCTCAAGACGGTCGACGTGAACACGAAGGAAGAGACGGTCTCGTTCAAGGAGCGCACCGACGTCACTGCGGTGCCTGCCCTCGGCGTAGTAGCGGAGGCGATGGTGGCGCTCGTACTGGCGAGCGAAGCGTTGCGGAAGTTCGGCGGTGACAGCGTCGACGAGTTCGTCCGCAACAAGAACGCCTTCGTCGCGTCCCTTGCCTGAGCGGATCATCCTCATCGGGATGATGGGGGCGGGCAAGACCACCGTGGGGCGGCTGCTAGCGCGTCGGCGGGGCTGGTCGTACGTCGACAGCGACGCGCAGATCGTCGACCGCACCGGCCGAACGGTCCGTGAGATCTTCGAAGCGGACGGCGAGGCTGCGTTCCGCCGGCTCGAGTCGGAGGTGCTTCGTGACGCCTTCGATGGCGACGGCCGCGTCGTCGTCAGCGTCGCGGGAGGCGCGGTGCTCGATCTCGAGAACCGCCGCATGATCCGCGAAGGCGGCGCGATCGTGTGGCTACGCGCGCCTGTCGAGGTGCTCGCGTCGCGGGTCACGTCCGGCGACCACCGACCGCTGCTTCAGGATGATCCGGAGGAGACGCTCCGCCGGCTGTACGCAGAGCGGGAGCCGCTCTACCAAGAGCTCGCGGATGTCACCGTCGATGTGTCGTCGGCAACTCCGGACGCGATCGTCGATCAGATTGAGGCTGCGCTGGCATGAGGATCGTTCCCGTGAAGCTCGGCGACCGTTCGTACGACGTGGTCGTCGGTTCGGGCGCCGTCGAACACTTGAGCGAACTGCTGCCGAACAGCGCCCGCCGAGTTGGCGTGATCACCCAGCCCGGCATCCCGAAGGTCGACGTGTCGAACGTCGAGATCCATGAATTGGTCGTCGAGGACGGGGAGGAGGCGAAGACGCTCGCAACCGTCGAGCGGCTCTGCCGCGATCTCGCCCGCATCGGGTTCACCCGCGGTGACGCGATCGTCGGCGTCGGCGGAGGCGTGGTGACCGACCTGGCGGGGTTCGTTGCATCCGTGTACCACCGCGGCATCGCCGTCGTACACGTCGCGACGACGCTCCTCGCCCAAGTTGACGCGGCGATCGGCGGCAAGACCGGCGTGAACCTTCCTGAAGGCAAGAACCTCGTCGGCGCGTTCTGGCAGCCTTCCGGCGTGGTCTGTGACCTCGATCACCTCGAGTCGTTGCCCGAGCGCGAGCGGCGCAGCGGAATGGGGGAGATGGCGAAGTACCACTTCCTCGGCGGGTCGGGCCTGCGGGGCAAGTCTCTCGAGGAGCAGGTGGCGATGTGCGTCGAGATCAAAGCTGACGTGGTCGCGGAAGACGAGCGTGAGGGCGCCCGTCGCGCGATCCTCAACTACGGGCACACGCTCGGCCACGCGCTCGAGATCGCCGGCAGCTTCGACCTCCGCCACGGCGAGGCCGTCTCGATCGGATTGGTCTTCGCGGCGCGGCTGGCGCGGCGGCTCGGGCGGATCGACGACGCCCGGGTCGAGGAGCATGTCGCGTTGCTGAGCGAGTACGACCTGCCGGCGCAGCTGCCACCTCGCGTCGACGTCGATGCCATTCTCCACTTGATGGCGCGCGACAAGAAGGCGATCCAAGGCTTGACCTTCGTTCTCGACGGTCCTCGTGGCGTCGAGCCGCTACGGGTCGCTGCCGACGACGTGCGTGACGAACTACTCGCGATGGCGGCCGAACGATGACGAACGAGGTCCTGCTGCTCTCGGGGCCGAACCTGAACCTCCTCGGCGAACGTGAGCCAAAGATCTACGGCACGGAGACCCTCGCCGACCACGTGTCGGCCGCCGAGGAGCGCGCCAGGTCACACGGTCTCGTGGTGCGTCACCTGCAGGCGAACGACGAGGGTGCACTCGTCGAGTCGGTGCACGGCGCGCGCTCGACCGCAGCCGCGATCATCATCAATCCCGGCGCGCTCACGCATTACGGGTGGTCGTTGCACGACGCGCTCGCTGCGTTCGACGGCGTGGTTGTCGAGCTGCACCTGTCGAACCCGGAATGGCGTGAGTCGTGGCGGCGGACGTCTGTCATCGCGCCTGTCGCGACTGCGACGATCGCCGGCCTCGGCGGGGCCGGATACCCGCTCGCGGTCGACGCTGTAGCGGTACTGCTCGACCGTCAGCGACCGAGGTAGAGGTCGAGGATCGGAACGCCGATCCAAACTGCGACCAACGCCCCCAGCGCCAGGAACGGCCCGAAGGGCACTCGATCCTTTCGTCCCTTCCTTCCGGCGAGCATGAGGCTGATGCCGACGACCGACGCGAACAGGAACGCGAGGAACAGCCCGACCGCGACGAGCGGCAGCTCGATCCAGCCGAGGTAGAGGCCGAGGAGGCCAGCCAGTCGCACGTCGCCGAAGCCCATGCCCCGAGGTGAGATCACGTGGATGAGGAAGAGGACCCCGAAGGCGATCAATCCGCCTGCAGCGGCTTCGGCGGGGTCGCGAAGTTCCCCCTCGACCAGAGCGGCTCCGCCCAGCAGGACGACGCCGGCACCGGCCGCGATGTAGATGATCTTCCGCGGCAGGGTGAAGGTGTCGAGATCGATGAACGACAGCGCGACGAGTGCGGCGACCCAAACGAGGAAGGCGGGGAGCGCGGGGTCCCAACCGAGGCGTGCTGCGGTGACGGCGAACAGCACCCCTGTCAGCAGTTCGACACTGGGGTAGCGCGGCGAGATCGGCGCGCTGCACGAGCGGCACCTGCCCCGCAGCACCATCCACGACACGACGGGCACGTTGTCGAGCGCCCCGAGCTGCGTGCCGCACGAGGGGCAGCGAGACCTTGGGTGCACGACGCTCTCGCCGGCCGGCACTCGGTAGATCACGACGTTGAGGAACGACCCGATGAGGAGGCCGAGGACAGCGCAGACGCCGACGAGCAGGAGGAGCACGGTGGCGGTCAAGCTACTGCGGGCGTCGTCGTGGCACGCGGAGCGACGGCGGTAGCCTGTCGGGCTGCTCGACCCCGACCGGAGGCTCCTCAGACGTGGCCATCAGCACCAACGATCTCAAGAACGGCATGTCGCTCGACCTGCCCGAGGGCCTGTTCTCGGTGGTCGAGTTCCAGCACGTGAAGCCCGGGAAAGGCGGAGCGTTCGTGCGAACGAAGCTCAAGAACGTGCGGACCGGCGCCGTGATCGAGCGCACCTTCCGCGCCGACGAGAAGGTAGAGCAGGCGGTCATCGACAAGCGTGAGATGCAGTACCTCTACCGCGACGGTGAGCAGTACGTGTTCATGGACAACACGACCTACGACCAGCTTCACGTCGACGACAAGACGCTGGGCGACTCGACGAAGTTCCTCAAGGAGGGGGACTCGGCGGTTCTGCAGATGTACAACGGGGAGATCGTCGGCGTCGACCTGCCTGCCGCGGTGGAGTTGACGATCACGGAGACGGAGCCCGGGATCCAGGGCGATCGCGTCTCGGGCGCGAAGAAGCCGGCGACAGTCGAGACCGGCCACGTCATCCAGGTGCCGCTGTTCGTCAACATCGGCGACAAGGTCAAGGTCGACACCCGCTCCGGCGACTACATCACCCGCGTCTGATCGTCGTGGCGACCCGTCGCGAAGCGCGCGAGCGGGCGCTGGAGTTGCTCTACGAAGCGGAGATGAAGGCGCAGCCTGTTACGGCGCTGCTCGCCGACCTACCGGTCCAGCCAGATCCGCTGTCGGCCGCCATCGCGGAGGGAGTGCAGAGCGAGGTGCGGGATCTCGACGCGCAGATCGCCCGGCACCTTCGGTCCGACTGGCGCCTCGACCGACTGCCGCTGCTCGACCTGCTTGTCCTGCGGATCGGCCTCTGGGAGTTGATGAACGGTGACGCGCCGCGCGCTGTCGTGCTGACCGAGGCGGTAGAGCTGGCGAAACGCTATGCCGGCGAGGAGTCCGGAAGGTTCGTCAATGGGCTGCTGGCCGCTGCGGCGCCGGGCTGATCACCAGGAGTTCGCGAACGCAGCCTCGATCTCGGCTGCGTCAGCACTGCACGGGACTCTGGCGTAGCGGGCCCCAGCGTTCGCTGAGTCCTTCACCCAGAAGCAGGTCTCCCCGTTGTTCGCGGCAGTACCGATGTACACGTCGCCGGCGTCGTTGCGTACGTACACCTTCCCGAGGACACGAGCGGATGCATCACTCGTGAACTCCAGCGACGGCTCCACGGTTTCAAGATCCTCCGCCAGCGCCGGGGGCACGCCGTTCTGGCTGACGTAGTTGCGCGTCGCCATGAGCGCGGCACGAGCTCGCGACTGCGCCACCTTCTCCTGCGAACCCTTCTGCGCGTTGAGATACGTGGCGACGGCGATCGCCAGGAGCGCACCGATCACGAGCATGGCAACTGCCAACTCAACGAGCGTGTACGCGTCGTTCGACTGCGAGCGTCCACCACGCTGCGTGTTCGGTACCGCCATACCGCCCCCTCAGAAAGCTCCTAAAGGAACGGTACGTCCGATCCGATAGCGGCGACAGGGGCCGTTGAGTCATTTTCTCAACGCGTTCTGACTAGTCCGCCGGCCACGGCTGGTGGTCTCCGGCGGTGCGTCGACTGGTGCTACGGTGGACGTCTGACCGTGAAGCGAGTCCCGTGAGGCTCGCACGGACAGGAAGGATCCGGCTTGGCCGAACGTGAACGCATCTTGACGCCCGCGCATGCGGGCGTTTTTGTTGCCCGGTCGCAGGTGATGGACGCCGGCGACATGAAGCGGGCGGTCACCCGCATCGCCCACGAGATCGTCGAGCGCAACCACGGCCTCGACGGTGTGGTGCTCATCGGGCTCCAGACCGGCGGGGTTCCGCTCGCGGAGCGCATCGGCAGCGAGCTCGAGCGGATCGAAGCGTCCGCCGCCACGGTCCCCGTCGGAAGCCTCGATGTCGCCTTCTACCGCGACGACATCGGGTTGCGCCCGGTCCTGCCCGAGGCGGTCACCGACATCCCGTTCGACATCACCGGGACCACGGTTGTGCTCGTCGACGACGTCCTCTTCACCGGCCGCACGATCCGCGCCGCGCTCAACGCGCTCAACGACTACGGGCGGCCGAAGGCGGTCCAGCTCGCGGTCATGATCGACCGCGGCCACCGGGAGCTTCCGATCCGCCCCGACTACGTGGGCAAGAACCTCCCGACCAAGCGCACCGAGCTCGTCGACGTCACCGCCGACGGCGTGAGCATCGGCGAGGTGGTCAACCAGACATGACCGGCATGAAGCACCTGCTCGGCATCCAGGACCTCGGACGAGACGGCATCGAAGAGGTCATGCGCATCACCGACTCCTTCGTCGAGGTCTCCAGCCGCCAGATCCCCAAGGTCCCGACCCTCCGGGGCAAGACGGTCGTCAGCCTCTTCTACGAAGACAGCACCCGCACCCGACTCAGCTTCGAGACCGCGGCGAAGCGTCTCAGCGCGGACACCATGAGCTTCTCCGTGAGCACCAGCTCGGTGAAGAAGGGCGAGTCGCTGAAGGACACGGTCGAGACCATCGAGGCGATGGGGATCGACGCGATCGTCGTCCGCCATAGCAGCTCCGGTGCGCCGCACCGCATCGCCCAGTGGACGGAGGCCAGCGTCATCAACGCCGGCGACGGGTGGCACGAGCACCCGACCCAGGCACTGCTCGACAGCTACACCCTCCTGAACAAGCTCGGCACGCTCGACGGCCGGCGCATCGCGATCGTCGGCGACATCAAGCACAGTCGCGTGGCCCGCAGCGACGTCCACGCCTTCACCGCCCTCGGCGCCGACGTCACCCTCGTCGCCCCGCCCACGCTGCTCCCGCCGAGCCTCGACGGCTGGCCCGTCGACGTCAGCCACGACCTCGACGAGGTCATCCCGAAGGTCGATGCGATCTACCTCCTCCGTATGCAGAAGGAGCGCATGACCGAGGCCCTCCTCCCCAGCCTCCGCGAGTACACCTCGCTCTACGGCCTCACTCAGAGACGAGCCCGACATCTCCAGGACCACGCCATCGTCATGCACCCCGGCCCCATGAACCGGGGCGTGGAGATCGCCGCCGAGGTCGCCGACGCCCCCAACGCGGTCATCACCCAGCAGGTCGCCAACGGCGTCGCGGTGCGTATGGCCGTCCTCTTCCTCCTCCTCGGATCGGGGGTCGGCCTCAGTGAGTGACCTCCTGATCGTCGGCGGGACCGTGCTCGACGAACGGGGACGGCGGCGTGCCGACGTCCGCATCGCCGACGGACGCATCGTCGAGGTAGGGGAGAACCTCGACACGACGGGCGCCGAGACGCAGACCCTCGTCGCCGCCGGCTGCATCGTCGCCCCCGGCCTGGTCGACCTCCACACCCACCTCCGCGAACCGGGGCGGGAAGAGGCCGAGACGATCGAGACCGGCTCTCGGGCCGCGGCCCTCGGCGGCTACACCGCGGTCGTCGCCATGCCCAACACCGAGCCGGCGATCGACTCGGCGGCCGTCGTCCAGCAGGTGCTCGACCTCGGCGCGAAGGCGCTCGTCGACGTCCACGTCGCCGGCGCCATCACGATCAACCGGGAGGGCAAGCAGCTGGCCCCCTTCGCGGAGATGGCCGAGCTCGGCGTCCGCCTCTTCACCGACGACGGCAGCGGCGTGCAGGACACGCGCCTCATGCGCCGGGCCCTCGAGTACGCCAAGGCGCTCAACGTCACCCTCGCCCAGCACTGCGAAGACGCGGCGCTCGCCGCCGGCGGACACATGCACGAGGGGGAGTGGTCGAGCCGCCTCGGCATCCCCGGCCAGCCGGCCGAGGCCGAAGAGCTGATGGTGATGCGCGACATCGCGCTTTGCAGGCTCACCGGCGCGCCCGTCCACTTCCTGCACCTGAGCACGGCGGGAAGCGTCGAACTGGTCCGCCAGGCCAAGGCCAAGGGGCTTCCCATCACCGCCGAGGCGGCGCCTCACCACATCACCCTCACCCACGAGCGCGTGCAGACGTTCGACCCCGTCTTCAAGGTGAACCCGCCACTGCGCACCGAGTCAGACGTCGCAGCGGTGATCGAAGGACTCCGGGACGGAACCATCGACGCGATCGCCACGGACCACGCACCCCACGCACCCGAGCTCAAGGAAGAGCCGTTCGACCAGGCGCCGCCCGGGATGCTCGGACTCGAGACGGCCCTCAGCCTCACGATCGCGAAGCTCGGCCTGGAGCTCGCCGTCGCGACGCTCACCCACCGGCCGGCCCGCATCGCGCAGATCGACGACGAGCACGGCGGACCCATCGCCGAGGGTCGCCCTGCGAACCTCTGTGTGATCGACACCGAGCAGACGTGGACCGTCGATCCGCTCGCCCTCGCCAGCCGCTCCCGCAACACGCCTTACGCGGGCATGCAGCTCACCGGCAAGGTCCGCCACACGATCCTCCGCGGGGAGCCCGTCGTCATCGACTTCGAGGCCCAGCGGTGACCGCGGCATCCGGAATTGGGCACGGCTCGGCCGACACTTCGGCGAAACCGTTCCCAGAAGCGGAGGGCGAGGCGGCCTACGCCACCGCGCTTGACGGCAGCCCCGTCGACGCGTTCGCCCTCCTTCCGCCCGGACCCGGCCCGCACCTCATCGCGCAGCGACTGCAGCCCGGCAGCACCATCCTCGAGCTCGGCTGCGGCGCAGGCCGCCTCCTGCGGCCGCTCCACGAGCAGGGGCACAAGTGCACCGGCGTCGACGAGTCGCCCGAGATGCTCGCCAAGGTTCCGCCCGGCATCGAGACCATCGAAGGCGCCATCGAGACGATCGATCTCGAGTGGACCTACGACGCCGTGATCCTCGCGAGCTTCCTCGTCAACACGCCGGACGTTCAGCGACGTCGAGCCTTCCTCGACTGCGCCAAGGCGCACGCACACGGCGAGATCTTCGTGCAGCGCCTCGATCCGGAGCTCGTCCCGGAAGCGGTCGACGCGGAGAGCGAGGAGGACGGCGTCGTGTACGCGATGCGCGACGTCCAGCACATCGGGACGCTGTTCCAGGCGACGATGCAGTTCACGTTCGCCGAGACAGGCACCACCTACGAGCACCCGTACCGCGGCGAGGTGCTCGACGACACCGCATTCGAAACGACAGTCAGGAGCGTGGGACTCAAGGTGAAGGACTATCTCGACGGCCAGCGCACGTGGGCGGTCCTCGAAGGATGAGCGAGCGACGCAAGGACGCCCTTCTCGTGCTCGCCGACGGCACCGTCTTCGAGGGCGAAGCCATCGGCGCGGAGCCGACCGACGGAAGCGGCGTCGCGACCGGCGAGGTCGTCTTCAACACCGTGATGTCCGGCTACCAGGAGGTCATCACCGACCCGTCCTACGCAGGACAGGTCATCGCCTTCACCTACCCCCACATCGGGAACTACGGCGCGACGCCCAAGGACGACGAGAGCCGCAGGCCCTTCTGCCGCGGCGTCGTCGTGCGCGACCTCGCCCGCCGCCCGAGCAACTGGCGCAGCGCGCAGAACCTCGACGAGTTCCTCAAGAACCACGGCGTGCCGGGAATCACCGGCGTCGACACGCGACGCCTCACGAGGCACATCCGTGAGGCGGGCAGCATGAGCTGCGCGTTCGGGACGGCGGACGAGGTCACGCTCAAGCAGGCCGCGTCCGCAGAGCCGGGGACGGAGGGGCTCGACCTCGTCGCCACCGTCACCACCGACAAGCCGTACACGGTCGGCGACGGGCCGCTGCAGGTGGTCGCCTACGACTTCGGGATCAAGGAGTCGATCCTCCGCCACCTCGAGAACATCGCGACGGTCGAGGTCGTCCCTGCCAACACGCCAGCGGCGGCGATCCTCGAGAAGCAGCCGGACGGCGTCTTCCTCAGCAACGGCCCGGGCGACCCCGCAGCGGTCGGCTACGCCATCGAGAACATCAAGCAGCTCGTGGGGGAGACGCCGGTGTTCGGCATCTGCCTGGGCCACCAGCTGCTCGCGCTGAGCCTCGGCGGCGAGAGCTACAAGCTCAAGTTCGGCCACCACGGCGGCAACCACCCCGTACGCCGGGTGCAGGACAACGCGGTCGAGATCACCAGCCAGAACCACAACTACGCGATCGCGGAGGGGTCCGTGCCCGACGCCGTCGTCAGCCACGTCAACCTCAACGACGGCGTCGTCGAAGGGCTGCAGCACACCAAGGCGCGGGCGTTCAGCGTGCAGTACCACCCCGAGGCGGGGCCCGGCCCGCACGACGCCCGGTACCTGTTCGAGTGGTTCAAGAACCAGATGGAAGGCAACTAGCCGATGCCGAAGCGCACCGACATCCACTCCATCCTCGTCATCGGCTCGGGGCCGATCGTGATCGGCCAAGCGGTCGAGTTCGACTACTCGGGCACGCAGGCGTGCCGCATCCTCCGCGAGGAGGGCTATCGGGTGATCCTCGCGAACTCGAACCCGGCGACGATCATGACCGACCCCGAGTTCGCCGACCGCACCTACATCGAGCCGCTCGATCCGGACATCCTCGAGGCGATCATTGAGCGCGAGCGGCCTGACGCGATCCTCCCGACCCTCGGTGGGCAGACCGCGCTCAACCTGGCCATGGCGCTCGTCGAGCGACAGGTGCCCGAGAAGTACGGGATCGAGCTCATCGGCGCCAACGCCGAGGCGATCCAGACCGCAGAGAACCGGGACAAGTTCAAGGCGGCGATGGGCGAGATCGGGCTAAAGGTGCCCGAGAGCGGCTTCGCCTACAACCTCGAGGAAGCGCTGCAGATCGGACGCGACATCGGCTTCCCGCTCGTCATCCGCCCGAGCTTCATCCTCGGCGGTGCCGGTACAGGCATCGCCGCCGACGAGGAGGAGCTCCGCCGCATCGCCACCGCGGGCCTCGCAGCAAGCCCCGTGAGCGAGATCCTCGTCGAGCGTTCGATCGCCGGCTGGAAGGAGTACGAGCTCGAGGTCATGCGCGACCACGCGGACAACTGCGTGATCGTGTGCTCGATCGAGAACTTCGATCCGATGGGCGTCCACACCGGCGACAGCGTCACCGTCGCGCCGGCCCAGACGCTGAGCGACGTCGAGTACCAGCGGATGCGCGACGCGGCCCTGCTGTGCATCCGGCGCATCGGCGTCGACACCGGTGGGTCGAACATCCAGTTCGCCATCAACCCCGAAGACGGCGACATGGTCGTCATCGAGATGAACCCGCGGGTCAGCCGATCGAGCGCGCTCGCCTCCAAGGCCACCGGGTTCCCGATCGCAAAGATCGCGGCCCGCCTCGCCGTCGGCTACACGCTCGACGAGATCCAGAACGACATCACGAAGGAGACGCCGGCCAGCTTCGAGCCGACCATCGACTACGTCGTCACCAAGATCCCGCGGTGGGCCTTCGAGAAGTTCCCCGGCCAGCCGTCGGTCCTCGGCACCCGCATGCAGTCGGTCGGGGAGGCGATGGCCATCGGCCGCACGTTCACCGAGAGCCTGCAGAAGGGGATGCGTTCCCTCGAGCACGGCCGCCTCGGTCTCAACTGCGATCCCGCCGAGAAGCTCTACGACGAGCTCGACGACGACGAGCTCGTCCGGCGAGCGGCCATCGCCACGCCCGACCGTCCGTTCCACCTCGAAGCCGCGCTACGTCGTGGCATCAGCGTCGACCGGGTGTACGAGGCGACGCGTGTCGATCCGTGGTTCCTCGACCAGATCCTCCAGATCATCGAGGAGCGCCGCGACCTCGAAGCGCGCAGCGGCCCGGCCGACATGGATCGCCGCGCCTGGCGCCGGGCCAAGCGTTTCGGCTTCTCCGACGCGCAGCTCGCGTACATCTGGAACTGCAGTGAGCGCGACGTCCGGAACGCTCGGCTGCAGGCCGGCGTCCGCGCGACGTACAAGACGGTCGACACCTGCGGCGCCGAGTTCGAGGCACGCACGCCGTACCACTACTCGACCTACGAGGACGAGGACGAGGTCCGCCCCAGCGACCGGCGCAAGATCATGATCCTCGGGTCGGGCCCGAACCGGATCGGCCAGGGCGTGGAGTTCGACTACTGCTGCGTGCACGCCAGCTTCGCCCTGCGCGAGGCCGGCTTCGAGACGATCATGGTCAACTGCAACCCGGAGACGGTGTCGACGGACTACGACACGAGCGACCGTCTCTACTTCGAGCCGCTCACGTTCGAGGACGTGATGAACGTGATCGAGGCGGAGAAGCCGGAAGGCGTCATCGTCAGCCTCGGCGGCCAGACGCCGCTGAAGCTCGCGGGGGTGCTGCCCCACGAGCTGATACTCGGTACGACGCCGGAGTCGATCGACCTGGCGGAAGACCGGGAGCGGTGGAACGCGCTGTGCGCGCGCCTCGAGATCCCGCAGCCGGCAGGTGGCACCGCGACGACCTACGAGCAGGCGAAGGAGATCACCGACCGGATCGGCTACCCGGCGCTCGTGCGCCCGAGCTACGTGCTCGGCGGCCGGGCGATGGAGATCGTCTACGACGACGAAGGCCTGCAGCGGGCGATGGACGAGCTCGCGCACTACGGCAGCCTCGGCAAGGAAGGCGGGCTCAGCGCGGAGCGTCCGGTGCTCGTCGACCGCTTCCTCGAAGACGCGATCGAGGTCGACGTCGACGCGCTGCGCGACGCCACCGGCGAGGTGATCATCGGCGGGGTGATGGAGCACGTGGAGGAGGCGGGCGTGCACTCGGGCGACAGTGCGTGCGTGATCCCGCCGCCGACGCTGCCCCACAACGTCGTCGAGGTGATCGAGGGCTACACCCGGGCGATCGCCGAGGAGCTCGACGTTCGCGGTCCGATCAACGTCCAGTACGCGGTGAAACAGGGCCAGGTGTTCGTGATCGAAGCGAACCCTCGAGCGAGCCGGACGATCCCGTTCGTCAGCAAGGCGACCGGTGTGCCGCTCGCCAAGATCGCGGCGCGCGTGATGGCTGGCGCCACGTTCGACGAGCTGCGCGACGAGGGCGTGCTCAAGCCGCCGGTCACCGGCCGTCACGTGAGCGTCAAGGAGGCGGTGCTTCCGTTCAACCGCTTCCCCGACGTCGACACGGTGCTCGGTCCGGAGATGCGCTCGACCGGTGAGGTGATGGGCATCGACATGACCTTTGGCCTCGCGTTCGCGAAGAGCCAGATCGCGGCGGGGAACACGCTTCCCGAGAGTGGCGCCGTCTTCTTCAGCCTCGCCGATCGCGACAAGCCCGCGGGTCTCGACGCGGCGCGAAGGTTCGCCGAGCTGGGCTTCGAGATCATCGCCACCGAAGGAACCGCGGCATACCTCAGTGAGAACGGCGTGCCAGTCGAGACCGTCGTCGCCAAGCTCGGCGAGGAGCACCAAGGACGGCCTGACGCCGTCGACCTGCTCGCCAATGGTCAGGTCCAGCTCGTCGTGAACACGCCTCGCGGCCGAGGCCCGAGAGCCGACGGCAGCTACATCCGTACGACGGCGAACGTGCACAAGGTGCCGTGTCTCACCACCGCGGCGGCAGCGAGAGCAGCGGCTGCGGGGATAGCCGACTGGGCCGCCCACCCGCTCGAGGTGCGCAGCATCCAGGAGTTCCTCGCCGACGACCAGCAGCGGCTGCCGCTGTGACGTCCGTGAGCCGCCGGTGAGCAACCTCGCCACCCGTGTCGGCAGCCTCGCCTTCAAGAACCCGATCCTCGCCGCGTCCGGGACGGCCGGGCACGGTGCGGAGCTCGATGCCTACTTCCCGCTGAAGGGCCTCGGCGCGGTCGTGGTGAAGTCGCTCAGCGCGGAGCCGTGGCAAGGGAACCCAGCTCCTCGAGTGCACGAGACACGCGTGGGCATGCTCAACAGCGTCGGGCTCCAGAACCCGGGCGTCGAGGCGTGGATCGAGCACGAGCTGCCCGACCTCCAGAAGACGGGCGCCACGGTCGTCGCGAGCATCTGGGGCTTCACCGTCGAGGCGTACGAGAAGGCGGCGCAGATGTTGCGCGAGCTCGACGACAAGACGGTCGTCGCCGTGGAGGTCAACCTCAGCTGCCCGAACGTCGAGAGCCGGCGCGACATGTTCGCTCACTCACCGACGCTCACCGCCGAGGCGATCGAAGCCACGACGGCCGCGAACAGGCCGCGCTGGGCGAAGCTCAGCCCGAACGTCACCGACCTGCCCGAGATCGCGGCGGCCGCACGACAGGCGGGCGCCGAAGCCGTCACCCTGATCAACACGGTGATGGGCATGGCGATCGACGTGAACGGCACCCGCAAGCCCGTCCTCGGCAACAAGGGCGGCGGGCTCAGCGGCGCGGCGATCCACCCGGTCGCGGTGCGAGCCGTCTACGACGTGCACGCTGCGCTGCCCGACCTGCCCATCGTCGGAGTCGGTGGCGTCAGCACGGGTGAGGAAGCGGTGGAGCTCATGCTCGCCGGCGCGTCGGCCGTCGAGGTCGGTACCGCGACGTTCCGCGACCCGAAGGCACCGGCCCGCGTGCTGAAGGAACTCGAGCGGTGGTGCAACAAGAACGGCGTGACGAGAGTGGGGGACTTGAGGGGGATGGCACATGACTGAACCGGTGGCGTCGACATCGACCGCAGCGGTACCGGAGAGCGTCCGCAGCCGGCTGGCGATCGCGCTCGACGTCGACGACCTCGTCGAGGCCCGGCGCATCGCTCGCGACGTCAGCCCGTGGTTCGGCGTGGCGAAGGTCGGGCTCGAGCTGTACAGCGCGACGGGCCCTGACGCGGTCACGCAGCTGACGGAGATGGGCATGGCCGTGTTCCTCGACCTCAAGCTCCACGACATCCCGACGACGGTCGGGAAGGCAGCACGAGTCGTCGGCAGCCTCGGCGCCCGCTATCTCACGATGCACGCCCACGGCGGCCCGTCGATGCTGCGCGCTGGTGTCGAAGGCCTCGAAGACGGAGCGGCGCGCGCCGGACTGCCGAAGCCGATCGGGCTCGGCGTCACCATCCTCACGAGCGACTCCGGTGCGCCGCCGCACATCCTCGGCAAGCGTGTGCAGGCGGCTCTCGAGGGAGGCTGCGGCGGCATCGTCTGCGCCGCTTCCGACGTCGCCGAGGCGAAGCAACTGGCGCCCCGCGTCGTCGCCGTGGTTCCGGGCATCCGCCTGCCGGGCGGAGACGTGCACGACCAGGCGCGCATCGCGACGCCGACGTCGGCCATCGACGCCGGGGCGGACGTCCTGGTCGTCGGGCGCGCCGTCACCCAGGCACCCGATCGAGCAGCGGCGGCGGCCGAGATGGCCCAGCGAGTCGAGGACGCCCTGGCTTCGAGAAACGCAAGCGGGCCGGGCGCTGCGGGCGAACCGGCGCGCTAGGGTCGGCGAATGGCCTTGCCTCCCTCTCTCTCCCCCGAGGCGCGGCAGGCGGCGCTCGAGAAGGCAGCAGCCGCCCGTCGCCAGCGAGCCGAGCTCAAGGAGAAGCTCAAGATGGGCTCGCTCACGCTGAAGGAGCTGCTCGATCAAGCCGAGCGCGACGAAGTCGTCGCCAAGATGAAGATGGTGACGGTCCTCGAGTCGCTTCCTGGTCTGGGCAAGGTGAAGGCTCGCCGGCTCATGGAGGAGATCGGCATCAGCGAGACCCGTCGAGTGCAGGGGCTGGGCGACAAGCAGCGCCGCGCCCTCTTCGACAAGCTCTCGTCGCTCTGATCACGGCGTCGCGCTCGTCGAGTCGTTGATCATCGTCGTCTTCGGACCGGGTGGGGTCGGCAAGGGAGCCCTGGTCCAGAAGCTGCTCGAGATCGACGACCGCCTCTGGCTGAGCCGATCGTGGACGACACGGCCGCGCCGGCCGCACGAGGCCGACGACGCCTACGTCTTCGTCGCCCGAGAGGAGTTCCTCGCTGCGATCGAAGCGGGGCGGTTCCTGGAGACGAACGAGTTCGCGGGCAACGGCGAGCTCTACGGCACGCCGTGGCCCGACGCCGGCGACGACCTCGACGTCGTGCTCGAGATCGACCTCAACGGCGCTCGCCAGGTCAAGCAGCGGTTCCCGGACGCCCTGGCGATCCTCGTGGAGCCGCCGTCGATCGAGGAGCTCGAGCGCCGTCTGCGCGGGCGGGGGGACGATGAAGCGCACGTGCGGAAGCGCCTCGACCTCGCGGAGTACGAGATGACGGCCGGACGCGAGGTCGCCGACCACGTGATCGTCAACGACGACCTGGCTAGGGCTGCCGCCGAGGTGGCCCGTATACTGGAAAGCCGCCGCTAGGGCATCCGCCCCGGCAGCGACGTCCGCCGCATCACGACCCCCGGAGACGAGCATGGCCCAAGAACAGCGCGCCACGATGATGGACCCCTCGATCGAGGAGCTCCTGCAGCGCGTCGACGCGCGGTTCACCCTCGTCACCCTGTCGGCCCGGCGGGCCCGCCAGATCAACTCGTACTACAACCAGTTGAGCGAGGGCCTCGGGTCGATCGTTCCGCCGCAGGTGGCGTCGACGTCGCGCAAGCCGCTCTCGATCGCGCTCGAGGAGATCGCGGCCGACAAGATCGTCGGTGTCCGCCGTGAGCCCACCGAGGGCGACGAGGCCGAGACCGACGCGTCGGCCTGAGCCGCCCGGCTCCTGACGACCTCGCGAAGCAGCACATGAGCACGCTCGAGGGCAAGAAGATCGTCCTCGGCGTGTCGGGCGGCATCGCCGCCTACAAGGCCGTCGAGGTCTGCCGTCGCCTCGTCGACGCGGGCGCGTTCGTGTCGCCGGTCCTCACCGAGGACGCCACGCGGTTCATCGGCGAGGTCACGTTCTCCGCCCTCGCGAGCGAGCCCGTGCGAACGAGCCTCTGGCACGAGCCGGAGCCGATCCCGCACACCCGTCTGGGTCAATCAGCCGACCTGATCGTCGTCGCACCCGCCACCGCGCGCGTCATCGGCAAGTACACCGCAGGTATCTCCGACGACCTGCTCACCGCGACCCTCCTCGCCACCCGCGCGCCGGTGCTCGTCTGCCCGGCGATGCACACCGAGATGTGGGAGCACGCGTCGGTCCAGGAGAACCTGGCGACGCTCCGCCGCCGAGGCGTGCACGTGCTCGACCCCGAGACCGGGCGACTCGCCGGTGGCGACGTGGGCGCAGGCCGCCTCGCCGATCCGGCGAACATCGTCGCGGCGATCGAGCGCGTGCTCGGACCGAACGACATGGACGGCATGCGCGTCCTCATCAGTGCGGGCGGCACGCGCGAGGCCATCGACACGGTGCGTGTCGTCACCAACCGCTCCTCCGGCAAGCAGGGGTACGCGTTGGCCGAGGTCGCCGCCGCGAGGGGAGCGCAGGTCACCCTCGTCACCACCGTCGACCGGCCGGTTCCTCACGGCGTCGCCGAGGTCGTGAACGTCGCGAGCGCGGCAGACATGCAGGAGGCGATCGTCCCCCGACAGGACGAGTTCGACGTCATCGTCATGGCAGCCGCCGTCGCCGACTTCCGGCCGAAGGACCCGGCCGACCGCAAGATCAAGAAGGAGGACGGGCTCAGCGAGATCGTCCTCGAGCCGACGCACGACTTCCTCGTCGACCTCGGCCAGCGGAAGCCGAAGGGCCAGGTGCTCGTCGGCTTCGCCGCAGAGACCAACGAGCTGAGGGCGAACGCGCTCGGCAAGCTTCGCCGCAAGAACCTCGACCTCATCGTGGGCAACGACGTGTCAGCTCCCGGGGTCGGCTTCGAGCATGACACCAACGAGGTCATCCTCCTCTTCGCCGACGGGCGGGAGCAGGATGTACCGCTCACCGACAAGCGCAACGTGGCCGCCGCCGTTTGGGATGCGGTCGCCCAGATCAGGAGTTCGCAGTGACCGACCGCTTCACGTTCACCTCCGAGTCCGTCACGGAGGGCCATCCCGACAAGATGGCCGACCAAGTCTCGGACGCCGTGCTCGACGCGATCCTCGAGCAGGACCCGAACGCGCGTGTCGCCTGCGAGACGCTCCTCACCACCGGCATGGTGGTGGTGGCCGGTGAGATCTCCACCTCCGCGTACGTCGACATTCCCAAGATCGCCCGCAAGACGATCTGCGAGATCGGCTACGACAACGCGGCGTACGGCTTCGACGGCAACACCTGCGGCGTGATGGTGTCGATCGACGAGCAGTCGCCCGACATCGCCCAGGGTGTCGACCACGCCTTCGAGGAGCGCAAGGGCACCGGCGGCGAAGACCTCCTCAACGCCCAGGGCGCCGGTGACCAGGGGATGATGTTCGGCTACGCGACCGACGAGACGCCCGACCTCATGCCGCTGCCGATCTGGATGGCCCACCGGCTCGCCCACCGCCTCAGCGAGGTCCGCAAGGCCGGGGTGCTGCCCTACCTCCGCCCGGACGGCAAGACCCAGGTCACCTTCGACTACGAGAACGGCAAGCCGGTCAAGCTCCGCACCGTCCTCATCTCGACGCAGCACCAGGAGGGGCTCGACATCGACACCCTCCTCGCTCCCGACCTCAACGAGCACGTGATCCACCCGCTGCTGCCTCAGCAGTTCGCGGGCGACGAGTACGACGTGCTCGCGAACCCCACCGGCCTCTTCGTCCTCGGCGGTCCGCACGCCGACACCGGCCTCACCGGGCGCAAGATCATCGTCGACACCTACGGCGGCGCGGCCCGCCACGGCGGCGGCGCCTTCTCCGGGAAGGACCCGTCGAAGGTCGACCGCTCGGCTGCGTACGCCGCGCGCTGGGTCGCGAAGCACGTGGTTGCCTCCGGCGCCGCGGCGCGCTGCGAGATCCAGCTCGCGTACGCGATCGGCGTCGCCCACCCCGTTTCGATCATGGTCGAGACCTTCGGCACCGAGACTGTCGACCCGAAGAAGATCGAGCAGGCGGTGCGCGACGTGTTCGACATGCGACCCGCGGCGATCATCCGTGACCTCGACCTCCGCAAGCCCATCTATCGCAAGACGGCGGCCTACGGTCACTTCGGGCGCACCGAGAAGGACTTCAGCTGGGAGCGGACCTCGAAGCTCGACGACTTCAAGTCGGCCCTCGGCCTCTGACCGAGGCGGGAGCTCGCCCGAGGGTCGTCGGCGTCCTCCCGGACGTCGGCGCGATCGGCAAGGTCTTCGACTACACCGTTCCTGACGCGATGGACGCCGACGTGCGCGTCGGCACCGTCGTCCGCATCGAGCTGCACGGCAGGCGCGTCGGCGGGTGGGTGGTCGACGACGAGCGCGAACCGCCGGCTCGCGTCCAGAAGCTGAAGCCGATCGCGAAGGTGACCGGATGGGGCCCGCCGCCGTCGCTGGTCGACCTCTCGTCGTGGGCGACCTGGCGATGGGCCGGGCCACGCGCCGCGTTCCTCGGTACGGCATCGGCAGACGTCGCCGTACGAGGCCTGCCCCGCCCGCCGTCGTCGCCGCCGCCGGCGACCGTCGTGGTCGATCCGGAAGTGGCCGCCGCCATCGACGATTCTCTACGTGCGGGCGGCGGCATCGTCCGCCTTCCGCCCGAGGTCGACGTCGCGTCGATCGCCGCCCACGTCGTGGCGGTACGTGGTCCGTCGCTGATCCTCTCGCCGAACCACGTCGACGCGTCGCGGATCGCCCTCGCTCTCAAGCGGCAGGGGACGCCGGTGGCGTCGCTCCCGAGGGACTGGCCCGCCGCCCGTGCCGGCGGGCTGAGCGTGGTCGGTTCGAGAGCGGCGGCGTGGGCGCCCGTGCCCGATCCCGCGGCGATCCTGGTGCTCGACGCCCACGACGAGGCCTATCAGGAGGAGCGCACGCCCTCGTGGCACGCGGTCGACGTGGCGATCGAGAGGGCCAAGCGGGCGCGGATCCCGATCGTGCTGACGTCGCCGTGCCCCGACCTGATCATGCTGGCCGCGGCAAGGCGCCCGCCCCGGACGTTGAGCCGGCGCGACGAACGTGATGGTTGGCCGATGCTCGACGTGATCGACCGTCGGGGTGACGATCCGCGAACGGGGATGTACTCCGAACGGCTCGTCAACCTCGTGCGCCGCGCCGAGCGATCGCTGCTCGTGCTCAACCGCAAGGGTCGGGCGCGCCTGCTCGCGTGTGGCGCCTGCAGCGAGCTGGCGCGCTGCGAGCGGTGCGAGGCCGCGGTCGCGCAGTCGGACGACGGCCTCGCCTGCGGACGATGCGGCCTCGTACGTCCGGGGTTGTGCGCATCGTGCGGGTCGACGGCGTTGAAGGCCCTGCGGGTCGGGGTCACCCGCGTCCGGGAAGAGCTCGAGGCGCTCCTCCAAGCGCCTGTCGGCGAGGTCACCGGCGACACCGATGACGTCCCTGACACCGACGTGATCATCGGCACCGAGGCGGTGTTGCATCGAGTGCCGCGGTGCGACCTCGTCGCGTTCCTCGACATCGACCAGGAGCTGCTGGCGCCCCGGTATCGGGCTGCGGAGGAGGCGCTCGCGCTGCTCGCACGCGCCGGGCGGCTCGTGGGCGGGCGTCGTGGCGGCGGGAGGGTCGCGGTGCAGACCCGGCTGCCCCACCACGAGGTGCTCGCCGCTGCGCTTCACGGAGACCCGGCGCGAGTCACCGACGTGGAGCTGCCGAAGCGCGAGCTGCTCGGTTTCCCACCGGCGAAGGCGATGGCGGCGGTGTCGGGAGCGGCGGCCGAGGCCTACGTCGATCGGCTTCGCGCTGCGTCGATCCCGAACATCGAGGTCCTCGGGCCTGGCGACGGACGTTGGTTGGTGCGGGCCCCGTCCGCCGCGACGCTCGCGGACGCGCTCTCGCAGATCGACCGTCCGCCCGGACGGCTCCGCCTCGAGGTCGACCCCCGCCGGCTCTAGGGAGCAGGCGGAACCGTCCACTCGGCACGGCGGACCTCGTACAGCGCGATCGCGGCGGCGACCGCGACGTTCAGCGAACCGACCTTCCCCGGCGTCGGGATGAAGCCGACCGCGTCGCACGACGCGAGTGCGCCCGCCGAAAGGCCGCGGTCTTCGTGGCCCACCACCAGGCACACCGGCTCGACTCCGGCGACGACCTCGTGCAGGGGACGCCCGCCGGTGGCGAGCTCGATGCCGACCACCCGCTGCCCCGCGGCTCGTACCGATGCCAGCGCGTCGCCGATCGCCGCGTGCTCCGACCACGGCACCAGGCGCTCCGTGCCGAGGGACGTCTTCTTCGACTTCTGGTGGTCGGGGGTGATCGCCGCGGCGCCCACGATGTAGAGGTGCTCGACCCGGAAGGACGCGGCGGTGCGGACGATCGAGCCGACGTTGAACGGGGTCTGGACGTTGTCGAGCACGAGTGACACCACCCGCTCGGTCCGCCGCCGCCAGTCGCGATGGAGACGCTTGGCCTCGGTGCCGCTCAGGGTCCGGTGGGTCTCGCTCATGTCGGAGCCACCCTCAGGATGCGATAGCCGACCCGCGAGCAGACACGCTCGACGTCGTAGCCCTCGCTCCCGAGCCAGCGGGCCAGCGAGTCAGAACCGAGGTGTTTGTGCACGACCAGCCAGGCAGCCGCGTGCACACCGACGGACGGGTCGAGGCGGGGAAGCCACCGGAGGAGCAGCTCGTGCAGCGCAGCCTTGCCGACGCGGATCGGCGGGTTCGACCAGATGGCGCCGAACACGATGTCGTCCGGCACGTCGTCCGGCGCCCGCACCTCCACCCGGTCGGCAACACCGAGCGACGCCGCGTTCGCCGCGGCCAGGGCACGAGCGCGCGCGTTCACGTCCACCGCCCACACCGTCGCCTCCGGCGCACGCCGGGCGAGCGTCATGGCGATCGGCCCGTAGCCGCATCCGAGGTCGAGCAGGTCGACGCGCCCGGCGGGCACGGTCGCGGCCTCCGTGAGCAACAGCTTCGTCCCCGCGTCGATCGCCTCGGGTGAGAAGACACCACGATCGGTCGCCAGCTCCAGGCTGAGGTCGGGGAGCGTCAGGCGCACCGTCGACGGCCGCGACGGCGCGGCTGGTGACTCGTCGAAGTAGTGGGAGGCGTCGGGCGTACCGATGCCCCGACGGTACCCTTGACCGTCGTGGCCGCCTACAACATCCGGATCTACGGCGACCCTGTCCTTCGGCAGCGGTGCTCGGAAGTCACCAACATCGACGGCGCGCTCGTGCGCCTCGTCGACGGCATGGCCGACGCGATGTACGAGGTGCACGGGCTCGGCCTGGCGGCGCCGCAGGTCGGTGTCCAGAAGCGGCTGTTCGTGTACGACCTCGACGACGGCGAGGGACCGCAGACGCTGATCAACCCGACGATCACCGAGTACCGGGGCGAGTGGGAGTTCGAAGAGGGGTGCCTGTCGGTGCCGGGCCTCTTCTTCCCGATCGTCCGCCCGAAGGAGATCCATCTCACGGGCTTCGACCTCGACGGGAACGAGGTGTCGATCGAGGCCGACGAGATCGTCGCCCGCCTCTTCCAGCACGAGCTCGACCACCTCGACGGCAAGCTCCTCTTCGAGTACCTCGACGACGAGCAGCGCAAGGCCGCGCTGAAGTCGCTCCGGTCGCGGAACCTCATCGCGAAGGACCTCACCTGAGGCTCGCGTACCTCGGCACGCCCGCGGCAGCGGTGCCGCCGCTTCGGGCCCTGGCCGAGGCAGGGCACGACATCCGGATCGTCGTGACGCAGCCCGACAAGCGTCGTGGCCGCGGTGGGGCGACGATGCCGAGCCCGGTCAAGGCGGCGGCGGTCGAGCTCGGGCTGCCGGTGAGCGAGAGGGTGGACGACGTCCTGGAAGCGGATGTCGAGCTCGGGGTCGTCGTCGCGTTCGGGCGGCTGATCAAGCCGCACGTCCTCGACGCGGTGCCGATGGTGAACGTCCACTTCTCGCTCCTCCCGCGCTGGCGCGGCGCGGCGCCGGTGGAGCGGGCGATCCTCGCCGGCGACGACGTCACCGGCGTGTGCATCATGCAGCTCGAGGAAGGCCTCGACACCGGCCCCGTCTACGCGTCGGAGCACGTGGCGATCACGGCGGAAGACACCGTCGACTCGCTCCGTGACCGTCTCGTCGACGCCGGCACTCGCCTCCTCGTCGAGCAGCTCTCGAAGCCGCTCGGCGAGCCCGAACCGCAGGTGGGGGAGGCGACGTACGCGGCGAAGATCGCGCCCGACGAGCTGCGCATCGACTGGACGCAGCCTGCCGCGCACGTCGACCGAGTCATCCGCCTCGGACGTTCATGGACGACGTTCCGGGGCAAGCGCCTGCAGATCGTCCGAGGACGTCTCGGCGACGAGGCGACCTCGCGCGCCGACTCGACGGGGTCGCCCGGCACGATCGTGGGCACCTCGGTCGTCTGCGGCGACTCGCGCACGGTCGAGCTCGTCGAAGTCAAGCCGGAAGGCAGAGGGGTCCAGAGCGCCAAGGCGTGGGCCAACGGCGCCCGGCCGCAGCCCGGCGAACGGCTGGGGGAGTGAGCGGTCCTTCCGCGCGGCGCGTCGCTCTGAACGCACTCGCACGGATCGACGACGGCGCGTACGCGAACCTCGTTCTTCCACCCCTCCTCGAACGCAGCGGCCTCGACGAGCGCGACCGCCGCTTCGTCACCGACCTCGTCTACGGCACGACGCGCATGCGCAGAGCGTGCGACTTCCTGGTCGACCGGTTCCTCGTGCGCACGGAGCTCGATGCCGATGTGCGTTCCGCGCTGCGGCTCGGCGCCTACCAGCTCCACTTCCTCCGAACGCCCCCACATGCGGCCGTGGGCGAGACCGTCGACGAGGTCAAGGGCAAGGCGCGCGGTCTCGTCAACGCCGTGCTGCGGAAGGTGGCCGGCGCTCCCGTCGAGTGGCCCGACGACGCAACCCGGCTGAGCTATCCCGACTGGATCGTCGACCGCCTGTCGCACGATCTCGGCCGGGAAGTCGCCGTCGGCGCGCTCGAGTCGATGAACGAGGCCGCGACCGTGCACGAGCGCCCCGATGGCTACGTGCAGGACCCGGCGTCGCAGGACGTCGCCAGGATCGTCGGCGCCCGACCGGGCGAACGCGTCGCAGACGTGTGCGCAGCGCCCGGCGGCAAGGCCACGCTGATCGCCGAGCTGGGATCTCCTGACGTCGTGGTCGCCGGCGACGCCAGCCCGACGCGAACGACGCTCGTGGCCGGCAACGTCCGCCTCACCGGCCAGCAGGAGCGGGTCGCCGTGGTCGTCGCTGACGCGCGGCGCCCGCCACACCCGGAGGAGACGTTCGACCGGGTGCTCGTCGACGCGCCGTGCTCCGGTCTCGGCGTGTTGCGCCGGCGGCCCGACGCGCGATGGCGCATCCAGGAGCGCGACGTCGACGACCTCGTCCGTCTCCAACGCGAGATCCTCGAGGCTGCGGTCCGCCTCGTCCGCCCGGGCGGCCGGCTCGTCTACAGCGTGTGCACGTTGACGAAAGCCGAAGGTCCTGACATCGGGCGCTGGCTGCTCGACACGCACAACGACCTGGCGCTCGTCGATCCCCCGGGGGAGCCGTGGCAGCCCCTGGAGGTCGGCGCCCTGCTCCTCCCTCAGACGGCGCAGACCGATGGCATGTACGTCACCGGATTCGCGCGCGTCGCTCAGTAACCTCGGCTTCGTGGTCCGCATCGCACCGTCGATCCTCTCCGCCGACTTCGCCGCCCTGGCGGAGGCGATCGACGCGGTGGCTCCGCAGACCGACATGCTCCACGTCGACGTGATGGACGGACACTTCGTGCCGAACCTCACGATCGGTCCACCCGTGGTGGCGTCGATCCGCAAGCACACCGACCTCTACCTCGACTGCCACCTGATGATGACCAATCCGGGGCAGTACCTCGAGGCGTTCCGCGACGCCGGCGCGAACGGGTGCTCCGTGCACGTGGAGATCGGCGGTACCGACGAGCTCATCGAGCAGATGCGATCGCTGGGCCTCGACGTCGGTCTCGCCGTCAACCCGGATGTTCCGTTCGACACGTTCGAGCCGTTCCTCGACCGCATCGATCTCCTCTTGTTGATGACCGTGTTCCCGGGCTTCGGCGGCCAGTCGTTCATCTCGGACGTCGTGCCGAAGATCGCCCAGGCCGCTGCCGCGATCCGGGAGCGAGACCTCGACGTGGCGTTGCAGGTCGACGGCGGCATCGACGTCCGCACGGCGCCGATCGTGTGCCGCGCCGGGGCGACGGTGCTGGTCAGCGGGAGCGCGGTCTTCCGTGAAGACGATCCGGCTGAGGCGGCGAGGAAGATACGCGAGGCCGCCGCGGCTCCCGTGAGCTGATGGAGGAGCCCCGTGGCGGACGCGAGGCGGTGCTGGTCGTCGACGACGACATCGACATCGCGCGCTACGTCGAGCTGAACCTGTCCCTCGAGGGCTTCGGCGTCCACGTGGCGCACGACGGGGAGGAGGCGGTGCGGAAGGCGCTCGTCCTGCGGCCCGAGGTCGTGCTGCTCGACGTGATGATGCCGGGCCTCGACGGCTACGAGGTGTGTCGCCGCATCCGCAGCGACGCCCGGACGAGCCACGCGGCGGTGATCATGCTCACGGCGAAGACGCTGTCGGCCGACACGGTCCTCGGGCTCACGGCCGGCGCCGACGACTACATCGCGAAGCCGTTCGACCCGCCGGAGCTGGTCGCTCGCGTGCGGGCCGCTCTGCGCCGTGCGCGGCAGCTGCGTGACGTCTCGCCGCTCACGGGTCTTCCGGGCAACAGCGAGATCGCGCGGCGCGTCGACGACCTCATCTCGTCGGGCACGCCGTTCGCGCTGGTGCACGCCGACCTCGATCGGTTCAAGGCCTTCAACGACCGCTACGGCTTCGCTCGCGGCGATGACGCGATCCGCGCCACCGGCGAGGTTCTGGCGCAGACCGTCACCGCGGTGGCGAGCGACGTGTGCTTCATCGGCCACATCGGCGGCGACGACTTCGTGCTCATCGTCGCTCCCGAGGCAGCCGAGCAGCTGTGCCAGCTGGTGGTCCAGCGCTTCGACGAACTCGCACCGTCGTTCTACGACGCAGCCGATGCCGAGCAGGGGTTCATCGAGGTCGACGACCGGCGGAACCACCGCCATCGGGTCGGCATCATGACGATCTCGCTCGGCGTCGCGACGACCGCCCACCGCCCCCTCGCGTCCCTGGCCGAGGCGTCCGCCATCGCGACGGAGATGAAGCTCGCGGCGAAGCAGGAGCGCAGTTCTGCCTACCGGATCGATCAGCGCCGTGTCTGACGCCGCGGCGCCGCAGGAGCCGTCGGCCCAGCCGCTCCTGGCCAAGGTGCTCACGGTGTCGGACGGGGTGGTCGCAGGCACGCGCGACGATCGATCGGGCGAGGCACTGGCCGGCGCCCTGGCCGCGGCCGGGTTCGACGTCGTCGATCGACAGGTGACGGCAGACGGCGCCGATGCGGTCGCCGCGGCACTGAGGGACATGACGCGCGGCTTCGCGGGCGTCGTGGTGACGACCGGTGGCACCGGTTTCTCACCTCGCGACGAGACGCCCGAAGGCACCAGGGCGGTCATCGAGCGCGACGCTCCCGGGCTGGCGGAAGCCATGCGGCTCGTGAGCCCGCTCGGGCGCCTGAGCCGCGGCGTGGCGGGTGTGGTGGGCGCGTCGATCGTGCTCAACACGCCGGGGTCGACCAAGGGGACGGTCGAGTGCTTCGACGCTGTCGCCGACGTGCTGCCCCACGCGCTGGCCCTCCTCAACGGGACTTCTCGAGCCCACTGAACTACCGTTGTCGTTGTCGGAACGATCGTTCCGAAAACGACCAGACGCCTTGGGACCGGGAGTGGACGACGAAGCCGCGATGTCGCGTGCCCTCGAACTTGCCGCTTCCGTGCGCGCGTCGGCCCATCCGAATCCTTGGGTGGGCGCAGTGATCGTGAGCACCGGTGCGACCTTCGAGGGTGCGACGGAGCCCGTCGGCGGCCGCCACGCCGAGGCCGTCGCGCTCGACGCGTTCGAAGCAGCTGCCGGCGGAGCCGGCGAGGGCACCACCCTCTACGTCACCCTCGAACCGTGCTGGGAGTGGGACGGAAAGCGGACGCCATCGTGTGCGAAGGCCGTCGTCGCCGCGGGGATCGACCGGGTGGTCGTGGCGATGGAGGACCCGGACGAGCGGGTGAGGGGACGGGGCGTAGCGGCGCTTCGCGAGGCGGGCGTCGAGGTCGAGGTCGGACTGCTCGAAGAGGAGGCGCGCCGGCTCCTCCGCCCCTACGTCCACCACCGCACGACCGGCCGGCCCTTCGTCGTCCTGAAACTGGCCGCGAGTCTTGACGGCCGCACCGCTGCGCCCGACGGATCGAGCCAGTGGATCACCGGCGAGGCGGCACGGGCCGACGCACACCGGCTGCGGGCCGAGAGCGACGCGATCCTCGTAGGCGCCGGCACCGTTCGAGCCGACGACCCGTCGCTCACGGTCCGGGCCGTCGAGGGACGCGACCCACGCCGGATCGTGCTCGGCCGCGCGCCCGGCGGAGCGAAGGTCCATCCGTGCGACGAGATGAGCGGTGACCTCGCGGAGATCCTCGATCGGCTGGGCGGCGACGGCGTCGTCCAGTTGATGGTCGAAGGCGGTGCGTCGGTGGCAGGGGAGTTCCACCGCCGCGGCCTCGTCGACCGCTACGTCGTGTACGTCGCACCGGTTCTCTTCGGTGGTGACGACGCGCGCGGCATGTTCTCAGGGCGTGGAGCGTTGACGATCGACGACGTCTTCCGCGGCCGCATCGTCGCGGTCGAACACCTCGGCGACGACATCCGCATCGACCTGGAGAGGGCAGCCTGATGTTCACCGGCATCGTCGAGGAGATGGGGACGGTCCGGTCTCGCGACGGCGGACGCTTCGTGTTCGACGCCCAAGCCGTCCTCGAGGACTCGAAGATCGGCGATTCCATCGCGGTGAACGGCTGCTGCCTGACCGTCGTGGAGATCGGTGAAGGCTGGTGGGCCGCCGACGCCGTCGACGAGACCCTCAAGCGGACGAACCTCGGTGATCTCTCGCCGGGTGATCCCGTGAACCTCGAGCGGCCGGTGCGGGTGAACGACCGCCTCGGCGGCCACATCGTGCAGGGCCACGTCGACGCGGTCGGAGAGGTCGTGGAGCCTGCGCCGAACCTCCGGGTGCGCATGTCTTCCGAGTTGAGCCGCTACGTCGTCGAGAAGGGATCGATCACCGTCGACGGCTGCAGCCTCACGGTCGTCGAGGCGCTCGACGACGGCTTCACGGTCGCGGTCATCCCCCACACCTCCGAGGTGACCGTCCTCGGACGCAAGCGTCCAGGCGACCGCGTGAACCTCGAAGTCGACCTCGTCGCGAAGTACGTCGAGCGACTCCTCCTGAAGAAAGAGGACTGACCCGTGCCCCTCGCAGACATCGAGAAGGCGATCGCCGCGATCGGCCGCGGCGAGATCGTCGTGGTCGTCGACGACGAAGACCGCGAGAACGAAGGCGACCTCATCATGGCGGCGGAGTTCGCGACGCCCGAGAAGATCGCGTTCTTCCTGCACCACACGTCCGGCTACATCTGCGCGCCGATCACGTCCGAGCGGGCCCGCGAGCTCGACCTGCCGCCGATGGTCGCCCACAACACCGAGATCCAGCGCACCGCGTTCCTCGTGACCGTCGACCTGAAGCACGGGACGTCGACCGGGATCTCCGCCCACGATCGTTCCGCGACCATCCTGTCGCTCGTCGATCCCGCGACCCGTCCCGACGATCTGGCCCGGCCGGGCCACATCCTCCCGCTCGAGGCTCGCGAGGGCGGCGTGTTGAAGCGGGCGGGTCACACCGAGGCGGCCGTCGACCTCGCCCGTCTCGCCGGCTGCTATCCGGCAGGCGTGCTCTGCGAGATCGTCGACGAGAAGAAGATGGACATGGCCCGTGCCCCCGAGCTCGAGAAGTTCGCGGAGGAGCACGACCTCCTGATGATCTCCATCGCCGACCTCGTCCGTTACCGGCGCCAGAAGGAGAAGCTGGTCAAGCGCGTCGCCGAGGCGCGAGTGCCGACGCAGTACGGCGACTTCACGTGCTTCGCCTACGAGTCGACGCTCGACGGCGAGACGCACCTGGCCTTCGTGAAGGGAGCGCCGGCAGGGGAGGACAACGTCCTCGTCCGCGTCCACAGCGAGTGCCTGACCGGCGACGTCTTCGGGTCGCTGCGATGCGACTGCGGGCCGCAGCTCGACGGCGCGATGAAGCGGGTGGCCGATGAGGGGATGGGCGTGATCGTCTACCTGCGCGGCCACGAGGGCCGCGGGATCGGCATCGGCAACAAGCTGCTCGCGTACAAGCTGCAGGAGCAGGGGCTCGACACCGTCGACGCCAACGTGCACCTCGGGTTCCACGCGGACCGCCGCGAGTACGGCGTTGGCGCCCAGATCCTGGTCGACCTCGGGATCACGACGATGCGGCTCATGACCAACAACCCGGCCAAGGGCGACGGCATCCGTGGCTACGGGCTCGAGATCGTCGAGCGCGTCCCGATCGAGACCGTGCCGAACCCCGAGAACATCAACTACCTCCGCACGAAGCGGGAGCGGATGGGGCACCTGCTCGAGGGGCTCGACGATGTCCTCTGACGCCCGCTCCGATGCACGCGTGGAGCCCGTCCTCGAAGGCGAGGGGCTGCGGATCGCGATCGTCTGCGCGCGCTTCAACGACCTGGTGACGATGCGCCTCCTCGACGGCGCGCGGCGGGGCCTCGCGCGGGGCGGTGTCGCCGAGGTGGACATCACCGTCGCCTGGGTGCCCGGTGCCTTCGAGCTCCCCCTCGCGGCGAAGATGCACATCGACTCCGGTCGCTACGACGCGGTGATCGCGCTCGGGTGCGTCATCCGGGGGGAGACCACGCACTACGACCTCGTGGGAGGCGAGGCCGCGAGCGGCGTGCAGCGGGTGCAGCTCGACACGGGCGTCCCGGTGATGTTCGGTGTGCTCACCACCGAAGACCTCGATCAGGCGCTCGCACGGTCGGAGGCCGAGGGCGGCCACAACGTGGGCGAGGAGTGCGGCCTCGGCGCGGTCGAGATGGTTGGGTTGTTCCGGCGCCTCAAGGCCAGGATGGACT
>DATLGL010000009.1:0-30340 GCA_035540495.1 Acidimicrobiales bacterium
CACCCGGGCCCACCCGTTCGCTCCGGACCAGCCGCCGCTCAACATCCTCGTCGGCCTGCCCGTGGCGGTGATCGACAAGGGCATCACCCTGGCCAAGGACGTGATCGGCGAGGTGGTCAATCGCGGCAAGCAGGGTACGAAGACGTCATGAGCAACCAGGGCAACTCCGACGCCCGGCTCGACGCCATCCAGGACCGCATCGACGAGGGGCGTCAAGACCTCGCCGAGATGGAGGGCACCGACGACGAGCCGCGCTTCAGCGACGACGGCATGATCGAGAAGGGCGCGGGCACCGACGCGAACGCCCCTCCCGGCTGAACCTGAACCTGCACCCCACCCCTCGATCTGGAGGAAATTCTCCGGGATAGTTCCGGAGAATTTCCTCCAGATCCGCGTATGCGGGGGGGAACGGTCAGGAGCTTCGCAAGACCCGGATCGCCAGCTGGCCGTTGCCGAACGACGTCTCGAGCTGCGGGCCGAAGCCGTCGGGCAGGTCGAGGCTTCGCTCGTACGGGCCGTAGTGCCACTCGTGGAGCAGGTAGTCCTTGACCGCCTCGGTGCGCATCGCGGCGCGCAGCGTGAGGCGCGAGCCGTCAATGTTCACGTCGACGTCGTCGGGCATGACGCCGGCGAGCGGCGCGACGATCACCACGGCGCCGTCGGTTTCGTACATGTTGACGGGGACCGTCTGGCCCTCCATCGGGGTGGAGTCGGACATGCCGACGCCCTACCCGCAGGCGCCCGCTACGCAGCCCGCAGGCGAGCGTGCATCTCCCACACGAGGATCTCCGCACCCGCTGCCGCATCCGCGGTGATCCTCGGTGAACCGGCAGAGGTGATCCGAGCCGCGTCGCCGTCAGCGAGCCGGCCTGCACCCTCGAGATCGATCGCTCCTCCTCCGACGAAGAGGTGGACGTACGGCGCATCCGGAAGCGACACCGTCTCGCCCGGCTTCAGCCGGCCCGCCCAGAGCGTGGCGCCCTTCTGGCGGATGGCGATCGCTCCGTCGTACCCGCGGCCCGACGCCACCGGCACGAGCCCGCCCCGGTCGAGCGCGTCGTTGATGTCGAGCTGCTCGTACCCCGGGTTGATGCGCTCGGTGTCGGGCACCACCCACATCTGGATGAAGTGGACGTCCTGCCCCTTCGACGGGTTCATCTCGGAGTGCCAGATGCCCGTGCCCGCGCTCATCCGCTGGGCCAGACCCGGATAGATCAGCCCGCGATTGCCCTCCGAGTCCTTGTGCTCGAGCTCCCCGTCGAGCACCCACGTCACGATCTCCATGTCGCGGTGGGGGTGGGTCTCGAACCCGCTGCCGGCGAGGACCCGATCGTCGTTGTTGACGAGCAACAGCCCGAAGTGGGTGTTCGACGGGTCGTAGCGCCCACCGAACGAGAACGAGTGCTTCGAGTCGAGCCACCCGATGCGAGTGCTCGGCCGCTCGTTCGCCCGCCGGATGTCGAACACAGTTGATTGCATGTTCAACTAAACCCCCGGCGGGCAGCGAGCATTCCTAGAGGTTCTCCTTGATCCAGTCCTCGGCGACCGCAGCGGCGTCTTCCTTCTCGACGTCGACGCGGGTGTTGAGGTCGATCAGGTCCTCGGTGGTGAGGGCGGCGGAAACCTTGTTGAGGATCTCCTTGATCTCGTCGGTCAGCGCCTCGTCGCGAACGACCGGCACGACGTTGCCCGCCGGCTGGATGAACTGGTCGTCCTCCAGCACGACGAAGTCGTTCGACTTGATCGCCGGGTCGGACGAGAAGAGACGAGCGACGTCGACGTCGCCGTCCTTGAGCGACTTGACCGTGATCGGGCCGCCGGTGTCGAGCGCCTTGAACTCACGGAACCTCAAGCCGTAGACGTCCTGCAGGCCCTTGTAGCAGGTGATGCGCTGCGCGCATTCCGGCGGGCCGCCCATGACGAGGGACGACTCCTTGCCCTTGAGGTCGGAGATCTTCTTCACGCCGAGCTCGTCGGCCTTCTTCTTCGTCATCGCCAGGACGTCGCCGTCCGCGGCTTCCGACGGTTCGAGCACGGTCAGCTTCTTCGCCTTCGCCAGCTCACGCAGCTTCGACGTCGTGGCCTCGACGTCGTCGCCCGGCTCGCTCGCGTTGGCGTCGTAGAACGCGAGCAGGTTGCCGACGTACTCGGGGACGATGTCGATGTCGCCCTTCTCGAGCGCGGGTGCGACGATCTCGCGCGCACCGAGCTTGAGCTTGTAGTTGACCTTGATGCCCTCGGCTTCGAGCGCCTTGCCGTAGATGTTGGCGAGGATCTCGCTCTCGCCGAAACCGAACGACGCGATCGTCACCTGCGGCCCAGAGCCGGCGCCGGTGTCGTCGTCGCCGGCGGACGTACCGCCGCCGTCGTCGTCGCCTCCGCATGCGGAGAACATGAGCAACATCAACAGGGTGAAGAGGGCGAGGAGCTTGATGCGGCTGGGCTTCATCTGGACGGCTTCTCCTTGAGGACGGGTTGCGCTTACGAGGGTCCGGCAGGTGCCGCGGTGCCGGCCAGGCCGGGGACGGCGCGGTGCGCGGCCGGGGATTCGAGACGGACACGGCCGGGTGCCACGCGCGCCTCGACGAGCCCGAGCCCGAGCTCGAGCGCGATGCAGAAGCCGGCGACGAGCACCGCGCCGGCGAAGACCTGGACGTAGTCCTGCGTGGCGAGGCCGTCGACGATGTACCGGCCGAAGCCGCCGGAGGCGACGACGGCAGCGAGCGACGCCGTCGCCGCCACCTGGACCGTCGAAGTACGCAGACCCGCCATCACGAGCGGCAGAGCGAGGGGCGCTTCCACCCGAGTGAGCCGCTGCCAGCCGGTCATCCCCATGCCGTGCGCGGCCTCGCGGACGTCACGATCGACGCCGCGCATCCCGACGTAGGTGTTCGTCACGATCGGCGGCACCGACAGGGCGACGAGGGCGACGATCGCTGGCGTGTTGCCGATGCCGGTGATCTGCACGGTGAGGACGAGCAGCGCGAGCGAGGGGATGGCGCGGCCGATGTTCGACACGTTGATGGCCACGAGCGCGCCCTTGCCGAGGTGGCCGAGCAGGAACCCGAGCGGCAGTCCGATGACGCTCGCGATGGCGATCGACACGAACGTGATCTCGGCGTACTCGAAGAAGCGGTTCGGGATGCCGCCGGGGCCGCTCCAGTTCGCCCCGTCCGCGAACCATGCCACGACCTCGCCGAGGAAGGTCGCGGCGATCATGTCGACGGCACCCGGGTCCACGGCATCATCGCCCGCTGCAGACCGACGAGGACGACGTCGGACACCACGGCGAGGAGGATCGACAAGGCGGACCCGAGAACGATCGGTGTGCGGAACGAACGCTGGTAGCCGTCGAGGATGAACTGGCCGTACCCGCCTTGCGCCACGAGCGCGGCGACCGTGACGAGGCCGATGGTGGTGACCGTCGCGATCCGGATGCCGGCGATGATCGCAGGCAGCGCCAGGGGCAACTCGATGCGCAGGAGCTGACGGCCCCACGAGTACCCCATGCCGTGCGCGGCATCCCGCACGTCGTCGGGCACCGAAGAGAGCCCCGTGAGGGTGTTCCTGAACAGGATCAGCAGGGTGTAGCTGGTGAGGGCGATCAGCGGCGTCGTGCGCGACAACCCCGTCCACGGGATGAGCAGCGCGAACAGCGCCAGCGACGGGATGGTGTAGATGACGCCCCCGACGAGGAGCAGTGGCGTCGCGAGGAGCTTGGTGCGGCTGCCGAGGATCGCCGCGGGCACGGCCAGCAGCGTGCCCACCACCACGGAGACGACGGTCAGGAACACGTGTTCCTTGGTGCGGAACCAGATCTCGTCACCGTGACGAACCACCCAGTCCCACCACAGCCACGAGTCCGGTCCGTTGGCCGCCAACGTCGACATGTTCGGCGCACGCTACCTTCGCCGGCGATGCTTTCCGCCCGTTCGACCGGCCGGTGATCCGTCTCGAGGCGGTCTCGAAGCGCTTCCCGAACGGCCATGCCGCGGTCGACGAGCTCTCGCTCGAGGTCGACGAGGGCGAGCTGTGCGTGCTGGTCGGCCCTTCCGGGTGCGGCAAGACCACGACCATGAAGATGATCAACCGCCTCATCGATCCGACCTCGGGTCGAGTGCTGCTCGACGGCGCCGACGTGGCGGGCGTCGACCCGGTCGCGCTGCGCAGGCGGATCGGCTACGTGATCCAGCAGATCGGTCTGTTCCCCCACCAGACCGTCGCGGACAACATCGCGACCGTCCCCCACCTCCTCGGCTGGGACAAGAAGCGCGTGGCCGTCAGGGTCGGTGAACTCCTCGACCTCGTGGGCCTGCCCGCGGCGTCGTTCGCGAAGCGATACCCGAGCCAGCTGTCGGGCGGCGAACGTCAACGGGTCGGTGTCGCGCGGGCGCTCGCCGCCGACCCGCCGGTGCTCTTGATGGACGAGCCGTTCGGCGCCATCGACCCGATCACCCGCTCCCGCCTGCAGGACGAGTTCCTCCGCCTCCAGGGCGAGGTGAAGAAGACGATCGTGTTCGTGACCCACGACGTCGAGGAGGCGGTGAAGCTCGGCGACCGGATCGCCGTGCTGGCGGAGGGCGGCGTGCTGGCGCAGCACGACACGCCACGGCGGGTGCTCGCGGATCCGGCTTCGCCGTTCGTCGCCGACTTCGTCGGAAGCGACCGCGGCATCAAGGCGCTCGCGGTCACGCCGATCGATCCCACTCGGTTGCTGCCGGTTCCGGGCGAGACCAGGGCCGCCGCCGATCGACTCGCTGGTGACGTCCCGCGCGTCTCGCTCGGCGCCACGCTCGCCGACGCGCTCGCTGCGATCCTCGCGAGCGATGCGGGGTGGGTCGCGGTGGAGGACCAGGGCCAGATGATCGGCACCCTCACCCCCGCAGCGATCCACGCGTCGGTGCGCACGACCGACGCCTCTCCTCCGGGCTGACCTGGTTCAGGCGGCGTCGAGGCCGCGGGTGTTGCGCAGGCCCTTCACACCCGTGGCGGCGAACACGGCCGCGAAGGCGGCGGTGCCGACGAGCACGATCATCGGCCCGGACGGGATGTCGAGGTGGTAGCTCGCCACCATCCCGATGAAGCCCGACGCCGCTCCGATGGCGGTCGACATCAGGAGCATGCGGGAGAAGCTGTTCGTCAGCATCCGCGCGACGACGGGCGGGATCACCAGGGTCGCGGCGACCAGCATCACGCCGAGGACGTTCATGGTCGTCAGGATCGTTGCCGCCAGTAGCAGCATGAGCAGGGCGTCGATGCGGGCGGTCGGCACACCGGACACGTCGGCGACGTCTGGGTCGAACGTGGCGAACAGCAGGGGCCGGTACGCGAAGAACACGACGAGGCCGGCCACGATCGTGACGAGCAGGACCAGGCCGACCTGCTGGCGGTCGACGCCGAGCACGTTGCCGAACAGGTACGAGTCTGGGTTCTTCCCCGCGGAGCCGAACACCTTGAGCAGCGCGAGGCCGATGGCGAACGACGCCGTCGTGATCACACCGATCGCGGCGTCCGACCCGATGGCGCGGCGGCGTGTGACCGAGCCGATCATCAGGGCGGAGGCGAACCCCCACAGCCCGGCCCCGAGGAAGAGGTTCACACCGAGCAGGGCGCTCGCCGCGAACCCCCCGAAGATCGCGTGCGAGAGACCGTGGCCGATGTAGCTCATCCCCCGCAGCACGACGAACGTTCCGACGAGGCCGCAGAGCGCACCAGCGAGCGTCGCCACGATCAGCCCGTTGCGGAAGAACTCGAAGTCGAACGGGCGAAGGAACTCGGCAAGCGTCATCGCCGCGCCCGGTTCATCGCCGCGCCCGCTTCATCGACACGACGCGCCCTTCGGTGCCCGTGGCGGGAGCCTTCCACTCGTCGACGACGACGGGCATGCCGCCGTGCTCGAGCACCTCCATGCGAGCGCCGTACGTTCGCTCGAGCACCTCCGGCGACAGCACGTCGCGCGGCGCGCCGGCAGCGATGACCTCGCGGTTGAGGCACACGATCTCCGGCAGGTGGGCGGCGATCCCGTTGAGGTCGTGGGTCGTGAGGAGGATGCCTATGCCCTCGTGGTTGAGGTCGCGCAGCAGGTGCAGGACCTCGTGCCGGGTCCGCACATCGACACCCGACGTTGGCTCGTCGAGGACGAGGAGATCGGGCCGGCCGATGAGCGCGCGCGCAAGGAAGACGCGCTGCTGCTGTCCGCCCGAGAGCTCTCGTATGTGACGGTCTTGCAGCTCCGCGATGCCGAGTGCCTCGAGCACCTCGGCCACGTCTCGCTTCTCCTCCGCGCTCGCCCACGGCAGGATCCGGGACCGGCGGCGGGCCATCAGCACGCACTGACCGACGGTGACGGGGAAGTTCCAGTCGACCGTCTCGATCTGGGGGACGTACCCGACGGTCGAACCGGGCCGCCGCTCGACCCGGCCGGCGATCGGCGTGACCGTGCCGAGCACCGCACGCAGCAACGTGGTCTTCCCAGAACCGGACGGGCCGACGACCCCGACGAACGCGCCGGGGGCGACCGACACGTCGACGTTCACCAGCACTGGCTCGGCGCCGTACCGGCAGGTGACGCGATCGAGGCGGACGAGGTCGGCCACGCTCGCGTGTGTGGGTCGTGACGTCACTGGGGGTACGTGGCTCGATCCGCCACGACGTCGCTGACATCCACGTCTGCGAGCGCCGAGGGATCCCCGCCAAGGGCCTCGATCATCGTCGTGAAGTTGTACCGGAGAAGCGAGAGCAACGTGTGTTCGCGGTCGCCCGGCTTGCCCGGCAGGTCGTCGTCGCGAAGCTCGTCGATGTAGCGGACCCCGGTTTCCTTGCCGATCTGCTGGAGCACCGGGCTCGGGAAGACCTCGCTCCCGAAGATCGCCTTGACCCCCTCGGACTCGATCTGATCGATGAGGTCGGCGACCTCCTTCGGCGTCGGGTCCTCGAAGCTCTCGACCTGGATCGCGCCGACGATCTTCCAGCCGTACGTCTTGGCGAAGTAGGCGTAGGCGTCGTGGTAGGTGACGAGCTTCCGGTCATCGACCGGGATGGTCGCGGTCGACTCCCGCAGCGCCTCGTCGAAGGCGTCGATGCGAGCGGAGTACTTCTCGTAGTTCGCTTCGTACGCGGCGGCGTTGTCTTCGTCCGCAGCCGACAACTCGTCCTTGATGACCTCGGCGTACCTCTTCGCGTACGTCGGGTCGGTCCAGAGGTGGGGGTTCGGCTTGCCCTCCTCCTCGGGGAACGAGAAGTCGTAGATGTAGTCATCTTCCGGCAGGACGGCGTCGCCGAGCGAGACGATCTTCGCGCCGGACTTCTTGTTCTTCTCTGCGAGATCGAGCGTCGGATCCTCGAGCTTGAGGCCGTTGACGAAGATGAGGTCGGCCTCCGACAGGACCTCGGCGACGCTGGGAGGCGGTTCGAACGTGTGGCTGTTCGTGCCCTCGGGCACGACGCCGTCGATCTCCACGAGGTCGCCGCCGATGTTCGCCGCGATGTTCGTGATCGGCGAGACCGTCGTGACGACCTTGAGCTTGCCGCCGCCGGCACCGCCCGCCGGCGCCGCGTCGCCGGAGCTGCCACAGGCTCCGGCCACGAGCAGCAGGGCGACGACAGACGCGACGACGCGGCCGGAACGCATGTTGCCGAACGTACTGCGGGCTGACCGCTCCTGCAACCAGGTCGCAACAAGGCGTGTCATACGCTGGTGTACGTGGCCACCGACCGTCTGGATGGGCTCCTGTCGCTCGTCCGCGAGCGTGGCGGGCGCGTCACCACGTGCCGTCGTGCGATCCTGAGCGAGTTGGTCGCCGCGTCGTCACACCTGACGGCCGACGACCTCGCTGAGCTCGTCCAGCGCCGTCATCCTGACGTCCACCGCTCGACGATCTACCGATCGCTCGGTGATCTGGAAGACCTCGGCATCGTCGACCACGTCCACCTGGGCCACGGCCGGGCCGTGTACCACCTGGCCGACGACGCGCATCAGCATCTCGTGTGCGAGTCGTGCGGAGCGGTCGTCGAGGTCCCGGACGACCTCTTCCGCCCCGTCGCCGACCGCATGCTCAGCGACTACGGCTTCCACCTCCGCGCCGGCCACTTCGCGGTCCTGGGCACCTGCGCCAACTGCGCGAGGTAGAGAAGCGACCAGGAGCGAGGAGATCTAGAACGTGATGATCGTGAGGGTGCCGTAGGCGAAGAGGACGGCGGTGATGCTGTAGAGGACGGCCTTCACCGTCGCACGAGCGCCTGGGCGGCGGACGTAGTCGTCGATGATCCAGCGCAACCCGTTGAGGCCGTGGAAGAGGCCCAGCGCGAGGAGCACCCAGTCGTAGATGCGCCACAGCGGGTTCTCCCAGCGGGAGGCGACGAACTCGGCGTCGGTCTCGACGACGTCGTAGATGATGTGGGTCAGGGAGAAGTGGAGCAGGGCCAGGAACACGAGGATCAGGCCCGAGATCCGCATGAAGTACCACGACCACGTCTCGAAGTTCATGCGGGGACGGCGCTCGAGCTTCGGCCGGTTCGCCGACGGCAGCTGCTTCTGCGTAGCCGTCACAGGATGCCCGCCGTTCCCTCGAGGAAGGGCTTCATGATGATGAAGCCGCCGACCGCGGTGAGCACGATCGTGAGGAACGAGACGACGGTGAACATCGCCTTCTCGTTGCGGATCGACCCGGGGAAGAAGTCGATCATCACGATCCGGACGCCGTTGAGCGCGTGGTACACGAGCGCACCGAGGAGCCCGACCTCGAAGAGTCGCAGCATCACGTTGCCGTAGAGCTCGTGGACCTCGTTGTAGAGCTCGGCGTCGATGTTGATCAGGGAGACGTCGACCACGTGCAGCAGCAGGAAGAAGAACACGAGGAAGCCCGTGATCCGGTGCAGCACGAAGGCCCACTGGCCGCTCTTGCCGCGATAGACGGTGCTCTCGGGGCTCATCGCTCGCTCGCACTTCCCGCTCGCGGCCCCTCGGGCCTCCTGATCCAGCGGTTGCCCCACATCGTCGAGGAGACGACGTAGACGCCGAACAGCAGGATGCCGACCGCGATGGAACCGAGCGCGATCGAGAAGACGATCTGGGCCGTGGTCATCGGGGGCGAACGCTATCCCGCCGCATTTGCCTCAGCCCAACTCGGCCGGCTGACGATCGCCGCCGCGAGCGCGGTCGTGATCGGCACCGAGGCGACGAGCCCGATCGAACCGACCAGGGTCTGCACGATCTCGCTCGCGATGGTCTCGCTCGTGAGGACGTCGCCCAGCGCCCGCTCCGACTGCACCAGCAGGATCAGGAGCGGCAGCGACGCGCCGGCGTAGGCGAGGACGAGGGTGTTGACCGTCGAGGCGATGTGGTCGCGACCGATGCGAAGCGCGGACGCGTAGAGCTCCCGCGCGCTCATGCGGGCGTTCGCCTTCCGCAGCTCCCACACCGCCGATACCTGGGTGACCGTGACGTCGTCGAGCACGCCGAGCGCGCCGATGATGATGCCGCCGAGGAGGATGCCCCGAACGTCGATCCGCTCCGCGGCCACGGTGAGGATGCGCGCGTCCTCGTCGGCGAGGCCGGTGATGTTCGTGAGCCCGACGAAGAGCAACGCGAGGAGCCCGGTCAGCAGGAGGCTCGCGAACGTTCCCAGCACCGCAGTGGTGGTCTTCTCGTTGTAGCCGTGGGTCAGGTACAGCGTCGCGAGCATGATCAGCGCAGCGCCGACGAGCGCGACGGCGATCGCGTTGTTGCCGTCGAGGATCGACGGGAGCACGAATCGCACGAGGACGAAGAGGCTGACGGCAAGTGCGACGAGTGATCGGATGCCCTGGAAGCGCCCGAGCGCGGCCACGGCCACGACGAAGAGCACGGCGAGCAGGACCAGCGGCGTCGAGCGTTGGTAGTCGGCGAAGGTGTAGCGCAGGTCGGGCGGCACGTCGGGAGCGCTGACCCGGTTGAGGACGATCTTGTCGCCGCCGCGCAGAGTCACCGACGTCGGCGACTCCTGGATCTCCAGCTCGAAGATGTCACCTCGATCCGGACCCTCCTCCAGACGGACGGCCGCCACCTGGCACTCGAGATCGCTGCCCGGCGCGGTCGCGAGGCACTCCCCCGTCTCGACCCGCTCGACCGTGCCGTCGACCAGCTCCGCTCCGAAGTCGAGCGCAGCCCGGCTCTCGGCTCGCTCGCTGTTCGGCCACAACGCGATGACGCCGACGATTGTCAGCAACAGCACGGGGACGAGCACCGCGAGCAGGGCCCCGCTCGGACGCGAGCCGCCACGGATCGAGTGGGTGTGGCCGAGCTCGGCGAGATCCCCAAACTCGTCGCGGTCGTGGTCGTGCTCCTCGAACCTCACTTCTTCGAGATGACGTCGATCCCGCGCATGTACGGGCGCAGCACGTCGGGCACCACCACGGTGCCGTCCGGTTGGCGGTAGGTCTCGACGATCGCCGCCCACACCCTCGGCACCGCGAGCGCCGACCCGTTGAGGGTGTGCACGAACTCCGTGCCGCCGCCGGTGCGCGGCCGGTACCGAACGTTGCCGCGGCGGGCCTGGTAGTCGCTGAACCACGAGATCGACGACACCTCGAGCCACGTGTCGGCCCCGGGTGCGTACACCTCGATGTCGAACGAGCGGTGGTGCGACTGGCCCATGTCGCCGGTGCAGATGTCGAGTATGCGGTACGGGAGGCCGAGTGCCTCGATCGTGCCGGCCGCTCGCGCGACGAGCTCGTCGAGCATCCGCGGCGCGTCGTCGGGGGTGGTCAGGGCGAGGATCTCGACCTTGTCGAACTCGTGGCCCCGGAGCATGCCCCTGGTGTCGCGGCCGGCCGAGCCCGCTTCTCGGCGGTAGCAGGGGGTGTAGGCCATCAGGCGCATCGGCAGGTCGCCCTCGTCGAGCACCTCGTCGCGGTAGATCGAGGTGAGAGGTACTTCCGCCGTCGGGATGCACCAGAGGTCGTCGCGCTCGATCGCGTAGGCATCGTCCGCGAACTTCGGTAGTTGGCCGGTCGCGGTGAGCGTCGCCGTCGTCACGAGCGACGGCGGACGCATCTCCTCGAACGCGTCCGCGTTGCGATCGAGCGCCAGCTGGCACAGCGCTCGCGCCAACGTCGCACCGGCGCCGCGAAGCATCGTGAACATCGACCCCGAGATCTTCGCCGCGCGCTCGTTGTCGAGGATGCCGAGGGCGACGCCGGTGTCCCAGTGGGGAACCCGCTGCCACTCGTCGTAGGTCCGGCCTTCGAAGCCGACCATCTTGACGACCGGGTTGTCGGCCTCGCCCGCACCGTCCGGGGCTTCGTCGGCCGGGACGTTGGGGATGCGGAGCAGGAGATCACGGATGCGAGCGTCGTACTCGGCGACTCGGACGCCGAGCTCCTTCTCCGTCTCGCCGAGCGTCCGGCTTTCCTCCTTGAGCTGATCGCCTCGGTCGCGATCGCCCGCCTTGTAGGCCGCGCCGACGTCCTTCGACAGCGAGTTCACCCGCGCCCGCAGGTCGTCGCGCTCGCTCGACAGCCGCCGTCCTTCCTCGTCGAGGCGGGACACCTCGTCGAGGTCGTCGAGCAGCTGGGGATCGCGGCGGCGAGCCATGGCCGCCTTCACCCCGTCGAGATCGCTTCGAACCCGGCGGATGTCGATCATGGGTGGAGGCTACTTTCACCGCCCGTGGGGGCCGTTGCCGTTTCCGACCTCGTGGTGCGTTATGGCGACGTTGTCGCGGTCGACGGCGTGTCGTTCTCCGCTGACGCCGGCGAGGTGGTCGCGGTGCTCGGTCCGAACGGCGCTGGGAAGACGTCGACGATCGAGACGCTCGAGGGGTACCGCAGGCCGACGTCCGGTTCGGTGCGTGTGTTGGGCCTCGATCCGGTTCGTGACGGTGCAGCGCTCAAGCCGCGCATCGGGGTCATGCTCCAGCGCGGCGGCGTCTACCCCGGCATGCACGCGGTCGACGCCGCGCGGCTCTTCGCGTCGTACTACGACGCGCCGGCCGACCCGATGGAGACCCTGGCGCGCGTCGGGCTGGAGGGCCGTGTCGCGAAGACGCCTTGGCGGGCGTTGTCCGGCGGCGAGCAGCAGCGGGTGTCGCTTGCGTTGGCGTTGCTCCCGAAGCCCGAGGTTGCGTTCCTCGACGAGCCGACGGCGGGCATCGACCCGGGCGGGCGGCGGGTGATCCGCGACGTCGTCCGCTCGTTGCGCGACGACGGCGTGTGCGTGCTGCTCACCACGCACGACCTCGAGGAGGCGGAGAAGACGGCCGACCGGATCGTCATCATCGATCGCGGGCGCGTCGTCGCCGAAGGCACGCCGTCGACGCTGATGCAGGGGACAGGCACCGACATCCGCTTCGGCGCGTCACCCGGGCTCGACGTCGCCGCCCTGGCCACCCGTCTCGAGGCGCCGGTGGTCGAGGAGCGCCCGGGCGACTACCGCGTCGAGGCCGAGCCGACACCGACGACCGTCGCCGCTCTGACCGCGTGGCTGGCCGAGCGCGGCGAGCCACTCGCCGATCTGCGGGCGGGGCGGCAGTCGCTGGAGGACGTGTTCCTGCGCCTGACCCAGGACGCCGACCCGTCGTGACCGCGCTGATCGCGCAGACGCGCACCGAGGTGCTGATGACGCTTCGCCGGGGCGAGTCTGCCCTGCTCGCGCTCGGCATCCCCGTCGTGCTGCTCGCCTTCTTCTCGATCGTCGACGTGCTCCCCCAGCCGCGAGACGTCAGCAACGCGGTCGACTTCCTCTTCCCGGGGATCCTCGCCCTCGCCGTGACGTCGTCGGCGATGGTCAGCCTCGCGATCGCCACCGGGTTCGAGCGCCAGTACCTCGTGCTGAAGCGGCTGGGCGTGACGCCACTCGGTCGGCCCCGGCTGCTCGCGGCGAAGACGCTCTCGATCCTGCTCGTAGAGGTCGTGCAGTTCGCTGTCCTCTTCGTCGAGGCCCGCCTGCTGGGTTGGGACGTCGGCAGCGCTCGCGTGTTGCCGGCCGTGGCGGCGGTGCTGCTCGCGACCGTCGGATTCGCCGGTCTCGGGATGCTGCTGGCGGGGACCCTTCCGGCGCTGACGACGCTGGCGGCGGCCAACGGCCTCTACATCCTCCTCCTGCTGCTGTCGGGGATGCTCATCCCGATCGAACGGCTTCCCGGGTGGGTCCAGGCCGTCGCCCGGGCACTCCCCTCTGGCGCGCTGTCCGACCTGCTGCACGCGAGCCTGCGCGCCGGAGATCTGCCGGGTCAGGCTTGGATCGTGCTCGCGCTGTGGGCGGTGGCCGCTCCGGCGGTCGCCGCGGTGACGTTCCGCTGGGAGTGACAACCGTCCCCACCCGCTGACGCAGTCAGCGCTTAGGGTCCGCCCATGGCGGGGTTCAGGTGGAGGCGTCTGTCGGTCGCGTCGCTTGCGATCGCGGGTTCGATCGTGGTCGGCGCGGCGCCGGAGTCACCAGCGCACGCGACTGCTGAGTCGACGGTGGTCGGTGTCGGCACCGGCGCTCCCGCGTTGGGGTCGAGCGCCGACGTCGATCCCGCCGCGCCGATCTCCGGCATCGTCGCCACGCCGACCGGGAACGGCTACCTGCAGTACGGACCGGACGGTCGGATCTACGCGTTCGGCGACGCGCCATCCGCCGGCGACATGTCGTCGACCCGCCTGAACCAGCCCGTCGTCGCGGCGGCTCTGACGCCGTCCGGACGCGGCTACTGGCTCATCGCATCCGACGGCGGCGTCTTCACCTTCGGCGACGCCGAGTTCCACGGCTCCACCGGCGCCATGCGCCTCAACCAGCCCATCGTCGCCGCCACCGCCACAGCCACCGGACGCGGCTACTGGCTCGTCGCGTCCGACGGCGGCGTGTTCACCTTCGGTGACGCCGAGTTCCACGGCTCCACCGGCGATCGGTCGCTGCGGTCACCGGTCGCCGACATGACACCCGACCCCGACGGCCGCGGGTACTGGCTCGTCACCTCCGACGGCTCGGTCGTCGCGTTCGAGGCCCAGCACCTCGGCTCGGCCACCGGTCGCGGCGATGGCGCACCTCCGGCCGTGGGGATCGCCGCGGCTCGCAGTGGCGGCTACTGGATCTCGCTGTCGCCCGTCCGCCCGCTGCCGCGCGGCGGGACCCAGTTGTTCCCTCAGCAGCGCGTCGTCGGCTTCTACGGCCGGCCGGGCGCGCCGGGTCTCGGCGTGCTCGGTCACACCGGTCCCGACGACGCGGCCGTGCGGGTGGCACAGCAGGCAGCCGCGTACTCCGGTGCGGGCAAGCCGGTGCTGCCGGCGTTCGAGGTGATCGCGAGCCTCGCGACCACAGGGCCAGGGCCCGACGGCGACTACAGCGCACCCATCGACGGCGCGGTCCTCGACCACTGGTTGGCCGCAGCGCGCCGCCACCGCATGTTGATGATCCTCGACATCCAGCCCGGCCGTGCCGACTTCCTCGCAGAGGCCAAGCGGTACGAGCGCTGGTTGTCGGAGCCCGACGTCGGCCTCGCGCTCGACCCCGAGTGGAGCGTGCGAGCACCCGATCGTCCAGGCGGGGGCAAGATCGGCTCGACCGACGGCGAGACGATCAACCGCGTCGGCGACTACCTCGCTGGGCTCGTGCGTGCGCACCGGCTTCCGCAGAAGCTGTTCGTCGTCCACCAGTTCACCCGGCCGATGGTGGAGAACAAGCACCTGGTTCGCGCGCGGCCGGAGCTGGCGGTGACGTTCCACGCCGATGGCTTCGGGAGCCCCGGAGCGAAGCTCAGCACCTACTCGTTCGTGCGGGTGACGCCGCCGTTCGCCAACGGCTTCAAGCTCTTCTACCGGCAGGACACGCCGGTGATGTCGCCGCAGCAGGTGATGGAGCTGCCACCGCCGCCCGACCTCGTGACGTACCAGTAGCCGCCGACGGAGTCGACGTCAGACGGGTGCTTCGGACTTCGCCGGCGGCGTCCGCGCGAACTCCTGCTCGACATCGTCCCACGTGAGGGTGTCGCGCCCGGTGCGCTCGCTGTCGGCGTACCACCGGAAGAAGATCACGACGATCACGCCCCAGATGATGACGGTGCCGCCGATCTTCATGATCCCGCCGGCGAGCTGCTGGTCTTCGATCGCGGACATCGACGTGATCCGCGGTGCGAGGCCGTAGCGCGCGTACAGGAGGTTGTCGGCGAAGGCGAGGAACGACGCAGGGATCGTCGGCACGATCGACTGCAAGAACAGGTACGGCATCTTCGCCATGCGCGACAACGACGGCAGGCCGTCGATGCCCGGGTTGATCACCGGCAGCCACATCGCCGACGCCGTGGTCCACAGGATCAGGTGGGCCGTGAAGTGGAACAGCTCAGACCGGAGAGACAGGTCGACCCATGCCGGCCAGTGCGACACCGCGGTGATGCCGTTGAACATCAGCGCGGCGGGGAGCGGACGGCACACCCTCTTCAAGGTCGCCCGAAGCCACGGCGGCGACGTGAGCCAGTCGAGCAGCCAGGGCGGAAGCGACAGCAGAAGGATCGGCGGTGCGATCAGGCTGAAGACGGTGTGCTGGGTCATGTGGACCGAGAACAGGTAGCCCTCGGCCCAGTCGTGGATCGGCCAGTACGAGAACGCGAACAGCAGCGCGATGGCCAGCACGAAGCGGGCGATGTGCTTCCGTTCGTAGACCGGCTCGTTCCGTCGTGCTGCGAGGGTCGGCCCGAGGCGTCGCAGCGCGACGACATAGCCGACGATCAGCGATGCGACCAGCCCGATGACGTCGAAGTGAGGATGAAACTCAGGCACCCGGTGGCTTCCGGTCAGGTACCGATGAAGCCGCTGTTGCGGTCAGCGGGTGGCGCGATGAACACGCCCATGCTGAGCAACACGATCATGTAGACGATCAACGCCAGGATGATGCCGGCAACGAACAGTCGGCGGAGCAGGCGGCTGTCGAACTTCAGGTGCATGAAGTAGCCGACGACCACGATGAACTTCGCGATCGCCAGCAGCCCCAGCGCGCTGTTGTTGATGTTCACGTTGCCGGGCAGCTCCCAGTAGTAGAGCGCCACCTCGACGGCCGTGATCACGAAGAGGATCCAGAAGATCTTCCAGTACTTCGACTCCGACGGATGCTCGACGTCTTCGTGGCCGGCGGTCTCGACGGGATGGTTCTCCGCAGGAGCGGACTTCGTTGCCATGCGTCCTCCGGCTACGGGATCAGGTAGACGACCGTGAAGATCACGATCCACACGATGTCGACGAAGTGCCAGTACAGGCCGGCGATCTCGACCGCCTCGGCCCGCTCGGTCGGGAGCTTGCCCCGCATCGAGAGGCCGAACAGCGACAGCAGCATGAGGATGCCGAGCGAGACGTGCACGCCGTGGAAGCCGGTGAGCACGAAGAACGTGCTGCCGAACAGGTTCGTCGAGAGCGACAGACCCTCGCGGTAGAAGGTCGTGAACTCGTAGATCTGACCGGTGATGAACAGACCGCCGAGGGAAGCGGTGGCGAGGAGCCACAGCCGGAGGCGGCGGTGGTCACCGCGCTGGATCGCTGCGAGCGACAGCACCATCGTGAGCGAGCTCATGAGCAGCATGAACGACGATGCCGACGTGAACGGGATGTCGTAGACGTCCTCCGGCAGCGGCCCCGAGACGCTGCGCCCCTTGTAGAGCAGGTACGTCGAGATGAGCGCACCGAACAGCAGGCACTCCGAACCGAGGAACGCCCACATCGTGAGCTTCTCGTTCGAGAGACCGGTGTTGGTCGGGTGCCCGCCGTGGGGGTCGTGGGCGATCGCTGCGGGGGCGGTCACGACTGCTCCTCTTCGGTGGTCGAGGCAGAGGACTCGGCGGTCGACGACCCCGCGCCGAGCGCAGGCGTCTCGGCGGCACCGACGAGCGCGGCGGAGCCGTTGCCGCTCGCACCGGCGAGGGCAGGCGGCTGCAGGTCGGCCTCGTCGTCGTCGGGCGCGACCGACGGCTCGAGTGCCCACCCGTAGAACGAACCGAGCAGGACGAAGGCTCCGACGACGGCCACGATGTACTGCTTGTAGATCATCCCGTAGGCGATGATCGGCAGGCCCGCGGCGGCGAGGATCGGATAGAACGACGGCGACGGCAGGTGCATGCCGTGACCCTCGTCGTGGCCTGCGTGCTCCTGGGCCTCGGCCGCAGCCGACTCCTCGTGGCGCTCCTGCTCCGCTGCGACTGCGGTGGCGGGCGGGAGCTTCACCAAGCGGCCTTCCTCGTCCTCGGTGTACTTGCGGTGCCAGAAGTCGTCGACCGAGTGCACCACCGGGATCTCGTCGAAGTTGTGCACCGGGGCGGGCGAGGGGATCGTCCACTCGAGGGTGCGCGCGTCCCACGGATCGGCCGGCGCAGGCACGGCGTTCCGCTTCGAGACCCAGACGTTCACCATGAACACCAGGACGCCGAGGGCGATGATGAACGCGCCGATCGTCGACGCGAGGTTGGGCGCCTGGAGGCCGAGCTCCTCGCTGTACACCGGGATGCGGCGGGGCATGCCCTGCAGGCCGATCCAGTGCATCGGGGCGAAGGCCAGGTTGAAGCCGACGAACATCACCCAGAAGTTCACCTTGCCGAGCTTGTCGCTCAGCATGTGGCCGAACACCTTCGGCCACCAGTAGTAGAAGCCGGCGAAGAGACCGAACATCGCGCCGCCGAAGAGCACGTAGTGGAAGTGGGCGACGATGTAGTAGGTGTCGGTCTGCTGGCGGTCGTGGGGCGAGATCGAGTGCGTCACGCCCGACAGGCCGCCGATGGTGAACATGGCGATGAAGCCGATCGCGAACAGCATCGGCGTCTTCAGACGAAGCGAACCGCCCATCATCGTGCCGACCCAGTTGAAGATCTTCACGCCCGTCGGCACAGCGATGAACATCGTGGCGACGGAGAACGCCGACACGGCCACCGGGCCGAGGCCGACCGCGAACATGTGGTGAGCCCACACGCCCCAGCCCATGAAGCCGATCGCGATGCCGGAGAACACGACGACCGGGTACCCGAAGAGCGGCTTGCGGGAGAAGACCGGCAGGACCTCCGAGACGATGCCCATCGCCGGGAGGATGAGGATGTACACCTCGGGGTGACCGAAGATCCAGAAGAGGTGCTGCCACAGCACGGGGTCGCCACCTGCGGCCGGGTTGAAGAAGTTGGCCCCGAACTGCCGGTCGAACATCAACAGGAACAGAGCGATCGTGATGACCGGCAGGGCGAACAGCAGCAGGAAGTTCACGACCAGGCTCATCCACACGAACACCGGCATGCGCATGAGCGTCATGCCGGGGGCACGCATGTTGAGGATCGTCGTGATCAGGTTCGCGGCGCCGACCGTCGAGGCGATGCCGGTGATCAGCAGGCCGTAGATCCAGAAGTCGATGCCGTGGCCCGGCGAGAACGTGATGCTGGTGTTCGGGACGTAGCCGAACCAGCCGCCGTCGGGCGCTCCGCCGAGGAAGAAGCTCGAGTAGAGCACGAAGGCGCCGAAGATGAAGGTCCAGTAGCTGAGGGCGTTGAGCCGCGGGAACGCGACGTCTCGGGCGCCGATCATCAGCGGGAGCAGGTAGTTCATGAACGCCGCCGACATCGGCATGACGACGAGGAAGATCATCGTCGTGCCGTGCATCGTGAACACCTGGTTGTAGGTGCCTGCGTCGAGCACGGTGCCGTTCGGCTGCGCGAGCTGGGCCCGGATCAGCAGGGCCTCGATGCCTCCGATCAGGAAGAACGCGAAGGCCGAGACGCCGTAGAGGATGCCGATCCGCTTGTGGTCGATCGTCGTGAGCCAGCCGGTCAGCCCCTCCGTGCTGCGGGGACGACGCAGGATCGGATAGGCGGCGCGACGCTCCCCGGACGGGGAGGGGGTCTCGACGTCGGGACGGTCGAGGACGGTGGCCATTACTTCAGCGTCTCCAGGTAGGCGATGAGCTTGGTGATCTCGTCCTCGTTGAGTCCGAGGTTGGGCATGCCCTGGTTGTTCTCGGGGACCATCGGCTTCATCGCCGGTGGGTCACGGAGCCAGCGGCGGAGGTTCCGGTCGTTGAGCTCGAAGCTCGCGCCGGCGAACCAGCTGCGGCTGTAGAGGTGGGTGAGGTCGGGGCCGACCTGGCCCTCGGCGCCCTCGAGGCCTTCGACGGCATGGCAGCCGCCGCAGCCCTTCGTGATGAAGAGCTCTTCACCGGCTTGCGCGTCGGCACCCCTCGCCGGCGGCGCCGGGCTGCCGTTCGTCGACACCCAGTCGTCCCAGCTCCCCGCGTCGTGGGCGACGACGCGGAGGCGCATGTAGCCGTGCGACAGGCCGCAGTACTCCGCGCACTGTCCCCAGTAGGTGCCGGGCTTGTCAGCCTCGATCTGCATGTAGTTGGTGCGGCCGGGGATCGTGTCGACCTTGCCCGCGAGCTTCGGCGGCCAGAAGGAGTGGATGACGTCGGCGGCGCCGAGCTTGAGCTGGACCCGCTCCCCAGTGGGGATGTGGAGCTCGTTCGCCGTGGTGATGTCGAGGCTCGGGTACCGGTACTCGAACCACCACTGGTGGCCGATGACCTCGACCTCGAGCACCTCGTCGGCGTCGGCCCGCTGGTTGATGTCGAAGATCGTGGCGACGGTGAAGACGCCGACGAAGGCGAGGATCAGCGCAGGGGCGATCGTCCACGCGATCTCGAGGCGGGCGTTGCCGTGGACCTGCTTGGGTGCGTCGTCGTCGCTCTTGGCCCGGTACTTCACGATCACGAAGATGCAGAGGAAGTTGACCAGGAAGAAGATGACGGCCGCGATGAAGAACACCGGGTCCCACAGCCGGTCGAGCTGACGAGCGACGGGGCCTTGGGGATCGAGTGCGTTCTGCTCGAGATCACCCGTGGCGCAGGCGGACGACGCGAACGCCATCACGCCTACGAGCGCGAGCAGTCTCGACTTGGTGCTGCGGGGGCTCACACGCCACCTCTTCCGGGATCGGGCTGAGCGGGGGGTCGGGGATCGATGACAACTCTCGACACGTGCAGATTTCCTCAATCCGTGCGTCCTTGCAAAACCTGGGAGTTCTTCGCAACGAGGTCGTCGATGCGCTCCAGGAGGGTGTCGCGGGTGAGCACGCCGTGGATCGTCGACTCGATGTCGCCGTTCGCATCGATGAACACCGTGGCGGGCAGACCCCGCAGGCGGTACTTCAACAGCACGTTGCCGCCCGGGTCGTGTCCCGTCGGCAGCGTGGAGCCGTAGGTCTTCATGAACTCGCGGGCGTCGTCGCGCTGGTCGAGGTGGTTGATCCCGACGAAGGCGACATCGGTCCGGCTCTTCGAGACGTCCTCCACGATCGGGAGCTCCTTGCGGCACGGCACGCACCACGAGGCGAAGAAGTAGAGCACCGTGGGCTCCCCGGCCGGCAGCGAGACGGTGGTCGCCGGATCGTTCACGTCGGGGAGCTCGAAGGTCGGAGCGCTGCCCGTCGCCGCCTCGACGGAGCCGCCGGAGTCGCCGCGCACCAACAGGCCAGCGACGAGGGCGAGACCGACGAAGGAGGCGATGCTCACGACGACGGCCCATCGGACGACCGTGGGCTTGCGCACCGGCACGGCGAGAGCAGCGGACAAGAGATGCCTAAGGCGCCGTCGTCGACGTCGTGGTCGGGTTCGTGCCGGGGTCGACCTCGCCGCCCTCCGACGCGTCCTCGACGACCGTCACGTTGCCGTTGTCGTCGGGGTTCAGATCGTCCTGGTAGAAGTACGTGCCGGGAGCGGGCGTCGACCACTCGATCTCGACGGTCGCGCCGGGGGCGACCCTCTGCGCCTCGAGGAGGACGTCGCCGCCCTTCTCCTCGTAGATGGCGAAGGCTCGCTCGGTGTCGCCTTCGTTGTGGAACTCGATGACGACCTGGGACTCCGCGGGGAACTGCAGGTTCGCGGGGACGAAGCCGTCTTCGTCGGCCCTGATGCCGAACAGGTTCTCGCTGCTGTGCTCGCCGCCGGCGTGGTGGAACTCACGCTCGCCCTTGAGCGCACCGGCGAGACCAGCGCCGGCGATGAGGAGCGCCGACACGACCACCAGAGCCGAAATCGTGCTCCTCGACAGCGTGTCCCTGGTCGAGAGCAGGTAGAACGCGCCGAGGATCGCGAAGGCGACGACGATGCCGATCACGGGGGCGGCGTCCTTGCTGACGGCGAGGAAGATCCGCGACAGGCTCACGGCGCTGAGGCCGGCGAGCACGAGGATCGTGCCGGGCAGACCGATCGGAACGATGAACCGGTCGTTGATGCGGTCGGTCATCGCCTGCGTCCACGACGGATGCTCGCGCCACACCTGACCGAGCCACGCGAAGGCCGCGACGACGGCGAAGATCAGGCCGATCACGATCAGGCCCTTGCCGAGCGCGGCGCCGATCCCGAGGAGGGTGACGGCGACGGCACCGAGGAGGGGCCACGGGCTCTGGCGGGGCACGTCGGTGACGTCGATCGAACGGACGGTGGCGGCCTCGACCTCGGCCGAGACCGGCACGACGGGATCGCGCGGGGCGAAGTAGAAGATCGCGATGCCGATGGCGGCGGCGATGGCGGCCGAGAACATCAGCACGGTGAACGCAACACGGTCGGACGTCGCGACGATCGCACCGATGGCGATCACGAGCGCTCCGGCGGCGGCGGTGAACGAGGTCTTGGAGACGGCGTTGAACACGATCCCTACTTCGTGATGTAGACGGTGTAGTAGGCGATCACCCAGGCGATGGCTGCGATGTGCCAGGCGTTGGCGGCAGCCCGCATCAGGGCGTAGTTGGCGAGCGACAGCTGGTGGCCCACGGCCCGGAGACCGACGAGCACGACCGCTCCGACGGCAATGGCACCGATGAGGAACGGCACCAGCGTGAGGGCGTGGACCACGGCCGCGTAGGCCGAGTCGGCAACGCCGAACTCGAAGCCGTTGATCAGGTACCCGAGGCCGTTGAGGTGGGCGATCGCCAGCGCAGCCGTCAGGCCGAAGGCGAACAGCGCCTGGCCCCGGAAGTCCTTGCGGATGGCGTAGGCCGCCCACTCGATCGTGATCATGGCCATGAGGACCGTGAGCGACAGGGTGGTCGCCGTGTAGTTGTCGAACGACGTGTCTTCGGGCGGCCAATCGACGCCCCGGACACCGTTCTTGAGGGCGAGGTAGGCGGCGACGAGGCCGCCCATCACCATGAGGCCTCCGGCGCCGACGATGGTGACGCCGAGCGGGAGGATGCCGCGACGGCCTTCGACCCCGGCGCCCGTGGTGCCGGCAGCGGGCAGGGCGAGCATGGACGACGCCATCAGGCGGAAGCCTCCGTGGTCGAGCGGGTGTCGTACAGCGGATACGGCGAGCGCACGTCGGGCACCTCGTCGAAGTTGTGGCGCACGGGGGGCGATGCCGCCGACCACTCGAGGGTGAGACCCTCGTACGGATCGCTCGGCGCGTCACCGGCAGGCCCGACGACGAGCGGCAGCAGCGTCAGCACCCCGAGGGCGAAGATCGCGGCGCCGACGGCACCGAGGATCGCGATCCCGTTGTCGGCCTCGAGCCCCATCAGGTATGACGGGGCGGCGAACAGGACGGCACCCACGAGCAGCAGACCGCCGGTCGCCGCACCCATGCCGAGCGAGGGCACCCGGCCACGGAGCTTCGGACCCCAGTACAGGTAGCCGGCCGCGAGGCCGAGCACCGTCTGGCCCAGCATGAAGAGGGTGACGTTGCCGTTGCGGTACAGCCCGGTCTCGGCGCCCTCGATCTCGGAGACGGCAGCGACGACGAGCACCGCGATGAGGAGGCCGTCGATCAGGAAGTGGGCGAGGAACGGCACCGCGCCACCGATCAGGCGTGCCTTGGCGCCGCGAACGCTGGCGAGGAAGGTGAGCACCGCCAGCGCCGCCGGGATCGCCACGAGCACGGCGAGACCGGTGCCGAAAGGCGGGAACGGGCTGTCGAGGAGGCTGGTGGCGCCGACCCATGCGACGAGAGAGAACAGCGGCGTGGCGGCGGCTGCGGCGCGGCTCACCGCGTGGAAGGCGAGCGGCCGCCGAAGGACCGTGGCGACGATGTCGCAGTAGATGCCGATCGTGGCGCCGAAGAAGACGAACGCCTCGGGGCGGCCGAGGAGCCACAGCTCGTGCTCCCAGATGCGGCGGGCGCCGATGCCGGAGGCGAAGATCGCGCTGCCGTAGCGCTGGTCGAGGTAGAGCAGCACGAGCCCGGCGAGGAACACCGGCGTGCTGAGCACGAGGACGAGGCTCGTGGCAGCAGTGCTCCAGGAGAAGGCCGGCATGTGGACCAGACGGAGCCCGTCGGCCCGCCGGTTGAGCACCGTGACCAGCAGGTTCGCGGCAGCGAGCAACGTCCCGACGGCCACGATCACGAGACCTGCGATGAGCAGGAGCACGGCGTCGGCAGCCCGCTCGCCGGCGGCGGCCGCAGGCGGCACGCTCGACGCGAGGCTGTTGAGGCGGGTGTCGTCGATGACGTAGGAGAGCCCGGCGAGGATCGAGCCGCCGAGGAACAGCCACAGGGCGAAGCTGTGGAGGCGCGGCATCGCGAGGCGGTGGCCGCCGATCTGGAGCGGTGTGACGTAGGTGGCGAGGCCGATCCACAGCGCCGGGATGCCGATCACGAACGCGAAGATCGTCGACGCCGACGCCAGGCGAGAGCCGGGGCGGGTGAAGGCGTCTGCGCTGTCGCCGAACGCGGGCAGGTGGAACAGGGCGGCGGCGGCGCAGGCGGCGACGAGCGCCACCAGCCCACCCAGCGCGAACAGGAGCCCGAGTCGCTTGTGCTCGCCGGTCGCGACGACCGCGGCGATCCCGCGCTCGACGGGCGGCGGTGCGAGGTCGTCCGGTGTCTCGGGGGGACGTGTCTCGGTGAGGGTCATGCGCCTTCCTGGTGCACTGTTGGATCGGGCCTCAGAGCGCCGAAACCCTATCCAGGGCGGGCGTCTGGCACGTAGTTCGGACGACGGCTCGGGCCACGACGCCTACCCGATGAGCAGGGCGTCCAAGGCCATCGCTGCGAAGAGCAACGTGACGTAGGAGATCGAGTACGAGAACAGCCGCATCGCCCTGGCCGCGGTTCCGTCGCGCTGGAGCTGCAGGGCGTAGACGACGAAGACGGCACCGAGCACCACGGCCGACGCCGTGTAGACGATGCCCATGTCCGCGACCGGCGCGAACAGCAGCGAGCACGCCCAGAGGGCGACGGTGTAGATCACGATCTGGCGCGCGGTCTTCGAGAAGCTCGCGACGGCGGGCAGCATCGGGACCCCGGCCGCGGCGTAGTCGTCCTTGTACTTCACCGCGAGCGCCCAGAAGTGCGGTGGCGTCCACACGAAGATCACCGCGAACAGGACGAGCGGGGCCAACGAGAGCGTGTTCGTGACCGCAGCCCAACCCACGAGGACCGGGACCGCGCCGGCGGCTCCGCCGATGACGATGTTGTGCTCCGACGTGCGCTTCAGCCAGAGCGTGTAGACGAAGACGTAGAAGAGAGTCGCCGAGATCGCCAGGACGGCCGACAGCAGGTTCACGGTCAGCCAGAGCTGGAAGAAGGCCACGACCTCGAGCGTCACCGCGAAGACCAGAGCCGCGGTCGGCGTGACCTCGCCCGTCACGAGCGGCCGCCCCTGCGTGCGCTTCATGATCCGGTCGATGTCCCGGTCGACGTACATGTTGATGGCGTTCGCGCCGCCCGCGGCCAGCGAGCCGCCGATGAGGGTGGCGAGGACGAGGCCGAGGGGCGGGAGGCCGCGCTCGGCGACGACCATCGTCGGGACGGTCGTCACGAGCAGCAGCTCGATGATCCTGGGCTTCGTGAGTGCGACGTAGGCCTTGAGGCGCGCGAATGGAGCGAGACGCGAACGTGCCGGGCCCACGAGAGGAGGAGTGGCCATCCCGGGCAGCGACTCTACGGCCACCGGCTCAACCACCGCCAAGTGGCCGAAAGCAGTCGCGCTCCTTAGCCTTGGTTGCCGGTGTCCCGTCTGGCGCTGAGCCCCCGCACGTACGCGCGCGTCACCCTGGTGGCGCTCATCGCGCTCGCGGCGATCGTGGTCACCGGCGCCGGCGTGCGCCTGACCGGCTCGGGCCTCGGCTGCCCCGACTGGCCGACATGCGCCGAGGGACGCCTCGTCGCACCGTTGGAGTACCACGCGATGGTCGAGTTCCTGAACCGGACGGTCACCGGGCTCGTATCGCTCGCCGTCATGCTCGCGGTGCTGGGGTCGCTGATCCGGCGCCCTCGCCGGCGCGACCTCACGTGGCTGTCGCTTGGACTCGTCGCCGGGGTGCTGGGGCAGATCGTCCTCGGTGGGCTCGTCGTCCTGTTCCACCTGTGGCCTCCGCTCGTGATGGGCCACTTCGTCCTCTCGATGATCCTGCTGTTGAACGCGGCCGTCCTCCACCACCGGGCGTCGCAGCCGGACGGCGCCGTGATGACGCTGGCCGTCGCTCCCGAACACGCATCGATCGGTCGCGTCCTCGTCGTCGCGGCTTCGATCGTCATCCTCCTCGGCACCGTTGTCACCGGGTCGGGCCCGCACGCCGGCAGCCACGACGGCGAGCTCGTCGAGCGGTTGCCGTTCGAGCTCGAGACGGTCGCCCGCCTTCACGGCATCTCGGTGCTGATCTTCCTCGGGCTGACCCTGTTCCTGCTCCGGTCGCTGCGGGCGTCGGGAGCGGCGCCCATCGTCCTCCGCCGAGCGACGGCGTTGCTCGTCGTGATCGTCGCCCAGGGCGCGATCGGGTACTCGCAGTACTTCCTCGGCGTGCCTGCCGGCCTCGTCGCGCTCCACATCGCCGGATCGATCGCCGTGTGGCTGGCGACCCTCGAGCTGGTCCTCGACATGAAGGTCGCCGTCGCCGAACGGGTAGCGGTCGCCGCGTGAGCACGGCCCCGGTCGAGATCGATCTGCCCGAGATCGACGAGTCGACGACCGTCGACCGGCCGTGGATCGTGATCGTCTGGAACGATCCCATCAACTTGATGAGCTACGTCACGTTCGTGCTCCAGAAGCTGTTCGGCTACAGCCTCGAGAAGGCGACGAAGCTCATGCTCCAGGTGCACAACGAGGGCCGGGCCGTGGTGTCATCGGGCACCCGCGAGTCGTGCGAGATGGACGTCTACCGCCTCCACCAGCACGGGCTGTGGGCGACCATGGAACACGAGTCGTGAGCGTCTGGTTCAAGCGGACCCGCACCGGCACGTTCCGCCTGAAGCTCGGCCGCGAGGAGCGCGAGGCGCTCCGGTGGCTGTGCGGACAGATGCGCGAGCTCCTCGCGGGCGACGTCGACGAAGGCGATCCCGCGGTCGCGCGCCTCTTCCCGCCGGCCTACGGTCCCGACCACGAGGACAAGAACGCCGAGTACTCGCGACTCATGCGCGACGAGCTGCTCACGGGCCGGCTCGGCGCGCTCGAGGTGGTCGCGGAGTCGGTCGACGCGTCCGAGGTCACCGAGGAGCAGCTGGTCGCGTGGATGGGAGCGCTCAACGACATCCGGCTGGTGCTCGGTACCCGTCTCGAGGTGACCGAGGACATGGAGGAGGTGCCCGACGACGATCCGCGGGCTCCGATGTTCGGGCTCTACCAGTACCTGACGTGGCTGCAGTCGGACGTCATCGACGCGCTGCAGGAGGTCTAGCCGTAGCGAAGCGGTAGACGATCACCGCGCTGCTCGTCGCCGCGGCGATCGGGAGCGCCTTCGTCGGCTTCGGGCCCCACAGGTTCGCCCACCCGCGCCGCCACCACAGCAGGCCGCCGACGACCCAGAACACCGACGCGACGTTCGTCGCCGCGAACGCCCGCGACTTCCACGACCTCGTGCTGGTGACGGCGGCGACGCCGAGGTCGATCGGGAAGTAGGCGGGGAACGTGGCGAGGCACTGACCGACGCTGCACGCCACGCCCTTGCCTCCCTTGAACCCGTTCCACACCGGGAAGCAGTGACCGATCACGCTGGCGGTGCCGCCGACGTGGGCGCCGGTCGCACCGGCGACGCGCTGGCCGATGCGCGCAGCGAGCGCCGCCTTCGCGATGTCGGCACCCATCACCCCGTAGCCCCACTTCTTCCCCAGTACGCCGACCGCGTTGGCTCCGCCCGGGTTGCCCGACCCGCTCGCACGCAGATCGACGGTGCCGTCGGTCGCGAGCCCGGCGGCGACATCCGCGGACGGGATGGTGCCGAGGAGGTACCCGGTGATGGCCGCCGCCGCGACCCGGATCGAACGCACCGGCGGAACGTAGCGTGACGACGTGGCAACGGTTCGGGTCACCACCGCGGACGGCATCGGGCTCCACGTCTACGTCGACACGCCGGACGTCTCGCACGACCGCAGCTCCGAGGACGTGCCTGCGCTGCTCGTGCACGGGCTGGCGTCGAACGCACGGCTGTGGGACGGCGTACGCCGCGCGCTCTACGAGTCAGGGCACACCGTGGCAGCGGTCGACCTCCGCGGCCACGGCCTGTCCGACAAGCCCGACGCGGGCTACGACTTCGCGACGATCACGGCCGACGTGGTGTCGGTGCTCGATGCTCTCGGCTGGGATCGGGCCGTCGTCGCCGGGCAGTCGTGGGGCGGCAACGTGGTGCTCGAGCTCGCGGGCCGCCATGCCGAGCGGTGTGCGGCGATCGTCTGCGTCGACGGCGGGTGGATCACCCTCTCCTCGCTCGGACCGTGGGAGGTCGTGCGGGAGCGGCTGGCGCCACCCCAGACCGAGGGCACGCCGCGCGCCGCGATCGAGCGCTACATGCGCCAGGCCCACCCGGTGTGGACCGACGAGGCGATCGAGGGAGCGTTGGCGTGCTTCGAGGTGCGCGACGACGGCACGGTGGCGCCCCACCTCACGCTCGAGCGGCACCTCACGATCCTGCGTCATCTGTGGGAACACGAACCCGCCCAGCTGTACCCCCGGCTCCGTACACCGGTCGTGCTGGTGCCCTGCGACGACGGATCGCCCCGGGTGGAATCGACACGAACTGCGGTGGCTGCGGCGGAGGCGGCGATACCCGACGTCCGCACCGTGTGGTTCCGCTCGTCGCACGACGTACACGCCGAGCGGCCCGACGACATCGCGGCGATCATCCGTGAGGAGGCGCGGCGATGACCCGCGTCCTCACGTTGATGGGCTCCGGCGAAACGAGCCCGACGATGGTGAAGACGCATCGCGAGCTCCTCGAACGCATCGACGGCGGAGCGGTGCTCCTCGACACGCCGTTCGGTTTCCAGTCGAACGCGGACGAGCTGACAGCACGGGCCCGGCAGTACTTCTCCGAGAGCGTCGGCCGTGCACTCGAGGTCGCGTCGTTCCGGTCGTCGGACGACATCGGTTCGGTGTCGTACGAGCGGGCGCTCGACCTGATCCGTGGTGCGGGGTACGTCTTCGCAGGACCGGGAAGTCCGACGTACGCACTCCGCCAGTGGCAGTCGTCGCTCGTGCCCGCGTTGCTCGTCGAGAAGCTCTCTTCGGGCGGGTGCGTGACGTTCGCCTCCGCTGCCGCGCTCACGCTCGGGGTGGTAACGGTGCCCGTCTACGAGATCTACAAGGTCGGCGCCGAGCCGGTGTGGGAGGAAGGCCTCGACGTGCTCGGTGACGCCACCGGGCTGCGGGCGGCGGTGATCCCCCACTTCAACAACGCCGAGGGCGGGACCCACGACACGCGCTACTGCTACCTCGGCGAGTCGCGTCTCGCCGTGATGGAGCGGTCGCTGCCCGACGGTGCGTTCGTGCTGGGGATCGACGAGCACACGGGGCTCGTGCTCGACCTCGACCGCGGCGCGGGCACCGTCGTCGGTGTCGGCAGCGTGACCGCCCGATGGCCCGATGGCGCGACGGCGATCTGGACGAGCGGCGAGACGGTGACGATCGAGCACCTCAGCGCGCACCCGCAGGGCACCTCGGTGGTCGCGCCGACGTCGCCCGCAGCGCATGCCGCGTCCGCAACGGCAGGCGCGCCCGACGGCGCACGTCCGACGGAGAGCCCGCTCAACGACGAGGTGCGGGCGGCGGAGGCGGCGTTCGCGACGGCCGTCGACGCGCGTGATGTGGACGCCGCGGTGCAGGTCGTGCTCGACCTCGAGGCCGAGATCCACCGCTGGGCGAACGAGACGTTCTCTTCCGACGAGATGGATCGAGCGCGGGCGGTCCTGCGTTCGATGATCGTGCGGCTGGGAGCAGTGGCCGCGACGGGTGCTCGTGACCCACGGGCGGTGATCGCCCCGTTCGTCGACGCGCTGCTCGACGTCCGTCGCAGCGCACGCGCCGCGAGACGCTTCGACGACGCCGACTCGGTTCGCGACCGTCTCGTCGAGATCGGCGTGGAGGTGCGCGACACACCCGACGGCACCGAGTGGGGCCTGAGAGGCGGCCTGGTACCCTGACGGTCCGCTTCACACCGGCCCCCATCGTCTAGCGGCCTAGGACGCCACCCTTTCAAGGTGGTAGCACGGGTTCGAATCCCGTTGGGGGTGCTTGCTCCGGCTCCGGTGAGCAACGGCTTACGAACCCCTGTCGCCGTGCGTGTACGCTGGCGACCCGCAGCACCCGGTCCCGTGGTGCAGTTTGGAGTGCACGCCGGCCTGTCAAGCCGGAGGCCGCGGGTTCAAATCCCGTCGGGACCGCTACCACCCCTCTCGGTCGGGTAGCTCAGTTGGTAGAGCGCGCGCCTGAAAAGCGCGAGGTCACCGGATCGACGCCGGTCCCGACCACAACAAAGCCCTGGTCACAGCATGTCTTGTGGCCAGGGCTTCTTCGACTCTCGAAGCTTCGTGCCAGATCCGTGCCAGAACGAAATGGACAGTGGTGGTCGCGAAGGGTCTACGAGGGCTTCTGGCGCGCATCTCGCGCCATTGCATCGAGCCCGTTCGCGATGCGCCGATCGCGGTCATCTGTTGCGTGCTGATAGATGAGCGCGGCTCGAGGACTCGCGTGTCCGAGCCGCGCCATGAGCTCCTTGGCACCGGTGCGGGCGGCGAGCGTCCCGGCCGTGTGCCTCAGGTCGTGGAACCTCAGTCCGTCGAGACCAGCCGCGCGCGTCGCCGGTACCCACACGCGATAACGAAGTTGCTGCGCTTCGATCGCTTCGCCGGTCGACGTCGTGAAGACGTACGCCGTCGGTGTCGCCCAAGCGGCGATCTGGTCGCGGTGCCAGCGCAGTTCCTCGGCGACGATCTGCGGCAGCGCGACGAGCGGGTGCCGGCGGCACTCTCCGGATCGTCTTCGATCACCTCGCCGGACGCGAGACGGAGTCGCTTGCGGCGAACCTTGACAGCGGACATCGGATAATCCCGGTGGGCGGACACGAAAGTCCTGGCTGACGGACACGAGATTTCCTGGTCGGCGGACACGGGTTCTCCCGGTCTCTTGTTGTTGATCCACCGCGGCGGCGCCTCCGCCGGGTTCGCTC
>DATLGL010000010.1:0-21446 GCA_035540495.1 Acidimicrobiales bacterium
ACCCAGGTAAGGTTCTTCGCGTTGCATCGAATTAAGCAACATGCTCCGCCGCTTGTGCGGGCCCCCGTCAATTCCTTTGAGTTTTAGCCTTGCGGCCGTACTCCCCAGGCGGGGCACTTAATGCGTTAGCTACGGCACGGAACCCGTTGATAAGGCCCCACACCTAGTGCCCAACGTTTACGGCGTGGACTACCAGGGTATCTAATCCTGTTTGCTACCCACGCTTTCGCTCCTCAGCGTCAGTTCCGGCCCAGCGCACCGCCTTCGCCACTGGTGTTCCACCCGATATCTAAGCATTTCACCGCTACACCGGGTATTCCATGCGCCCCTACCGGACTCAAGCCATAGCAGTATCGAATGGCGTCTCCAGGTTAAGCCTGGAGGTTTCACATCCGACTTGCCAAGCCGCCTACGAGCTCTTTACGCCCAATAAATCCGGACAACGCTCGCCCCCTACGTCTTACCGCGGCTGCTGGCACGTAGTTGGCCGGGGCTTCTTCTGCAGGTACCGTCAGTTTCGTCCCTGCTGAAAGGGGTTTACAACCCGAAGGCATTCATCCCCCACGCGGCGTTGCTGCATCAGGCTTTCGCCCATTGTGCAAGATTCCCCACTGCTGCCTCCCGTAGGAGTCTGGGCCGTGTCTCAGTCCCAGTGTGGCTGATCGTCCTCTCAGACCAGCTACCCGTCGAAGCCTTGGTAGGCCGTTACCCCACCAACAAGCTGATAGGCCGCGAGACCCTCCCGGAGCGGAATCCATTTCTTCATCAGAACATGCGATCCGATGAAGGCATCCGGTATTAGCAGCGGTTTCCCGCTGTTATCCCGGTCTCCGGGGCAGGTTTCTCACGTGTTACTCACCCGTTCGCCACTAGGTCTTCCCCTCACCGAAGTGAGGATGGACCCCGTTCGACTTGCATGTGTTAAGCACGCCGCCAGCGTTCGTCCTGAGCCAGGATCAAACTCTCCATCGAGAACTTGGCTCGTGCCCTCCGAAGAGAGCCGGTTGCCGTCGTCCTAAGAGAGTCGGCGAGCACGTCCCCGAAGGTTCGTGGTCGCCAACTGTCACTCAGTACGGACGTTGTCCGTCCATAAGTGGAATTGCTTGGTTGCAGCTGCTCACGCAGCTGCCCGCACTCACTTTTGGCGTCTTCTGTTCCGTTTTCAAGGAGCGATCGGCAAGAGGCACGCGTCTGGCTAGACGTTGGTGCGCTCTCGCGCTGTGTGCCACTGATCGGGGATGAACCCCTCAGCAGCGGGTGGCCGGGGTCTCTCCGGACGAGGTCCGGGACTTCCCGACGCTGCTTGGGAGGACCGAGGTCCGTTCCAAGCGGCTCTTCACCTTAGCGGGGGCTTCCCCTTCCGTCAAACTCTTGACTTCCGGTTCTGCGCCTCGCTCGGGTTCCGAGCGGGAGTTCCACTATAGCGGGACTCCGGGAGCTCTCGAACAGGGACCTTGGTCACTTCTTGGAGGAAGATCTCCGGTCCCCGCTGTCGAGCGGACGATCACTGTAGCGGACGTTCAGCCCGGTCGTGACAGATTCACATCGCCACGCACGAACCACCGCCATGGGAGGTCGTCACCCATCCCGACGCCCAGCCCGATGCGGGTGCTGACGCCAGGATCGGCAGGCGGTGCAACGCCATCGTCGACGATCGTTATTCCGTCTTCTGCGCCGACGAGGTCGATGCCGTCTTGGCGTCCTTCGATGCCGAATGCCTGGCAGAGCTTCGCGGGTCCGCTCAGCAGGTCGCGCTCGACGCGGGCCTTGGGGCGGCAAGACCACATCTCGTCGAGCCCCGCCATGGGCGCAGCCGCCCGCAGGAGCACCGCGCTCGCGATCCCGTCCGGCGAGCAGACGGCATTGCAGCACCAGTGCATGCCGTAGGTGAAGTACACGTAGAGGTGCCCCGGCGGCCCGAACATGACGCCGTTCCGCTTCGTTCGGCCGCGGTGGGCATGGCTGCCGGGATCGATGCCGCCGCCCACGTAGGCTTCGACCTCCACGATGCGGGCGCGCATCGCACCGGCGACGAGGACCTTGTTCAGCAGCTCCGGAGCGACGATGCGGGCGTCCCGGTCGTAGAACGACCGCGACAGGCGCCGTCCCCTACCCGCCAAGACGCGACCGGACGTCGGCCGGCGGCGCCATCGTCTCGAGGGTGCCGAGGCGTACACCGACGTAGGTGATCACCGCGGTGAACACGGGCCGCCCGGCGACCGACCCCGAGAAGGTGACGTCGAACGACGTGTTCCCCCAGCGGGACGCGGCGACGTCGATGTCGATCGTGTCGCCTACCGTCGCCGAGCCCGACCACTCGACGGTCGCCTTCTTGAGCATGAAGTCCCAGCCGTTGTCGAGCATGCGAACGCCGCGGTCTCGGACCCAGCTCTCGCAGGCGTCGTCGCAGTAGGCGAGGTAGTGCGCGTTGAAGACGACGCGCTGCATGTCGACCTCGCCGTATCGGACGCGGATCGAGTGCCGGAACGGTTCAGGTGTCGCCACGCAGCCGCCGCTCCTCCACCTCGAGGTGCCCGCGGAAGCGCGCCAGCTGCTCGGCGACCGGCTTCGGTCCGGCACCCCCTGGCGTGGTGCGTCGGGTCACGGCCACGCCGGGCTCGAGGAGCGCGACCGCCTCGCTGCCGAGCGCCGGATGCGCAGCGACCAGATCGGCGAGAGGCACAGCGCGTTCGATCGAGTCGCGCACAAGGCCACCGACGAGTGCGTGGGCATCACGGAACGGCATGCCGTTCGCCACGAGGAACTCGGCGAGATCGACCGCAGCCGCAGCCGGCGAGTCGGCCGCGCCCTGCATGCGCTCCTCGTGGACCCGCGTCGTCGCCAGCACACCCGTCAGCGCCGCCAGTGCCAAGGCCACCTGGTCGATGGCGTCGAACAGCGGCTCCTTGTCCTCCTGGAGGTCGCGGTTGTACGCGAGCGGCAGGCCCTTCAGCGTGGTGAGGAGCCCGGTGAGGTGGCCGATGACGCGGCCGCTCTTGCCACGGGCGAGCTCCGCGATGTCGGGGTTCTTCTTCTGGGGGAGCATCGAGCTTCCGGTCGCGTACGCGTCGTCGAGCGTGATGAAGCCGAACTCCTCCGACGACCAGAGGATGATCTCCTCGCCCATCCTCGACAGGTGCACCGCGAGGAGCGACAGGTCGAACAGCGCCTCGGCGACGAAGTCGCGGTCGGACACCGCGTCCATCGAGTTCTCGAACCTCCGAGCGAAGCCGAGATCCTCTGCCACGCCATCGGGATCGAGAGGCAACGACGAGCCGGCGAGCGCGCCCGCGCCGAGCGGTGAGACGTCGAGCCGGTCGCGCGTCGTCAGCAGGCGATCGACATCGCGAGCGAGCGCCCACCCGTGCGCCAGCAGGTGGTGGGCGAGCAGGACCGGCTGCGCCCGCTGCATGTGGGTGTAGCCGGGCAGGTAGATGTCCCCCGCCTCACCCGCCTTGTCGAACAACGCCTGCTCGAGCTCGTGGACCCGCCGGGCGACCGCCAGCAGCTCTCGCTTGCAGTACAGGCGAAGATCGGTTGCGACCTGGTCGTTGCGGCTGCGGCCGGTGTGCAGCCGAGCGCCGGGTGGACCCGCGACCTCCGTGACGCGGCGTTCGATCGCGGTGTGGATGTCTTCGTCGCCCGGCTGGAACTCGAACGAGCCCTCGCGGAGCTCGCTCTCCACCTGGTCGAGCGCCGTCAGCACCGCCGCGACGTCGTCGTCGGAGAGGATCCCCACGCGGCCCAGGCCGCGCACGTGCGCGCGCGAACACGCGAGGTCGTCTTCCGCCAGCCGTTGATCGAACGGGAGACTGACGGCGAAGGCCAGGAGCTCCTCCGCCGGTCCGCCGCCGAACCGCCCGTGCCAGAGAGTCACGACGCGACGCTACTTACCTGCGGACGCGATTCCCTGCCGCTGGGCCCACGTCTCGATCCCGAGGCCCCAGAGGCGCACGAACCCCGCCGAGTCCTCGTGCCGGAACGAGTCCTCGGCGTCGTAGGTCGCGAGCGCGTAGTCGTAGAGGCTTGCGTCGCTCCTACGGCCGGTGACGAGGCAGACGCCGGGCTCGAGCCGGAGCCGCACATCGCCGGTGACGTGTCGCTGGCTCGACTCCACAAACGAGTCGAGCGCTTCCTTGAGCGGCGAGAACCAGAGGCCGTCGTACACCAGCTCGGCGTAGCGGGGTTCGAGGCGTGCCTTCTCCCGCTGGAGATCGCGTTCGAGCGTGATCGACTCGAGATCGATGTGGGCCATGATCAGCGCAAGGCTCGCCGGGCACTCGTAGGTCTCCCGGCTCTTGATGCCGACACGCCGGTTCTCGACCATGTCGATGCGCCCCCAGCCGTACGACCCCACGACCGCGCCCACCCGCTCGATCACCTCGAAGATCGGCAGCTGCTGGCCGTCGACGCTGACCGGCACCCCCTGATCGAACCCGATCACGAGGTCGCGAGGCTCGGTGGCCGTCGGCTTCGTCAGCGACCACACGCCCGGCGGAGGCACGGCCCACGGATCTTCCATCTCCCCGCACTCGATCGCTCGACCCCAGAGGTTGTCGTCGATCGAGTACAGCTTTTCCTTCGTCGCCGTGATCGGGATGCCGCGGGTCTCCGCGTACCGGATGGCGTCCTCGCGAGTCAGGCCCCACGATCGGACGGGGGCGACGATGTCGAGGTCGGGCGCCAGCGCCCGGGTGGAGACCTCGAAGCGGACCTGGTCGTTGCCCTTTCCGGTGCAACCGTGGGCCACGGCGTCGGCACCATGACGGCGAGCAGCGGCAACGAGGTGCTTGACGATCACCGGCCGGCTCAACGCCGACACCAGCGGATAGCGGTTCTCGTACAGGGCGTTCGCCCGGAGCGCAGGCACGCAGAAGTCCTCCGCGAACTCCTGCTTCGCGTCGATGATCTCGACCTCGACTGCGCCTGCGGCCACGGCGCGCTCTCGGATGGCGTCCTGGTCGATCGTGCCGCCGTCTTGGCCGACGTCGACCGCCACGGCGATCACTTCGACGCCGAGCTCTTCGCTCATCCACTTCACTGCGACGGACGTGTCGAGGCCGCCGCTGTAGGCGAGAACGACGCGCTTTGCCATTGGGGTACTCCTTCGGGTGCTTAGAGACCTGCGAGGTCGGAGAGCTTCTTGGCGAGCTTGGCGCCGCCGACGCGTTCGGCGGCGACGACGAGGATGGTGTCGTCACCCGCGACCGTTCCCACGATGTCGGGCAGGGGCGACCGGTCGAGGGCGGACGCGACGACGTGTGCGGAGCCGGGGGGCGTTCGGACGACGACCAGATTGGCCGAGTGGGCGATCTCGGCGACCCAATCGCCGAGCACTCGCCGTAGGTGCTCCTCGGGCGCCTTCTGGTCCTTCGGGAGCTCAGGGATGGCGTACACCGTGTCGCCGCCGGACACGCGCACCTTCACCGCGCCGAGATCCTCCAGGTCACGCGACACCGTGGCCTGCGTGGCGACGAGGCCGTCGGAAGCGAGGAGCTCGACGAGCTGGGTCTGGCTCGTGACCGCGTGCTGTTCGAGGAGGCGGACGATGCGCTGCTGGCGCTGCGTCTTGCTCACGACGACGAGTCACCGAGCAGGAACAGCAACAGGGCGCGGTAGGCGTGCAGGCGGTTTTCGGCCTGCTGCCACACGACGCTCTGCGGGCCGTCGACCACCTCCGCCGCGACCTCCTCCCCGCGGTGCGCGGGCAGGCAGTGGAGGAAGGCTGCGCCATCGGCTGCGCTAGCCATCAACGCGTTGTCGATCGTGAAGCCTTCGAACGCGATGCGACGCGCTTCGGCTTCCGACTCCTGCCCCATCGAGGCCCACACGTCGGTGTAGACGACCGCTGCGTCTGCGACCGCATCGGCCGGGCGGTCGTGGACGCTCACGTCGGCGCCGGCGGCGCGCATGCGGTCGAGGTCGACCTCGGACGGCTGGTAGCCCGGCGGGCACCCGAGACGCACCGGCATTCCGAGCATGCCGCAGGCGATGGCGAGCGAGCGGGCCACGTTGTTGAAGTCACCGACGTAGGACACGGCGATGCCGTCGAAGCTGCCGAACCGCTGCTCGATCGTGAGCACGTCTGCGACCGCCTGACACGGATGGGCCTCGTCGGAGAGCAGGTTGATCACCGGCACCCCGGCGTTCGCTGCCATGTCCTCGACCAGCGAGTGGGCGAAGACGCGCGCGCTGATCGCCGCGTGATACCGGCTGAGAACGCGGGCGACATCGGCAACGGGCTCGCGCACGCCGAGCCCGACCTCCTCCCGGAACATCGTGAGCGGATGCCCCCCGAGCTGCACGATGGCGACCTCGCTCGAGTTGCGAGTCCGCAGCGACGGCTTCTCGAAGATCAGGGCGGCCGTCTTGCCAGCCAGCACCTTCGGGTACTCCGCGCGGCGAGCCAGCGCGATCACCTCGCGCAGCTCGTCGGGCGAGAGGTCGTCGACTTCGAGGAAGTGGCGGACGGTCATACGGCTTCGAGCACCTTGCCGAGGATCGCCACCGCGTCGTCGATCTCGGTCTCCGACACCGTGAGAGGAGGCGCCAGGCGAAGCGCAGAGTCCGTCACGGCGTTGACGACGAGGCCCGCGTCGAGCGCGGCGGCTGCAGCGGCCTTCGCCACCGGACGGTCGAGCTCTGCCGCCAGAAGCAGGCCCAGCCCCCTCACCGCGGTGACGCCCGTCGTCGCTTCGAGCGCCTTCGTGAGCCGCTCGCCTGCTGCGCGCGCCCTTGCCGGTGCGTCGATCTCCTTCATCGTCGAGAGGACCGCGCGCGCGGCCGACGCGGCAAGCGGCTGGCCGCCATAGGTTGTCGCGTGATCGCCCGGTTGGAAGGCGTCGGCGACCTCTGCCCGCGCCCAGCAGGCACCGATCGGCATGCCGTTGCCGAGTGCCTTGGCCATCGCCACGACATCGGGAACGACACCGAAGTGCTGGAAGCCGAACCACCGTCCGGTGCGGCCGAGCCCGGTCTGGACCTCGTCGACGATGAGCAGGAGGCCGCGCTCGTCACAGATCCGGCGCACGCCTTGGAAGTACTCGGCCGTCGCAGGGTTGACCCCACCCTCCCCCTGCACCGGCTCGAGCATGACGGCGGCCACGGACGGATCGATGGCCGCTTCGAGCGCCGCGAGGTCGTCCCAGGCCACGTGGCGGAAACCCTCGGGTAGCGGCTGGAACGTCTCGTGCTTCTGCGGCTGGCCCGTCGCGTGGAGCGTGGCCAGCGTGCGGCCGTGGAACGACCCGTACGCGCTCACGACGACGTGGCGCCCGCGGCCGCCCCATTTCCGGGCGAGCTTGATGGCGCACTCGTTCGCTTCCGCGCCCGAGTTCGAGAAGAAGACGCGGCCGCCCGCCGGCGTTCCGTCACCCACGAGCCCGTCGAGGGTCGCCGCGACCTCGGGACCGACGGTCGTGCCGAACAGGTTCGACACGTGCAGCAGCGTCCGTGCCTGCTCCGCGATCGCGTCGGCGACCGCGGGATGAGCGTGACCGAGTCCGGTGACGGCAAGACCAGACAGGAAGTCGAGGTACTCACGCCCGTCGACGTCCCACAGCCGGGTGCCTTCGCCCCGCACGAACGTGACCGTGTGAGGCGGGTACGTGTTCATGAGGTGCGTACCCGGCTCGCTCACTGCGATCGCTTCGCTCACTTGCTCACCATCACTGTCTCTTGGCCTTCGGCCGGGCCGACGGGCCCGGCTCGCAAGATCGCTTCGCTCACTTGCTCACCATCGTTCCGACTCCTTCGACCGTGAAGATCTCCAACAGGAGGGCGTGCTCGAGCCGGCCGTCGAGGATGTGGGCGCCGGTCACGCCGTTGCGGACCGCGTGGACGCACGAGCGAACCTTGGGGATCATCCCCTCGCTCACCGTGCCGTCGGCGATCAACGACTCGAGTTCGTCGGCGCCGATCATCGAGATCAACGACTGCGGGTCGTCGCGGTCGCGACGGATCCCGTCGATGTTCGTCAGGTAGACGAGCTTCTCGGCGCCGAGCGCCTCGGCGATGGCACCCGCCGCGGTGTCGGCGTTGATGTTGTACGCCTGCCCCTCGTCGTCGAGGCCGATCGTGGCGATGACGGGGATCAACGACTCGTTGAGGAGTCGCTCGAGCAACGAGCCGTCGATCGACTCCACGTCGCCGACGAAGCCGAGCTCCGGCTTGCGCTGGCTGGCGACGATCAGCCGCGCGTCCTCGCCCGACAAACCGACCGCCAGCGGCGCGAGCGTGTTGATCGCCGACACGAGCTCGCGGTTCACCTTGCCGACGAGGACCATGCGCGCGATGTCGAGCGTCTCCGCGTCAGTGACCCGCAGCCCGTCGCGGAACTCGGGGACCTTGCCGAGGCGTTCCATCAGCTCGCCTATCTGCGGCCCGCCGCCGTGGACGACGACTGGACGCATGCCGACCGACTGCATGAGGACGACGTCCTGCGCGAACAGCGCCAGCTCGTCGGAGCCCGACATGGCGTTGCCGCCGTACTTGACGACGACGACCTTGCCGGAGAACCGGCGGATGTAGGGCAGCGCATCGGCGAGGATGGCCGCCTTGGTCGCGGCGTCGATCACGACGTGCCCATGTTCTCGTCGACGTAGGCATGGGTGAGGTCGTTCGTGAGGATCCAGTCGGATGCCCCGCCGACACCCAGGTCGCACACGATGTCGACATGTCGGCCTGCCATGTGCTCGCGCACCGCATCGGCGTCATGGTCGATCGTCACCCCGCCGCGACAGACCTGTAGGCCGCCGTAGCTGACGGACAGGCGGTCGAGGTCGAACTCGATCCCGGCCGAACCGAGGTCGCTCGCGATGCGCCCCCAGTACGGGTCCTGCCCGTACCACGAGCACTTCGTTAGCTGGCTGTCGGCGATGTTGCGCGCGCCGGCGGCTGCGTCTTCCGTCGAGGCTGCGCCCTGCACCGTGATGCGGACGACCTTCGTCGCACCCTCCGCGTCGCCCGCCATCTGCGCGGCGAGGTCCTGACACGCCTCGGTCAGGGCCGCGGCGATCGCGTCGTGCGAAGGACGCGATCCCCTGCCGTTGGCGAGGACGATGACGGTGTCGTTGGTGGACGTGCACCCGTCGACCGAGAGCTTGTTGAACGACTCGGCGACGGCGCCACGCAGAGCGGCCTGCAGGACGTCGGCGTCGACATCGGCGTCCGTGGTGAGCACCGCCAGCATCGTCGCCATGTTCGGGGCGAGCATCGCCGCCCCCTTCGCCATGCCGCCGACGACGAAGCCGTCGCCTTCGATGACCACCTGCTTCGGCTGGGTGTCGGTCGTCATGATCGCCCGGGCCGCGGCCTCACCGCCGTCGCTGCTCCGAGCCTCCGCAAGCGCGGGCAGGGCCTTCTCGATGACCTCGATCGGCAGGGGGATGCCGATCAGCCCTGTCGAGCAGACGAGCACGTGCTCGGGGTTGCAACCGACCAGGTGCGCTGCACCCGCACACATTCGCTCGGCCGCCTCGATCCCGGCCGCACCGGTCGCCGCGTTCGCGTTGCCACTGTTGAGGATCACCGCCGCCGCTCTGCCGCCCGACGCCCCGAGGTGCCGCCTCGACACCTGCACGGGTGCCGCCGTGGCCTTGTTCGACGTGAAGGTCGCCGCGGCGACGACGGGTCGGCCGTCGTCCGTCGCAACCAGCGACAGGTCGAGATCGCCGCTCGCCTTGACGCCCGCGGCGACTCCGGCCGCGACGTACCCCTGCGCAGCGGTGACGCTCACGGGTACACCCCCACCGTCGGAAGCCCCGTCACCTCGGGCAGCCCGAGCGCCGCGTTGGCGCACTGGATCGCCTGTCCCGAAGCGCCCTTGACGAGGTTGTCGAGGGCGGCGAGCACGACGATCCATCCCGTCCGGGCATCGACGCGCGCCGTGAGGTGCGCGGTGTTCGAGCCGAGCGTCGCCTTGGTCGACGGCGGCGTCTCCGACACGACGACGAAGGGCTCGCTCGCGTAGAACTCGGCGAGGATCTGGAGCGGGTCGACGCTCGCCGCGCTCACCGCGGGCCGCGCATAGCAGGTGGCCAGGATCCCTCGGGTCATCGGCGCCAGGTGAGGCGTGAACAGGACCTGGGCCCCGACGGCCTGCTCGATCTCCGGTGTGTGGCGGTGGTCGAGCAGCCCGTAGGCGACGAAGTCCTCGTTCACCGTGCCGAAGTGGCTGGTGTGCTTGAGCGTCCGCCCGGCTCCCGATACGCCGCTCGCGGCGTCGACGATGATCCCGCTCGTCTCGATGACGCCGGTGCGAACCAGCGGCGCCAAGGCGAGCGAAGCGGCGGTGACGTAGCAGCCGGCGGCGGCGACCAGTGAAGCGCCCGCCAACTCGTCGCGGAAGAGTTCGGGGAGCCCGTACACCGCACTCTCGAGCAGTGCAGGATCGTGGTGCTCCTCGCCGTACCACGTGGGATACAGCGACGGGTCCTTGAGGCGGAAGTCGGCGGCGAGATCGACGATCGTGCCGACACGCCCTTTCAACGCCGGGACGACGTCTTGGCTTCGACCGTGGGGCAGCGCGAGGAACACGAGGTCGAGCCCGTCGAAAGCCGCCGGATCGAGAGGATCGAAGACGAGCGACGGATACGCGGCGGAGAGGCTCGGATACAGATCAGCGGCACGGCTGCCGGCCTGCGACTCGCCGGTGGCGAGCTTCACGTCGAACTCGGGATGCTGCGCGAGGAGGCGCAGCAGCTCGGCGCCGGTGTAGCCGGATGCGCCTGCGATGCCGACGGAGTACGTCACCCGGGACACCATACACGACTCTGCATAGTCATGCAGAGAAGTGTGCGGCGCCCGCGGAGATCAGCCCGGGACCACCTCGACGGTTCCGGCTTCGCCGTCGACGGTGACCAAGGCGCCGTCGGGGATCACCGAGGTACCGATCCGGGTGTCGAGAACGCACGGGATCCCGTACTCACGAGCTGCGATCGCCGGGTGCGATGCGAGGCCGCCGCTGTCGGTGACGACGGCCGAGGCGACCGCGAACAGCGGCGTCCAAGGCGGCGCGGTGAGCACGCAGACCAGGACATCACCAGGAGCGATCCGATCGGCGTCGGCGAGGTCCGTCACGACACGCGCCGTGCCTGTCACCAGCCCACGCGATCCGGCCAGGCCACGGAGCACCCGGTCGTCCGGGAGCGACAACGGCGATGCCTGCGCGGGGGCCGTCCCGCCGATCACGGGAGGCGGGGTGACCGCGCACCAGCGGTCGTGCCGAACGCGACGGTCGCTCGCTCTCTCCCGGAGGTCGTCGTCTCCTTCGAGCTCCTCCGGGACCAGGTAGAAGACGTCACTCGCTGCGTCGAGCCGGCCCTCGGCGACAAGGCGTGCGCCGTGTCGTAGCGCGACGCCGCGCAGCGCGCCCGCGAGGATCAACTGCCACAGCGCGCGCTCCTCCCGGACCAGCACGTAGTCGGCGGCTCGTTGGTAGCGGCGCTGGAACCGAGCCTGCTTCGCGGCGTCGGGTGCCAGCCGGGCGGAGATCGCCGCAGCGAGCGACTCGCGGCGCTGCGCGGCCTTGGCCAGCGCCTCCGAGGGCGAGGGCGCGTCGTGCGCGGCGAACTTCGCCAATTGCCGCCAGAAGCCCTCCTCCTGCTCCTGCCACGTCGGGCACACGATGTCCCACGCCTCGCAACGCCGGCCGTACTCGGCGAGGAAGGCGTCGACGACGCCGAAGAACCCCGGCTCGACGTTCGCGTCACGAAGAGCCCTCATCGACGCTGCCGCGTCCGACGACCGCAGCGCCTCCAGAACCGCAGGCGCCTCGAGTGCGAGCTGCCCGAGATCCCAGAGCGCCTGATCGGCGCGGATCGTCGGGTTGTCATAGCCCTGGGTGAGCTCGTAGGCGATGAGCTGCGCGTCGTCGGGCGGGAAGACGTCTGCGCACGCCGCCGCGAGCAGCTGGTGGTCGTTGAAGCAGACGAACGCCGAGATCATCGTCATCTGCATGCCGTACGAGTACTGATGGACCGCTTGCGCGAACGGGATGTCCGCCGGCGCGGCATCGAGGGCATCGGCTGCGGCCTGCGCCTGCGGCATCGTCGCCTGCCGCCACACGCCGAGCGCGCCGCCATGGTCGGTCACGAGCTTGCCGATCGCTTCGAACATCGCCGCGACGTCGAAGTTCTCCGACGGATCGGCGACGTCGGGGACGTAGCTGAACCCGTTCGCCTTCGGCGCGCGACCGGTCGTCTTCGCAGGCGGGACGCCGAGCTCGTCGGAGGCCGCTCTGCTCCCGGCCACGCCGAGTTCGAGGGCCGCTGCCATCAACGGCGTCGCCGGGAACGCGCCGTGCTCCCGGTCGAGGCGAAACACCTTCTCGGCCTGCGCCTCGTCGACGAAGGTGACGGGAAACGGCGTCCCGTCCGCGCACCGGTACTCCACCGTGGTCATCCGGCATCCCCCCTTGACCCTGCGGCCCCCCAGCCGCGCCCGCGACGGTACTCCTCAGCGGCGTCCACAGCATTTCCCTTCTACCGATCCACAGGCGTCGCCCTTACCCTCCGACGTGGAGGTGAGAGATGACGTTCGAGGTGGTGCTGAGCGACGAATCGATCGAGCGGGTGGAGGGGGCCGACAACTACGCGCCGGAAGGTCCGCTGACGACGTTCTTCGACAACCAAGCCCGCCCGGGCGGGATCAGCGCCTGGAGCGTCAAGGTGGCGAGCTACCGCACCGCCGACATCGTCAGGATCCGTCGCCGCTGATCACGTGCGCAACGTGGCGCCCGCTGACGTCTCGACTTCGGCGATGACCGCTTCGCGGATGGCGCCGATCTCCTCGTCGGTGAGCGTGCGGTCGTTGGCGTTGAACCGCAACCGGTACGCAACGCCTCGTGTGCCCGCGGGCACGCGGTCGCCGCGGTAGACGTCGAAGAGCCGGAGGTCGATCAGCAGGTCGCCGCCGGCCCGTCGTACGGCCTTCTCGACCGCACCGGCCGCGACGTCGTTCGGCACGACGAACGCCAGGTCGATGTCGGTCGACGGGAACCGGCTGACCGGTCGCTGTTCGAGCGGCAGCCGCTCTCCGCCGAGCACGATGCCGAGGTCGACGTCGAGCCATGCGACCCTGCCCGGGATGCCCCACTCGTCGAGCACGCTCGGATCGATCTCGCCGACGAACCCGGCCGGCGCACCCCCGACGAGCACCCTCGCCGTGCGCGTCGAGTGGAGACCAGGCTCGACGGCCGCCTCGAGGTCGACGTCGGCCAGCCGGAGGCCGGCGTGCAGCTCGTCCCAGATGCGCTTGGCTGACGTCGCGTCGACATCTGCGCCGGCGAGCGCCACGGCGAGGTGCTCGTCCTCGACCGGAAGCGCGGCGTCGAGGCCGTCGGCCGGATCGGCGCCGGGCACCTGCCAGACCATGCCGATCTCGAACAGCGCGATCTCGGTCGTGCGGCGGGCGATGTTGAACCCGATCGCCCGCAGCAGCCCCGGAACCATCGAGGCGCGGAGGATCGACTCCTCCTGGATCATCGGGTTCGACGCGTGGATCAGCGGCCGCTCGATGTGCGCCCGAGGATGATCGTCCGGGCCCACCAGCGACGGCGTCTGCGCCTCGCTGACGCCTGCGCCGACGAGGATCTCTCGTACGAGACGGCGCTCACGCTGGTGCTCCGAGAGCGTGCCGACCTGCGGCGCTCGCGGAACGGTGCGCGCGATGTTCGAGTAGCCGTGGTGGCGGGCGACCTCCTCGACGAGGTCGACCTCGAGCTCGACGTCGGGTCGGAAGCTCGGCGGCGTCACCAAGTGGACGCCGGGGTCGGTTGCCTCCAACGAGAACCCGATGGGGGTGAGGTAGGCGGCGACCGCAGCGTCGTCGAGGTCGGAGCCGAGGAGCGCGTTGACCCGGGCGGTGCGGAGCCGGATCGGCTGGCGGTCGCGCATCCCCGACCGGTCGTCGAGCATCCCAGGGGCGACCGTCCCGGCGCCGATGAGCTCGCAGAACCGAGCCACGGCCAGATCGATCACTTCGGGATCGACGCCGCGCTCGAAGCGGGCCGACGCCTCCGTCCGCAGCGACAGGCGCTTCGACGTGCGAGCGATCGTCATCCGATCGAAGTTCGCCGCTTCGAGCAGGACGTTCGTCGTCGCGTCGTCGATCTCGCTCGACGCGCCGCCCATGATCCCGCCGATGCCGACGGGCGTGCCCTCGGCGTCACAGATCACGCAGTCGTCCGTTCCCTTGCCGAGGACGCGGTCTACGTCGTCGAGCGTGCGCACGATCTCGCCGTCGGTCGCCCGCCGGACGCGGAGACCCTTCCCCGGCAGCTTGTCGAGGTCGTACGGGTGGGTCGGCTGACCGAGCTCGAGCATCACGTAGTTCGATGCGTCGACGACGTTGTTGATCGGCCGCATCCCGGCCAGGGTGAGCCGGTTCTGGATCCACTGCGGCGACGGGCCGATCTCGACGCCGGTGATCGCCGTCGCGGTGAAGCGCGGGCACAGCTCGGGCGCCTCGTTCGCGATCGACGCGAGGTGATCGACCGCCGTGCCCGCCCGCGGGACCTGGGGCGACGGCAACGTGAAGGGCAGCCCGAGTCGAGCGGCGGCATCGCGCGCGACACCCGCCACGCAGTTCGCATCAGGACGGTTGCCTTCGATCGCGAGGTCGTACACGACGTCGGGGACGATCCCGAGCGCGTCGGTGATCGCCGTGCCGGGCGCCGCTCCGGAGTCCGGATCGAGGATGAGGATGCCCTCGCTGTCGGTGCCGAGGGCGAGCTCGACGGCCGAGCAGAGCATCCCGTTCGAATACACCTTCTTGAGCTTGCGACGGCCGATCGTCATGCCGTTCGGTAGGGTGGTGCCGATCGTCGCGAGGGGCACGAGCTGACCGGGCTCGATGTTCCAGGCCCCGCACGCCACCTCGAGCGGCTCGCCGTCGCCCGCGTCGACCGTCGTCATCCGCACCCGGTCGAGACCTTCGATCGGTTGGATGTCGAGAAGCCTGGCGACGACGACGCCCTCGAGGCCGCCGCCCACGAACTCGATCCCCTCGACGACCATGCCGAGGTCGTCGAACACCAACCCGAGCTCCTTCGGGTCGAGGTCGAACGGCGCGAAGTCGCGCAGCCAGGAGAGGGGGACTCGCATCTGCGGGGCTTTCTAGAACTGGGAGGTGAAGCGGAGGTCGTTGTCGAGGAGGATGCGCATGTCGGCGATCTCGTGGCGCATCTGCGCGAGGCGGTCGATGCCGAACCCGAACGCGAAGCCCGACCACTCCTCGGGATCGATGCCACAGACCGACAGCACGTTCGGATGGACCATGCCGCACCCGCCGAGCTCGATCCATCCGGTGTCGGAGCACGTGCGACAGCCCGCGCCCCGACAGATCGCGCAACCGACTTCGAACTCGGCCGACGGCTCGGTGAACGGGAAGTACGCAGGCCGTAGGCGCGACTGGATGTCGGGACCGAAGTACGCCTTTGTGAACGTGTCGATCGTGCCGGCCAGGTCGCCGAATGTGATGCCGCGGTCGACGACGAGGCCCTCGATCTGGTTGAAGGTCGCGTTGTGGCGCGCGTCGGGCGTGTCCTTGCGGTACACGCGCCCGGGCATGACCGAGTAGATCGGGGGCTTCTTGTCGAGCATCACGCGGATCTGCGTGGGCGACGTGTGGGTGCGGATCAGCACCGTCTCCGGCTCACCCAGGTCGAGGTAGAGGGTGTCGAAGGCGTTGCGTGCCGGATGGCCCTGCGGGAAGTTCAACGCTTCGAAGTTGTGCCAGTCGGTCTCGACCTCCGGCCCCTCGGAGACCGTGTAGCCCATGCCGACGAAGACGTCTTCGAGGTGGTCGCGGGTCTGCGTCACGAGGTGCAGGTGGCCGCGCCTGGGCGCGAAGGGAACCTCGGTGAGGTCGAGCCGTTCGGCCTCCAGCCGCGCTTGTCGCTCGACCGCTTCGAGCTCCGCCTTCCGCTCGCCGAACGCAGCCTGGATCCGCGTGCGCACGGCGTTGAGCGACTGGCCCGCCGACTTCCGCTCCTCGGCCGGAAGCGAGCCCAGTCGCTTCTGCAGCTCGGTGAGCAGCGACGCGCGACCGAAGAGGTCACCGTTGATCTCATTGAGCTCGTCGAGAGAGCGCGCGCCGGCGATCCGGGCGATGCCCTCCTCCTCGTACTGCGGAAGTGCCTCGTAGTCCATCAGCCGTGCAGATCCTCGAACGCCATCAACGGGAGAGTGAACCGGAAGGTCGTGCCGGTGCCGAGCACGGAGCTCGCGGTGAGCTCTCCCCCATGGGCCTCGACGAGGCCCCGGGAGATCCAGAGTCCCAGACCAGAGCCCGTCGGTCGACCGAGTTCGCGGCGGAAGAACTTCGTGAACACCTTCGGGATGTCTTCCGGAGGGATGCCCTCCCCGCGGTCGGTGACGGCTATCGATGCCTCGCGGCCGTCGGCGTCGACCCTGCCCTGAATCTGCATGCCTTGCGGCGACGCGTACTTGCACGCGTTCTCGACGAGGTTCGTCAGGACCTGCTCGAGCTTGTCCGGGTCGGCGTAGAGCTCCGGGAAGCCTTCCGGGAAGTCGATCGACACCTCGATGTTCGGGTAGCTGAACCGGACCTTGTCGATCACCTGCGGCACGAGCGCGACCACGTCGACCATCTGGCGACGCAGCACGAGCCGGTCGGTCTCGAGGCGGCTGATGTCGAGCAGCTCGGTGATGAGGCGATGGACGCGGTCGGCGTCGTGCTTGACCTGCTCGAGCATCTCGCGCTTCTGGTCGTCGCCGATGCGCTCCCAGCGTGACAGCAGCAGGCTGGTGTAGCCCTTCACCGATGTGAGCGGTGACCGGAGCTCGTGGCTGACCGTCGACACGATCTCGATCCCGGTCGTGGCCTTGTGGACGCGTTTGCCGGCTTCGCGGAGGACCAGGACCAGGCCACGCAACTGACCGTCGTGGGTCCGCTCGTAACAGCCGGTGACGAACGCGCGCAGGCTCCCGCCGTCGGCCCGGCGGAGGATGACCTCCTGCTCGGGGATCGCGTGCACCGAGCGCATCGACGCCGTCGGGTGCCAGCCGTTGGGCCAGCACGGACGGCCGTCGGGATATTGCGGTGCGAGCACCTCGACGATGTCGCGCCCGACCAGATCCTCCGCGGAGAAGCCGGTGAACGCCGAGATCACCGCGTTGACCTCGCTGATCTTGCGATCCGCGTCGAGCCGGATGACCGCGTCGGGGAGGAGGTCGAGCAGGTCGCTCACGCCGCCCTCCTCTGTCGAGCGGCTTCGAAGCACAGCACCGCGGCGGCCATCCCGACGTTCAGCGACTCGGTGCGCCCGATCATCGGGATGGTCACCGCCTCGTCGATGTGGGCATCGAGGCCGTCGGGCAGTCCGTTCGCCTCGTTGCCGAGCACGAACGCCACCGGGCCGGTGAGGTCGATCTCGTCGTAGGGCGACCCGTCGTGGGCGACCGTCGCGAGACGGCGCACACCCCAGCTCGCCACCTCGTCCAGGACCTCCACGGGGCTGCCTCCGGTGACGACGGGAACATGGAACAGGGAACCGGCGGAGGCTCGGACCGTCTTCGGGTTGTACACGTCCACCGTTCCGGCGCAGCAGATTACTCCCGCCGCGCCCGCCGCTTCGGCTGACCGGAGCACCGTGCCGGCATTGCCCGGATCGCGCACATCCACGCAGATGACCACGAACGCACCATCGGCGCTGGCGCGCAGCGTGCTGAGCTCGACATCGACGTAGGAGACGATGCCCAAGACGGGCTGGGGCGTGACCGTTCCGGCGACGCGTTCCAGTACGCCGGGTGCGAGGTCGTGGACCCGGGCGCCGCGTTCGTAGGCGAGAGCGATCACGGCGTCTTCGGTCGCGCCTCTGCCTTCGGGCGCGACGAAGACCGCCTCGACCGACGCGCCCGACGCCAGCGCCTCGCCGAGGACCTTCGCTCCCTCCGCCACGAACACGCGGTCGGCCTCTCGCGCACTGCGGCGGCTCACGAGCCGCCGCAGTCGCTGAACCTTCTGGTGCCGGTACGCGAGACCGGCGTCGCTAGGAAGCGGCTGCCGCATCCTCGGTCGCGCCGGACGGCGACGGCGCGTTCTTCGCGACCTCGACCAGCGCAGCGAACGCTGCGGGGTCGGTGACCGCGAGGTCGGCGAGCACCTTGCGGTCGATCTCGACCTCGGCGTTCTTCAGGCCGTTGATGAAACGGCTGTAGCTGATGCCGTTCTCGCGAGCTGCGGCGTTGATCCGCTGGATCCACAGCTGGCGAAAGTCGCCCTTCCGCGCACGACGGTCGCGGTAGGCGTACTGCAGCGAGTGCATGACCTGCTCGTTGGCGGCCTTGAAGCTACGGCTCTTGTTGCCGTAGTAGCCCTTTGCCTGCTCGAGCACGGCACGGCGGTGCTTCTTGCCGTGGACGGCGCGCTTGACCCTGGCCATGGGGACTCCTTTCTGCGTTCGGGGGGCGGGGCGGACGAGGTGGACGGCGGCTCGGGGCTAGATGCCGAGCTGGCGCCGGATCGACTTCGTGTCGCCCTTCGAGACTTCGGTCATGCCGGCGAGCCGACGCGTGCGGGTGCTCGGCTTCTTCACGAGGATGTGGGCGCGGAACGCCTTGCGCCGCAGGATCTTGCCCGACCCGGTGATCTTGAAGCGCTTGGCGGCGCCTCGGTCGGTCTTCATCTTGGGCATCTCAGGACTCCTGTGACTGCTCTGACTGCTGCGGGGGCGGGGGCGGAGGAGGTGCGGCGGGAGCCGCAGCCTGGCCGTTGGGAGCCGGAGCCTCAGCGGGGGCAGGGTCGGCGCCGTCGGTCGGTCTGGCCTTGGCTGCCTGCTGCTGCTGGGCTCGCTTGTCGGGTGCCAGCACCATGATCATGTTGCGGCCGTCGAGCTTCGGCGAGGCCTCCACCTTCGCGACGCCTGCCGCTCGTTCGGCCACCTCGTCGAGGATCTTCTTGCCGAGGTGCGGGTGGGCGGTTTCGCGTCCGCGGAACATGATCGTGAGCTTGACCTTGTGACCCTCGGAGAGGAACTCGATGACCTTGCGGGTCTTCGTGTCGAAGTCGCCCGGGCCGATCTTCACCCGGTACTTCATCTCCTTGATCTGGGTCTGGGTCGTCTTCCTCCGGGATTCCTTCGCGCGTTGGTTCGCGTCGAAGCGGAACTTCCCGTAGTCCATGATGCGGCATACGGGTGGGTTGGCCTGGGCGGCCACCTCGACGAGGTCGAGGTCCTGTTCCCGGGCGAGCGCGAGGGCCTCGGGGAGAGGCTTGACGCCGAGCTTGGTGCCGTCGCTGTCGACGAGCAGCACTTCTCGGGCGCGGATCTTGTCGTTGATCCTCGGCTCGTTGCTGGCGGGGGGTACGGCTATTGGCATTCCTCCTTGGAAGGCCTGCCCCGACATGCAAAAGGGCAGGCGTTGGAAAGCAACGCCCGCCCTTTCAGACGGTCATTCGACCCGTCGCACCTGGTGTGGTGAAGAGTGCGTAGTGGACGGGTGGGGCCGCACGCTCCGGGGAGGGGGCCCGCTTTCCGATTCAGTTGTGGCCCCTAAGGTAGCTCACATGAGCTCGCTGTGGACACCTGGGGGCGAACAGCCGGTCGGTCGTGAGGGCGCTGGCGGCACACCGGGCGGCGAGCAGGAGCTGACCGAGGAGGAGTACGTCCGGCAGATGCAGGCGCTCCAGCAGCAGCTGGCGGAGACGCCGGCCGCCGCGGTGGTCGCCAACCACTGCTACGGGTTGTTCGAGCTGGCCGCGCTCCACCTGTCGCTCCAGCCACCGCAGCTCGGCGAGGCCCAGGTCGCGATCGACGCGCTCGCTGCCGTGGTCGAGGGGCTCACCGGCCGTCTCGGTGAGCACGAGACGCAGCTCAAGGAAGGCCTCGCGCAGCTGCGCCTGGCGTTCGTCCAGATTCGCGCCGCGAACCTCGGGCAGGCCGAGCCTCCGCCCGAGCCGACCTCCTCCGCCTGACCACCTGAGGTCAGGAGCTGCGGAGGGGCTTGATCGTGATGGTGCGGATCGCCTCGACCGTCTCGTCCTCGGCGCCGCAGCCCCCGGTCGTCACCGTCGCCACCACGTTCACGACGCCTTCGCCGTTGTAGGTCCGCTCGAAGTCGAAGCGCTCGGTGCGGGCGAAGTCCGACCGGCAGTCAGCTGACGGATCGCGCTCGATCACCTCGGGATCCTTCCCGTCACCGAAGTCGACCTCGACCCGCTTCACGCCGCCGAACGTGTCGACCGCGGTGATGGTGATCGGAACGGTGTCGCCCGGCTCGGCCCGGCGCGTCGAGAGCACCTGTGCTCGAAGGCCGCGCTCCTCGTTGCCCCGAGTGGCGAGGACGACGACGCCGACCAGGAAGGCGGCCATCAGCCCGAGGCCCACGATCGCCTGCTTAGAGCTTCTCGACACGTGCCGCCTCCCAGCGCCCGAGGTGCCCGGCGACGACCTCGAAGCTCACCTCGGTACCCGCATCGATCGTGCGGGTGCCGTCCGCGATCTGGGTGCAGTGGAAGAAGTACGACGCGCCGCCGTCAACGGTGATCGTGCCGATGCCTGCATGCTCGTCCCACTCCGCGACGATCCCTCTAGTGGACAATTTTCGCGAGGGGGAGCTCGATGATGTCGCTCGCGCCGGCGTCTTTCAGCGCGGGGATCAGCGTGTTGATCTCGACCTTCGGCACGACGGTCTCGACCGCGTAGCCGCCGTCGCCGAAGAGCTTCGACACCGTCGGCGCCTTCATCGCCGGCAGCAGGTCGATGACCTTCTGCAGGTCGGCGTCGGCGACGTTGAGCTTCACCAGCACCTTGCCTCGGGCCTCGAGCGACCCCTGCAGGAGCGTGTGCAGCTGATGCATCGCGTGGCGCTTGTCGGGGTCCTGGTACGCGACGGGGTTCGCGATGAGCTCGGTGAAGCTGACGAGGATCGTGTCGAGGATCCGCAGGCGGGCCTGCCGGAGCGCTCGGCCCGTTTCGGTGATCTCGACGATGACGTCGGCGATGTCGGGGATCTTCGCCTCGGTGGCGCCGTAGGAGAGGGTGATCTCGCCCTGGATGCCGTGCTTCTCGAGGAACCGGCGGGTGAGCTCGGGGTACTCGGTCGAGACGCGCACGCCCTGCGGGAGGTCGCGCACCGACTGATACGGCGCGTCCTCGGCGACGGCGAGGACGACCTTGATCGGCCGTGCCGTGGCCTTCGAGTAGTGGAGCTCGCCGAGCGACACGACGTCGCTGTGGGTCTCCTCGATCCAGTCACGGCCCGTGATCCCGAGGTCGAAGAGCCCGTCGGCGACGTACTGGGGGATCTCCTGCGGCCGGAGGATGCGCACCTCGGCGATCCGTGGATCGGCGATCGACGCCTTGTAGTCGACCTCGCTCGATCGGGTGACCGCGAGGTCGGCCGCGTCGAACAGCTCGAGGGTGGCCTTCTCCAGCGAGCCCTTGGGCAGGACCAGGCGGAGCAGGGGTGGGGTGCCGGGGG
>DATLGL010000011.1:0-32584 GCA_035540495.1 Acidimicrobiales bacterium
GGGTGGTGATGGGTTGGTCGAGTGGGTCGCCGTCGGCGCACGCTCCGCACGCGGTGAGGAGGAGGGCGAGGATGGCGATGGGGATGAGGAGGCGGATCACCGCGCGCCCTCCTGCTGCTTGCCGTTACCGGGCGCTTCGTCGGAGCGCAACAGTCCGTCGTCCCGCAGCATCCGGTGTTCGTGCTCGGCCACGGTCGCGGCGAGCAGATCGTCGCGTAGGGCGGATGCTTCCTCTGCGGTGATCTCGTGCGGGTTCTCGCCAAACTTCGTTATGACGATCGACCGGCTGGTCACCTCGTAGGTCACGAACCACTCCCGCTTCATGGCTCGCTCCGTTCGCCGAAGTCGGGCTGATGGGCGGGGCACTCGGGGTGGTGTCCGTCGCCGTTGCGGTAGCGGGTGATCGGCCATCCGCACTCGCAGGCGCGCATCTTCTTGATCCGCTCCTGCCGTTCGGCTTTCGCCTGCTTGAGCACGTCGGGATGAGCCAGTTCAGCCACAGTCGACCTCTCGCCGGATTGGAGCGGTTCACTCGTCATGCTGCGGCCTGCCGCGAGCGGGGATCGGAACCTCGAGCGGCATGATGTCCCGAAGCAGCCACGCCCACCGCCCAGGCGAGAAGTCGCCGTACGGACGCTGCTCCTCAGCGACTCGTGCGTCGGCCCACGACGGACAGCCCGCGAATCGACTCCACTCGACCAGATTGCCCTTCACGTCGAAGCGATCTGGCTCCCACAGGATGCGCTCGGTCCGAACGCAGTCCACGAGCATCGCCGTCGCGACGACAGCGCCGAGCGGCATGTCGAGATCGACACTGCCCATCGGTGATACGTCGTCCACCAGGCAGACGAGCTGGGTGTCGCCTCGATGACCCTCGTCGCTGGTGCGGCGGCAGTAGGACGCCTGGAAGTCACCGAGGTAGCCGTAGACCCAGCCGCCCTCGGTCTTGCCCTCGCAGTCGCCGGGCAGTTGGTCAATGCCCTTCGTGGTCTTGGCCGCGTGGATCGCAATGCGGCCCCGGTACGGCGTTGACCATGATCGCGTCTCGATCGTCTTGACGCCATAGGCGATCAGACTCGCCCACGGCTGCCACAGCGATATGGCCTTCATGGGGTTTCCTCGCATGATTCAGCGTCGTGACCGTTCTCGCCGTAGAGCGCCCCGCAGGTTGGGCACTCGTCGGCAAGTTCGCCGTGCGGGTCGTCGACCCAGGTCAGGGCCTCACGGACGAGAGCGAGAGCTTCAAGCGCCTGCGGTTCGTATCGCGCCTCGGCGTGGCCGTACGCGTTGGCGAGGATCGTCTCGACTCCCCGCAGCGCCTTCGTCAACTCGGTCCGTAGCTCTCGCTCCGTGCCGAAGTCCTCGCACACCATCGGGAAGCGGTGCGCGTCCCAGCGGAACTGTACGGCGGCTTCGATGGCGGCTTCCTGGCCGAGTTCGTTGACGTGAACAGGCCAGATGCCGAGCGCCAGGAGCAGGCGGTCAGCGAACGACGCCGACGGGTCATCGGGGTGTGAAGCGGCGCGCGACGCTGTCTGTCGCGAGCGCCCGCCTTCCGGCCGATGCTGTGCGCTTGAATCGGTCATCGGCGTGGCTCCCCCGCGCGGCGTGGCATCACGGACAGCGACTCGCGGAACGCGGCGAACTCGCTCGTACCGCCGAGCAACTCGCGGTCACGCTCGCGCTGCGGCCGATCCCACTCCCATAACCGCCACGCAATCCACGAGAACCCGCCAGCGCAGAGGATGGTGATGACGAAGAGCGCGCCCATCAGGCGACCTCATCCCGTTCGGCGGGCCAACCGGAAACAATGAGCTGCAACGCGTCGGTGCCTGTCGGCTGCGGCGCGAGGAACGTGATCTCCGTGACGACGTCCGGGCCGTCGTCGACGATCACACCCGCATCGACGAGCCCATCGATAGCCGCCTTCACCGCGCCAACGCAGGCGGCCGTGTCGGGCCGCACCCGGTTACGCGTGAACGGTTGCGCGGTCACGCAGATCGCTTCCATCGCGGGCATGCCCATCCGCTCGGCGAGGTCACGGAAATGGCCGCGCCATTCGCGTGTGCGAGCAGCGCGACCGAACTTCCCGCCACCGCCCTTGGCGCCCGTCTTGGAGTAGCCGCCCTGGCGTTCGCTGTTGAGCGTCCAGGGCCGCTTCTCGTAGGTGAGCGTGTAGGAGAGCACCGAGCCGCTGCTACAGCAGGTCGGCAGCGGCGAGACCCGAACCGCCAGCCGCCGCATCGGACTCGACTGGCGCCGACACCACGCCAGCGCCACGCTTCACCTGCACGTCGAAGTGCTTGAGCGTGCCCTTGTCGACCTTCTCGGTGCGGGTGAACACGATCGCGATCCGATCCCCCGGCCGGGGTCGTCCGTGTTCGGGGTCGGCGAGCTTCGCCCGCAGCTGCGCCTGCCCGGCGGTCACGGTGCGTTCCTCGCCGTCGTCGGTTCGGACGATGATCTGCGGGCACGGCTTGCCGTTGAAGTCGTTGCCACGCTGAACGGCGAGGACTTCGCCGACGACCTTGTCGCCGACGTTCTCGAACTTCACGAAGTTGCTGGGGGTGATCAGGTCGGGGTCGTCCCAGATGTCGGTCACTGCTTGGTCTCGCTTTCGCTGGTGGGGAACGGCGCGACAACCGGCGCGCCGTCTTCGGTGAACTGCAAGCACGAGCGACCCTCGACGAGGTCGCCGGCGATCAACGCGAACTCCTCGGGCGTGTGCGCCTTGCGCAACTGCTCGACGAGGGCTACGTCAAACCCTTCGCTCCGCAGACGGCTCGCGGCTTTGCGTGCCGCGGTCATAAACGGGTCCGGGATGAGAAAGTGCGCTTCGACCTTCGTGCAGATCGTGTTGAGCGCCTCGAGGTGGGCGGTCGTGTGTCCGCCTTCGCGGAGGGTTGGGACCGACTTGGGCCAGGAGCGGGCGAGTGTCGCGCCGGCTTCTTCGCTGAACTCGATGATCGCCCGCACCCGCGTGCGGAACCGCTCGAGGTCCGCGGGATCGGCCAACGCCGAGGCTGGTGCCGCGGCGAGGGGGGAGGCGAGATTCTTCCGCTTCCGCCACGCTCGAACGTCGGCGCAAAGCTGCGCTGCGGTCCACCCTGCGGCGATGTCCACCTCGTAGAGCACGCAGTTGGCGGTGCCCGCTGGCAAGTGGATGACGAGCGCGCGTTCGCGGTCGACGTCGACCATCGCATCGGTCGAGTCGGAGGCGATGTCGTAGAGCCGGGATGCGTTCGCGTAGCAGGCGAGCTGGATCGCGATCGCTCCCCACGAGTAGTCGAGCGTCGCCCCCGTCTTGAGGTCGGCGATGAGCGGGAGCGGATGCCCGGGGAGCCGCACGAGTCGGTCGAAGGTGCCGGCGAGCTCGAGCTGGTCGATGACGACAACCCGTTCGATGAACTCGCGTTGCACCTCGACACCGGCGGCGTTCATCGTCTGCTGGTAGGCGTCGATGTCGGCGTTCCACGGGGCGGGCACGTTGATCGGCTCACCCGAATCGATCCGCTCCGTGAACCTGTGCAGCGCCGTACCAAGGTTCGCCCCGGCGGAGCCTTTGGCGGCTTCCACGGCCTGATCGCACAACTTGTTCAACGTGCTCTTGTCGGCGACGGGCGTAGAGGCGACCTGGGCGTACAGGTCTGGGCGGGCGGCGATCCCGACGGCGGTCATCCGCTGCTTCCAGCGTTCGAGGTTGTAGCGGTCGTCGATCGTCTCCGCGAACGTCGTGACCCGCGTGTACGGCTTGCCCTCGATGAGGTAGCGGCCGTAGCGGTCACGCTTCGGTTCGAGGCGTACCGCCATCTCCGTCCAGATGGCGTCGGCGGTCGCGGTCACCGCTGCGTCTCCGAGAACTCCACCCACGCGCGGTCGGCGTCGTCGTTGGCCGCGAGGCGGCGGGCTTCGAGCTTCGCGGCCAGCTGCTTCGACTCGGCGACGATCAACGGCAGCCACGCAGCGAGGCTCGGATGGTCGGGCGCGCGTTCGGCGAGCTTCCCGGCGCGGCGCAGGTCTTGCTCGAGCTTCGCCATCTCCGCGCGGATGTCGGCGTCGAACTCACACACGGGCCGCGTCCTCGGCGAGCTGCGTGTAGTGGGCGACCGCGGCCGTCTTGTTCGGCGCGAGTGTTGCGTGCTCGACATCGGTCAGGCAGCGCGACGTGGCGTCCTTCGGCCACGCGTTGGCGATCGCGACCGCCAGGTCGTGGTGGGCCTTAGCGAAGAACGCCAACAGCGGCTCAGGGTCACCCTGGATGGTGAACCAGCCAGACGCCAACCGGATCTCGACAGCAACGATCCGAGTGCCGCCCGCAGTCGTCTGCGTGCGCACCTCGAACGTCTCGTCGGGGTCGATGATCAACCCCATGCTCGGATATGCCATTACGCTCTCCTGTGCCGCGGTCTACAGCGCGGCGCTGTCTCGGCCCTGCCGCGTTGCCGCGCGGCGGGGCTGTTTCGTTGTGGGAGCCGGCGGGCGACGGACAGGCACGCCCGCCTCGCCGCTTCGGCCGAGTGCCACGACTTCCCCTGCGTGGCGCTCGCGTGGACCGCCGGCTCCGGTGACCGCACCAGCTGTGCTGTCAGCGCCCTCTGCCGAAGAAGGTGCTGGTGCGGCCACCGCAGGCGGCGGGAAGGTCCCCGCCATTCCCTCGTCGATGATTCGGTCGAGCTCGACGCGCGGGACGAAGGCGGTGCGGTTCCAAGTAACGGTGCGAACGATCCCCGTGTTCACCCACGAGCGGAGGGTCTTGTCGTCGAGGCGCAGCGCCTCGGCGGCTTCGCGGATGGTGAACGCGAGCGTCGGCACCTCACGTCGGCGAGTCACGACGCGGCTGCCGGCACGGGCGGAACAACCTTCGGCCATGCGAAAAGGACATCCATCCGCACTCCGAGCGCCCCGGCGATCTTCCACTTCAACTCGTCGTTCGGGTTGAGCTTCCCGGCGACGATGCGGTCGATGGTCGTCGAGTGCACTCCCACCTGCTTGGCGAGCCATCTGTGGCTGCGACCGTTGAGGTAGTCCTCGATCGACTCGCCCCACGCCTCTAGCAAGTCCTGCATGAGATGCAGCATACCTGCGTCTGCCGCAGCGTCAAGGCTGCTGCGTCAGAAACAGCATCGAGAATCTTCCGGGACAAACCGGGGCGCCGCTGGACCGTGAACTACGTGCCCGTACTTATCTGCTGCGTACGATGCAGCACGTGGGCGTTGACCAGCCGGTTCCCGACATGGACGCTGCCACCGTGCGCCTCCAACAGCTCGGGAAGAGGCTCCGAGAGGAGATCGATCACCAACGACGCTCGTATCGCGCCGTCGCCGCCGCCATCGGCATCAACGACGGCCACCTGAATCGCATCATGGCTGGCCAGATCGCGAACTTGGCCATCGAGATGGTGAGGCGCATCGAAGACGAACTGGGCTTAGACAACGGCCTTCTGCTGCGAGCTGGCGGGTACGTCGTCGACGCATCCGACCTTCGCTCGCACATGCGGCGAGCAACTGACCTCACACCGGGACAGCGCCAGTCACTCATCGACCTCTACGACGCGTTGTCTAAGAAGTCCGACCGTGGCTGAAGTAGCCGATCCACCCGTCGTTCAAGCATCAGCAGCGCCATGTCGAGCGTTTCCAACAGATCGCGCTGATCCCGTTCGACTATTTCCAGCCGCCGTTCGAGCCGTACCAGCCGTTCGTTCGTATCCACATCCCACTCCGCGTCTTGTGGCCCGCTCGGGATCGTCGCGCGGGGGTGTGACAAGAAGTGGCTGAGCCGTCTCCTGCTGGTTGGTATGCGGATCCGTGGCGGCGGTTCGAGCGCCGTTATTGGGATGGCGCGCGGTGGACTGAGCATGTGGCGAGCGGCGGTCACCAGGCCGTCGACCCGGCGGAGTTGCGGGCCGAGGACATTCCTGTCGTGCCCCCCGTTCAGCAGCGGACACCCCTTGGACGGCGGCGTGTCGCGCTGATCGTCGGCTTCCTCGCCGTCTGTTTCGCTGGTCTCGTGTTCGTCTCAGCGAACGGGGATGACGAGCCAACCGCGGCTGACGCCTACTACGCCTGCCAAGACTTCGTCGACCGCCGGCTGAAGGCTCCGGCGACGGCCGACTATCCGCCCCTGTCGACTGCGAGGGTTGGGCGCATGGGTGACAGGTGGACGGTGAGCGCCTACGTCGACAGCGAGAACTCGTTCGGGGCGAAGATCCGCGACACGGTCTGGTGCGACATGACCCGCACCGAGGACGGCTGGCGGCTCGACGACGTGTCCATCGGCGACTAGCCGAGGATTCGTTCGAGGGCTTCGGCGGCTTCGCGGTCCTTTTGTTCGACGGCGTGGATGTACCGCTGCGCTGTGGCGAGGCTCGTCCAGCCGTGGCGTTCCATGACGGTGCGGAGGTCGCGGCCGTCGGCGATGAGATGCGAGGCGGATTGGTGGCGTAGGTCGTGGAGGCGTATGCCGCTCACGCCGGCGCGTCGGCACGCTCGCTGCCAGCGGTGGGAGACCGTCGACGGGTGGGTGGGTTTGGTGCCGTCGAGGTCGGCGGGGAACACGTAGCTGCCATCGCCCAGGCCGACGCCGAGCTTGAGGAGCCGTTCGGCGGTCGCGAGTCGGTGGCCGGCCAGCAGGGCGACGGCGGTGGCGCCGATGGCGATACGCCGATCGTTCTCCGTCTTCGTCGGCTTCTCGATCAGCGCGCCCTTGACGGCGACAACGGAGCGGTGGATGTGGAGGCTGCCGTTTTCGAGGTCGACGTCGGCCCACCGGAGGGCGCACGCCTCCCCGCGGCGCATCCCCGTCAGCACCATCACCCGGACGAGGACGTCGAACCCGACGTCAGCCCAGGCGGCGCACGCTTCGAGCGCCCGGGCGACGTCGTCGAGGTTGGGGACGTTGACTTTCACCTTCGGCTGGCGTGGCGGTGTCGCTCGAGCGGCGGGGTTGGATGCGAGCCAGTCCCACTTGACGGCCTGGCCGAACGCACCCGACAGCAGCGCGTGGACCTTGATGGCCGTCTGCGTCTTCCCTTGCTTGCGGAGCGCGGAGTAGAGGGCGTCGAGCTGGTGGGCGCGAATCTGCGCGAGCGGCATCGAGCCGAGGGTGGGTTCGATGTGGAGCCGCCAGGTGCGCCGGCGTTCCTCAATGGTCTTCGGCGACAGGTCGGGTTCGGTGAGCTCGAACCACGCGTCGACGAGCTCGGCGAGGGTGTGTCGTTCGGGTGCGGGGTTGTCGGGGTCGCCGAGCAGGCGGTTGAGGACGGCTTCGGCCTGCTTCTTGGTGCCGCGAACGGTCTTGGAGAACTGTCGGCGCCGGCCGGTTTCGGGGTCGATTCCGCCGTCCCATCGGAGTCTCCACGACGTTTTCGACTGGCGGGTGACGCTTCCGCGCATGGCCGCACGGTACGCCCTGGGTGGGACTTCGTGACGTTTCGTGACGAGGTGCTGCTGGTTGACTTGTCACACGGAGGGCGTATGGTGCCTGTGAGCAGGCTGTTTTCGGGTGGGCGCGGAGGGACTCGAACCCCCGACCCCCTCCTTGTAAGGGATGCCAGTCGGTGAGGTAGCCGTGTGTGGCCTGCGGTTGGCGTGTGACCGGAGGTGTTTCCCCAGCATGGTTCGTGACGACGGCGTGACAACTCCGAGCACCGCTCAGGTTCGGCCGGGACTCGGGCGGTTGGCCGGAACGGATTGGAGCGGTGCGCGGTTCCTGGTCGGTGATGTCTTCGACCGGCTCGCAGACATCCCCGACGGCAGCGTCGACGTGATCGTGACCTCACCGCCGTTCCTCGCCCTTCGCTCGTATCTGCCCGCCGACCATCCGGACAAGGCGAAGGAAGTCGGAGCAGAACCGACGCCAGCGGCGTTCCTCGACACACTCCTGGCTCTCACAGCCGAGTGGCGGCGGGTGCTCGCACCTCACGGCTCGCTGTGCGTCGAGCTCGGCGACACCTACGCCGGTTCCGGCGGTGGCGGCGGCGACTACTTGCCGGGAGGTCTGCGAGAGGGACAGCCAGGATTCGGTGGTAGCGCCGAACGTGCCCGTGAAGGGAACGCTGCGCATTGGCGGCAGAAGAATGCTCAGAAGGACGAGTGGCCGCTCGACAAGTCGCTGTGCGGGATCCCCTCGCTGTACGCCTGGTCGCTCGCCTACGGCCGCAATCTCCTCAACCCCGCTCAAACCATCGACCCATGGCGCGTTCGCAACCTCATCGTGTGGACACGGCCGAACCCGCCTGTCGGTGCGCTCGGCGACAAGTGTCGCCCGGCATCGAGCTACATCACGACGGCTTGCACCGGACGGGCCCGCTACTTCGACATGGACGCCGAACGCTCGGAGCCGAAGTACGGGATCGTCGACACGACGCGGCGGGCGTGTGACCCCTACGAAGCACCGGGGCAGACCCCGAACATGGCGGCGCACCCCGCCGCTGAGGGTGGTGGTCGCATCAACAGCAACCCCGCGGGCGCCCCGCTTCTAGACCACTGGAACGTGCCGACGCAGCCGTACACCGGCTCCCACTACGCCGTGTGGCCGGAGGAACTGCCTCGGCGACTCATCAGCCTCATGTGTCCTCAGCGGGTGTGTCAAGAGTGCGGGAAGCCGTCTGAGCGGATCACGGAACGCTCGGAGGACTACGCCGCAGCGCGAGCAGCTATCGGCGATTTCAACGACCGCGCCAAGGGTCAGGGGCTCGGCGGGAGCCGTAGTGTCTTGGTCAAGGCCGTAGGTCGGGACATCACCAGCGCCGAGAACATCACCGTCGGCTGGACCGACTGCGGCCACAACGCATGGCGACTCGGGACCGTCCTCGACCCGTTCGCCGGCAGCGGGACCACCCTCGCCGTCGCCGTCGGCATGGGTCGGCGAGCGGTCGGCATCGACATCGACGCACGAAACGCGCACCTCGCCGAGCAGCGCGTCGGCATGTTCCTGGAGGTGGCATGACCTGGCTCATCGAGTGGACCGTGTGGGTCAACGACTTCGACCAGTCGGCCGTTCTAGAGGGCCCGTACGGCAGCCGGTCGGACGCTCAGGAAGCGGCCAGCACTCGGTGGCCGCTCATCGACCCGGAGCAGGACGCGACGTGGACGCTGGTTCCGGTTTGGCCGGCGGGGCAATCCCCATCGGCCATACGAGCGCACGGTTCTGACATCGGGCAAGCGCCCGCATCCGGCGAGTAGCTACGCGTCCCGCCGTGACCACTCCACGGCGCACTCGCCGCAGCAGAAGCCGAGCACTCCTTCGTCGTTCGTGAGGATGAAGAACGGCGACTTGTCGCGTCCCGGTCCTACGCGAGCAGCGCAGAAGTGGCATGTGAAGGTCGGGTACTTGTTCATGCGTCAAGGGTGGCAGCGCGCCCGCTGGCCCGCTGCGGAAGTGTGTGCGCGAAACCGCAGGTGAGAGTGGGTAGGCGCTTCGCGGCTATTCACGCATAGTGATGAAACCGCTTGACGGCCGCCACAATCTGCGCGCACGATTCTGGTTCGACAAGTAAGCGGCCCCCGTCGGAGCGGGAACTCCGAGCGAGGGCCTGGACCCACAAGGAGCTGTACCTCCATGGAGTCTTCGACTCAGAGTACGCGCGTGCTCACGCCGGTGATCGTTTCGGAACGCGACCGCAACGTCGGCCCCAGCCGCGAAACGCTCGTCCGAGCGTGGTCGACGTCGTTCCGCCCGGACACGCGCCGCAACTATGCGCTGATTCTCGCCGACTACTTCCGGTTCCTGGACGACCTCGGGATCCACTACACCGACGTCCGCCGCAGCCACGTCGAACTGTGGGGCGCGACCTGCGCCGAGCGACGCCACAACCTGCCGGCGACCGTCTCGCACAAGCTGAGCGCGGTCCGCTCGTTCTACGGGTGGCTGCTCGACGAGGAACTCGTCGACCGCGACCCGACCGCGAAGGTGAAGCTGCCGAATGTCGCCGACGACATCGCCCGGCCCTATCTGTCGCTGATCGAGCTGATGAAGTGCCTCGACGTCTCGCAGCGCACCGACCGCAAGGGCTGGCATCGCGACTACGCCCTCTTCGCTCTCCTCGGGTTGAACGGGCTGCGGATCTCGGAGGCGCTCGGCGTGAACATCGAGACGATCGAGGATCTCGACGGTCACCACACGGTGCGGACGATGCGCAAGGGGCAGAAGGTCGCGACGATCCCGCTGTCGGTGACGACGTACAAGGCGGTGAGTTTGTGCGTTGGTGATCGCCGGTCGGGCCCGTTGTTCCGGTCCGACTATGGGACGAGGATGGATCGCTATTCGGCGAGCCGGGTGGTGCAGCGGGTGCTGAGGGCGGCTGGTGTGTCGAAGCACATCACTCCCCATTCGCTGCGTCGGACGTTCATAACGCTCGCCCTGGACGCTGGGGTGCCGTTGCGGGACGTTCAGCATTCCGCCGGCCACAGCGATCCTCGTGTGACGAGCAGGTACGACCAGCACAAGCGGTCGCTAGATCGGAACGCCACGTTCGTGCTGTCGGCGCACGTCGCCAGCTGACGGACGCGAAGAAGCCCCCGGCCGTCGAGGGCCGGGGGCAGTTCAGTAGCCGAGTTGGGCTGGTGTGGGTGGCTCGTCGTCGGCCCACCTTGCGGCGTCTATCGCCCGTTCCCACGCTTCGCCGACATCGAAGTCGTACTCGAGGACGAGGAGGCGGGCGAGTCCGAGGGCGCCGAGGAACGCGAGCCGGTCGCGGAGAACGGCGACGTCGGGTTCGCCGGTCAGGTCGGTTCGACGGGGACGGCTTCGCTCGCGCCTTCGTTCTCGACTCGCACGGGGAGCGGCGCGCCGAGCGGGGCGAGCGCCTCTTCGATCTCCGCCTTGTCGGGCGTCGACCTGGTCGACACGAGGAGTGCGCCGAGGGCGGCGAGGGCTGCGGCTGTGGGTTGGGCGACGAGGCCGACGAGGGCGACGGCTGCTGCGTCGACGGTGCCGGTGCCGTGGGAGAGCCAGATGACGAGGGCGACGAGGGCTGCGGTGGCTGCGCCGAAGAGGATGCTGGCGGCGCCGAGGAAGCGGACGACGAGGTTGACGGTCGCGCGGTCGGTCACAGCGAGCTCCTGTAGGTGTTGATGCGGGGGCGGGCGATGGCGTTGAGAGCGGCGAAGGTGCGGCGCCAGGTCACAGCGCGGTCCTGCCGGTGGCGACGATCCAGATGATGAGGAGGATGAGCGCCGCGGCGAACCCGACGACCGGCTCGAGCCGTCGGGCGAGCACCGCTACGACGATCACGGCGAGGACGGCGAGGGCGAGGACGGTGGGGGTCACAGGCAGACTCCGGGGATCGACACGGCGCAGGGCCGGGTGGTGGTCGTCGTTGATGTCGATGGGGCGGGCGGCGGTGGGTTCGTCGTCGACGTGGTCGAAGGGCTCGGACGAGAGGACGACGTCGTGGTGGTGGTCGTGCGGCGCGGCACCGTGGTCGTCGTCGTCGAAGGTCGTCGCCTGGTGGTCGCCGTGCGAGGGGGTGGGTCGACCCCGGCAGCGACGAGCATCTGTCGGAGCTGCACGACCTCGTCGGTGAGCAGTCGAATGTCGTCCTGCAGGCCGGTGATGCGCTGCGACTGCGCCTCGCGGATGTCCATCGACTGCGCGGCGTTTGCCTTCAACGCTTGGAGGGCGTCGTGGCGGCCGCGGCTGGCGTCGACGACGAAGAACAGAAATCCGCCGGCCAGGAGGCTCGCGGCGATGACAGCACCGTTGCGCCAGTCGGTGACCCAGCGGCCGACGGTCCGAAGGACGGTCACGGCGGGCCGATCCCGTTCACCGCCAACACCGTGGCGAGGACCGCTGCAATCACGATCATGGCCACGCCCCTGGCGAGCCATCGAAGGTTGTCCTGCGTCGCGGCGAGATCCTTTCGGACCTCGTCGGTGTCGGCCTCGGCGACCTGGCGGACGACCTCGATGCGCTCGTGGATCGCTTCGCGTTCGACTGCCCACACGTCCTGGCGGACGAACGACAGCCCCTCGACCTTCGCGTCGAGCGCGGCGATCGCCTTCTCCAAGCGAGCAAGGGTGCGGGCGATCTCCCCCGGCCCGATCTCGCCGTCGCCGTTCGCCATCGAACCTATGCGACCGTGACCCACACGCTGATGGGTTTGCCTTCAAGGTGGCCGTTGGTGGTGATGACGACGTTCCCGCCGCGGGGTTGTACGCGGACGGTGGCACCCCGTGAGTTCTCCCACCAGCCGTCGCCGTCGTCGGGGCTCGGGCCGTGGACGACAGCGCCGACGATGATCGGATCACGGCCCAGGCCGGGGTTCCATTTGGTTTTGCCGACGCCGTAGGCGACGTGCGGGACTTCGATGAGAGCGGTTGTTCGCACTTCTTTCTCCGGGTAGTCGAAGCGGGGCGCCGGGGGTGTGGCGGGGCGTAGAGCGACGTCGACGCGGGCTCTGAACACGTCCATGTCGATGCCGCGGGGGTCGACCTTGCGGTTCGGGTCGGTCTCCCGGTGTGCGAGCACCTTCGACGCGGGCCAGCCGGCTTTGCGGCAGATCGCGGCGCACCCTCGAACGTAGGCGTCGACCTGGACGGTCGGCCATGGTTCGCCGACGCCATCGTTGAACGCCTCGATCCCGATGCTCTGGTTGCCCCAAAGTCCGTGGCCGTTGTGGTTGCCCTTGCCGGCGGCGATGAGGTGGTAGCGGCCGCGTCGGTCGAGTCCGAGTTGGCAGAGCGGGCCGGGTAGGGCGGAGCGGCCGTTGATGAGCAGTCGGACGACGGCTTCGTCTCTGCTGCGGGCGCTGGTGGCGGTGTGGTGGCAGACGACGCCTTCAACGCTGTTGAGGTCGCGGCCGCGTGCTCGCCAGTCGCCATGCTCGACAACCTCGAGCCCCGCCGCTGTGAGCACGTTGGCGAGCCAGGTGAGGCGCACGGGGCGGCTCCTCTCAGAACTTGATGGAGCCGACCGTCCAGCCGCCGCCGTAGTCGTGGCCGATCACGTACAGCCACTGGTCGGCGACGACCCAGATCGCGTCAGCGTCGCCGATAGCATCACGGGCCGTTGTGCCGATCGCAACGCTGTCGGTCGGGTTCCCGATGACAGGGCCGTCGTGTACGGCCACGCGGTCCCCTGCGGAGATGAGAGCGTCGTCGGCTACACCCTCATTGAAGGCGGAGATGACTTCGCGGGTGACACCAGTCGGCAGATTGTTGGCGAGCTGGACGGGCGCCGACGGCGTGGAGACGTCATAAGTGACGATCCGGCTGCTGGATGTGAGCACCCACAGGTAGTCGCCGCGCGCTTCGATACCGCGCGGGCTGCTCGTGGCAGACGTCGGAAGGGTCGTCGTGCCCTCGAGCGTTGGGGCGAGCTCCGACGCGTATGAGACTCGCCGAAGGACAGTCGTACCCCAGGCCGTGTGAAACACTCGCGGCCCGTCGGCCAGAACGGCTTGCCGCTGGTAGAAGTTGTACCGAGGGTCTGACGTGTTTGCGGACGCGGACGTCGAGACAACCGTCGGAGTACCGGAGACATCCCACGTCCGCCACCGCGATGTGGGCGCCGACGACAGATGCTGCACCGCGAGGCGACCGCTCGGCAGGACGACAGGCCCACCAGCGTGTTCGTTGGTCGCCGTGTACGTGCCTGTCGTCTCGACCCACAACGGGAGTTGTGTGAGGTCGACCTTGGTGACTCTTGCTCCCGTACCGAACGACGCAGAGCTCGACCCGACTAGGTAGAGCCAGTTGCTGCTCTTGACCGCCCCCTGCCAGAAGCCAGCAACGGTGGACATGCGATGAGCCACCAGCGTCGGAGCCGTCGGGTCCGAAACGTCGAGGATGGTCGCCGTCGGCCGTGGCGACGTATCGGGGCGCAGGGCGATCAGGTAGTTGCCGTAGCGAAAGACCCGCTTGAAGTAGTCGGCGCTCGAGCCCATCGGCATGGTGAACGACCCGATGACTGAGAGGGCCACGGTGCGATCACCTCACGAGTGCGTTGTCGAAACGTCGGGCTGAAGGTCACGAATGCAGGCAGCTGTAGTGATGACTTCGCGCGCGGCCTGCTGTACCGTTCGTGGTGTTGCAGTGGCCTGCGCCTGCTAGAGCGGGTCTAGGGCTGGCAGCCCAGTTGACCGCATCCGTTCGCCTAGCCAGCGAGCCGAAAGGCAAAGGATGGTGGCCACTGCAACCCGATCAATCCTTGTCGGGTCGGAGGAACGACCAGTCTCGGCGCTCCTCGAGCCGTGCCTTCCACGCTGCGTCGGTCCAGCCGCGCTGCTTGGCGATCTTCCGTACGCCGGATGGTGAGAGGCCGACGAGCTCAGCGACGGTGGTAAGTGATCCGCCCTCGTTCAGCGCCTGGACGATCAGATTGTCCCGCTCCTCGCGCGTCGCGTCGAGCGTCTGTTGGAGCTCGACCAGACGAGCTGCAATCTTCCGGGGAACCTCGCCCTTGTGCGGGTGCGCCACGCCGGCGAAGCGTACGGTTCCGACACGGATTCCACGTTGCCGGATTCGGAACGCTTTCCAGGCAGACGCGGGCGTTCCGACACGGATTCCACGTTGCCGGAAAGGGCACATCTCGCCGCAGACGGCGGCGCTTATCAGTCGCCTGACGGGTCGTAGTTCACGGTGACAACCAGATCGCCCAGGGCCGTTGGCGACCCTGTGATGCCAAGGTTGAGCACGAACGTGTCGCCCTGGTTGAACGTCGCCTGCGAGCCGAGCGTCAACGACTGCGAACGGAACGCCGTCGCCCACAACCCCGCCGTCTGCGTCGTCCTCGACGCCGTCGTGCCCTGGTTGCTGTTCGTGAAGCGCCGCACGTCGAAGGTGTAGTAGTCGGACGAGCTGTTCCCGATCGCAGTGTCGCTCGTGACGTACACGCTGCGGACCAGCAGACTCGACCTTGGAGCGGCGCCGAGCAGCTTGTCTCCCGCGGACACCAAGTCGGCTGCCTTCACCCTGAACGACAGAGCGAACGGCCCCTGGAATACGTCTGAAGCGTCACCGCCGACGACGTTGACGTTGCGGTTGTACATGGTCCCAGGGGCGCCGTTGCCCTCAAGGAGGTTCCGGCCAGCGTCAACGACGCAGTCGATGACCTTGATGGCCTTGTTGATGCTCGTGGCGCGGTTGCTCTTGACGAACACGCCACCAGCGGGAAGCTGCGTAGCAACGCACTTGTCGAACGTCACCTGGCGGGCGCCGTCCACGAGCACAAGCGGGGTCAGGGTGTTGTTCCCGTAGAAGGAGCACTCGTTGAACGCCCAGCGGCTCGTGTACGGAATCGACCCATTTCCGAGCACGACGTGGCGGAGGTAGACCGTCTCCATGCGGCAGTCGGTGAAGGTGACCCCCTGCGAGCCGCCGCCGCTCTCGACGATCCCGTAATCAATCTGGCCGAACTCCACGCCCCACAGGCCGCATCCGTCCATGTCGACTGCTCGCAACCCCGCCGCCCCGTTACCCGAGACGCCCGTTCCGACGAGAGCGCCGCCCCGCATGGTGCAGGCGTTCGTAGCCTGGTCGGCGTACCACGGATCGCCTCCGTTGTTGCGGATGATGACGCCGTCCATTCGGAGGTAGTCGCAGAACTTGGTGACCAGGCCGTGCGACCCGAAACGTCGCACCCGCACGTTTTCGATCTCGACGTGGTTCTTGATGCGGTCGCCACCCGCGTTGATCCCGACGCCCGTGCCCGAGTTGGGGACTTCGATCACAAGGTTGCGGAGAGCGAGGTCATAGCGGACAGCGCTGTCGCCCGTGCCGCCGAGGTTTACCCCGTTGGCCGCAGTGTCGGTGATTCGGAGGACGGTGACGCCCGTCTCGGCGACGGTCGTCGACCCCGATCCTTCCCCCTCCAGAAAGCCGCCGCTCCAGTCGATGGTCGGGGCGACCGACGACCGGAAGATGCCCTTGCCCATCCTGATGCCCACACCAGCGAGACGGGCGGCGTTCTCAGCAGCCACGAGTGCGGCCGCGTTGTCGGTCGAGTTGTCGCCCACACCACCGAACGACTCGACCGACAGCGCCGCTCCACTCGTGGCCGATTGTGACGGTGTCAGCTTGGCGTCGGAGTCGAGCGTCGCGACACCATTCGCCGCGCCCTTCTCCGTCGCCGAGATTTTCCCGGCGAGTGCCGTGGTGACGCTCGCAGCGAAGTTCGCGTCGTCGCCGAGAGCCGCGGCAAGCTCGTTGAGCGTGTCGAGCGCCTCAGGCGCTGCGCCGACAACGCCGGCCACGGCATCGGCGAGCTGCTGCTCGGAGATTCCACCGCCACCAGGCGGGCCGTACACCTGCCACGTTTGGGGCATCGGCGACCGGGCCGTGTCGGTGTTGGCGACAGTCACCTCGTAGGTGCCTGGCTTGTCTACGAAGAACACAGCCTTGCCATGCCGGTCTGTGGTCGGCGCTTCTATCTCTGCGGTGCAGTCAGCGTCCCTGAACACAGAGACCGGGGCACCGTCTCGTGTCACCGTGACGGCGCGAAGCCGGCGCGGAGAACCGTCAGCGTCGCTGCGGATAGATGACGTTGGCACTGCCTCGACTCGGATTCGATTGAGGAGGTGCCCGTCGGCGCGGAAGGTCATACTCGCCTCCTGAACAGGCAGTGGATGAGAAGGTCGGCGGCGCCCGTGCCGAGCGTCGCCGTGAACTGGACGTTGTCGACGCGACGTTGGAGACCGTGGCGGACGGTGATGAGCGCCCGATCAGATGCCGCCGGAATCGTCAACGTCTCCTGAGCGCCAGCGTTGATGAGCAGTTGCGCTGCCGTCGACGACGAACCGGCGGTACGGAGGGTTGCGAACACTTCGACGAGCTCGCAAGTGAACGGCGGGCTGTATTTGTCGCTCGGCGCCGTCCCGCCCGCGTAGTCGAAAAGCTGTTCCCAGTAGACCCACGACGAAGGAATGGACTGTTGGGTGCCCGTGCGCTGCCGTTCGAGACGGCGGATACGTTGGCGGTCGGCTTGCGCGCTGTTGCCCGGGCGGGGCATGTCGACGGTCACGGCATCGGCCTCAACGTGACCTGAAGTGTGCCGGCGGCCAGGTCTTCGGCGGTGCGGGTGATCCGCCACGCTCCCGAGCACTGCACTATCCCCCAGTCGACGGTGACCGTGACGACATCACCCGTCTTTAGGAGCGCGACGAACGTCGGGTCGAGAACGGCGATCTCGACGATCTCGGGGCGGAGACGGTCGACGAGCTCTCTCGATGCGATCTCGTCGAGGGTGTCGATCGCAGCCGTAGCGCGAGGAGTGGTGACGAGTTCGATTGTGCGGCCGTCGAAGGCAGTGGGATCGGCCGCTCCGCCCTCCTCGCGGTCGGGACCGTCACCCTCGCCGAGCACGACAACACCGCTCGCCGCCTGATCTCCCGCGTACCGCCAACGCTGCAGCAAACATTGGTCGGAGTCGTCGGCCGCTGCTGGAGGGGTGAGGGTGACGGTCCCGGTCCTGTCTGCACCCTTGAACGGGTAGTGGGTGCGGAAGGTGCGGTCAGCGGGATCGACTTCGATGTCGAAGCCGTTCTCCATCTCCGTGAACTCGACGAGCGCCTGGAGCGCGTTGGTGTGGTCGGCGAACTGGTAGTGACGTTCCCGTTCGACGCCGGAGAGTGGGCAGTCGGTGAGGATCCCGACGTTGTCCTTGCCGAAGGTGGGGTCTTGGACGAACTCGGCGATCCGTTTCGCGATCTTCGTCTGGTCCATGAGGAAGTCGTCGCCGGCCTCCGCAGATGCCAGCGACTCCATGAGGGTGAGGGACGCGGCGTCCCACCAGATCGTCCCGCCGGGCGAATACAAGCGCACCTGGAGGGTCTCGGATGCGTTCGGCGGCACCCACACGGTGGTCTCGGCCCGCTGCCACGACCCTCGAGGTGTGTCGCCGTCGATGTAGAAGTCGCCTGACTGTTGGATGTCGCCGCCGACGATGCGGGAGAGCGTGAGTCCGCGCCCCCCGATCGCCTCACCGATCCACGCGGTCGGGTCGATCTTGAACCATGCGACGATCGTGTAGAGCGACCCGACGCCGGTACCGACGATGGCAACATCTTGTTTGAGGTAGGCGTCCTGCAGTGCCGTGGATTGCACCAGCTGTGCGCTCTTCAACCCGAGGATGCGTTGCGAGGTGACGGCGGTCGCTGTGGTGTTGACCGCGGTCCATCCGGTGACGTTGTCCTCGAATTCGGGGTTTGAGAGGAAGTTGGTTCGGTCGGCGCCAGAGTCGATGTTGCGGTGCGCGAAGTAGGCGAGCAGCCCGTCGCACTCGAAGGTGACGGTCGCCGTGTCGGCTTCGACGTGGGCGTTCACGATCGGCCCGGCGAAGATGCGAGTCGTGTTGCGGTAGACGTTGATCTCGCGGGCGAGAGGCACGCACAGGGCGGCTTGCGGGTCGAGGACGTCCATGGCGAACACGAACCGCTGAGGGCGGTTCAGTTCGGTTTCGACGGGCCCTGTCGGCCAAGCGTTCGTGAGGGTGACCTCGCTCGCGCCAAGGTTCGCGACCTTGATCATGTAGTCGAACATCGTCGGCTACGACCCGCTGATGGACTTCATCGGCGAGAGCGCGACGAGCGGCAGATCGAACTCGAACCATGCGCCGGAACGCACCCGGATAGCGAGACCTTCGACGTAGCGGACGTCCATCGACACGTCGCCGTCCGGTTCGGAGACGGTGAGCGTGGCGGGTGTGGTGATCATCGCTTCGCATGTCGCCTCGAGAAGCGCCTGCGCAGCCCACCGGCCTTCCTCGTCGGGTGCGAACACTTGGATTTTCGACAGCAGCAGCGACCGGTGCGATTGGCGGGCGCCGACGATCACAGAGCCGGGAGCCGTGCCTCGGTCGACGACTCGGCCAGCGGAGCGCGGCGAGTTCCACCCTTGCGGGAAGACACCCCACCATTCGACGCCGTTCACGTCCTCGCCCGAGTTGATCTCGATGGAGCCGAGGGAGAAGACGGTGGCGCTCACGGCCGGCCGCCGGATACTGCGTCGACATAGGCGGCGGTCTGTTCGGGCGGAACGGGATAGTTGAACGTCACGCTGACGCTCTTGGCGAGCATGTCGCCCGCGCCGATGCTGCCAGCGCCGAGCTGGCCGCCGCCGATCGTGCCTGGCCCGCTCAGAGTCCCGCCGGTGACCGCGCCGGGCGCGAGCGCACCTGCGGAGACCGGCGGAGGGACGGTGCCGTCAAGCCCGGTCGAGCCGAGCAGCGATTCGGTGCGCTCTAGGCGGGCGATGAGGTCGTCGAGCTGCTTGATGCGAGCGTCGACCGCGGCCTTCACTGGGCCTTCGAGGGTTTCGCTGTAGCGGCGCAGCGCGTCGCGGGTGCGGGTAACGGCTTCGCGTTCGCGTTCTTGCTTCGTGGCGGTCGTGTTCGACGCGTCGGCGAACGCCGACTCTGCCTTCACCGCGCGGAACACCGCCGCCTCGAGATCGATGCGAGCGCGTTCGAGTCGACGTGACGCGTCCGCTATCGCTTCCGAGCGCGTAGCAGCACGCGTCGCCTCATCCTGCGCGCGGGCAAGGTCGCGAGCGGCTTTCGCCGAGTCGGTGTTCGCCTGCTCGAGATCGGCCTGGGTGCGTTCAACGTCGCGTGCGGCGTCGCGTGCTTGGCGGCTTCCCGCGCCGTAGTGGAACACCGCCTCGGCGAGCGCCTCCTGGGCGTCCGACAGATCCCAGGTGAGTCGCTTCACACGCTCCTGAGCGCGGGCAACGTCAGAATGCGCGTCGGCCAGACGTTCCTGAGCGCGGGCAGCCTGCTCAGCGAACCGCCCTCCGCCGCTCATGGCGTCGTTCAGGTCTCGCTGCGCCTGCTCAACCCGCAGTTGCGCGTCCTCGACGGCGAGCGCCGTTTGTCGTCGAGCCAGATCGGCGTCGACTGCGTCGTACACGGCGTCCACCTGCCGGCGAAGCGCCTCGATCTGCGCCTCGACGTTCAAGGTCATCGACTGCACTGCGTCCGCTGCTGCTCGCTGAGCGTCGGCCATCACACCTGACGCGTCGGCCGCGTCCCGACCGCTCGCGCCGAGGCGCTGCAGCGCGCCGATGCCGGGCACCATGAATTCGTAGGCGGTACGGAACGCGTTACCGAACCAGCCGACCCGATCGCCGGCCGCTGCGGTGCTCCCGGTGAGTCCTGTGAGCGCCTGTTGGACGGAGATGAGCGTCGGGTTGACCTGCTCGCCGAGGATGGCTTTGAGGTTCTCCCATGCCGCCTGCTGCGCTCTCTGTGTGTTCGCCAACTCATCCGATGTGGCCGCGAAGTTGCCCTGAGCCTTCGCGAGCCCCTCGAGGATCAAGTGGTAGCGGGCGAGCACTTTCTCGCCGTCAGTCAACTCGCCGTGCATCGCTCCAAGGCCAAGTTCGGCCGCCTTGGCTTGCACGCTCGCTTCGTTGAGGAACACGCCGACACGTCGGAGCGGCTCGGTTTCGCCGGCGAGTCCTGCCGCGATCTTCTGGGCTGCGTCCTCGACGTTCAGGTTACGGAACGACGCCAGGTCGCCGGAGAGTTGCGTGAGACCGAGGGAAAGCTTCGCCGCCTGCTCGCCGCCGATGCCGAGCTGGTCGAAGAACGCGCCGAACGTGGTGGTCATCTCGGTCGCCGCGCGGCGCGACAGCCCGGCTGACCGGTCGGCCCGGTCCGCGTACTCCTCGATGAGACGCGCGCCCGACTCGAATTGGAAGTTCGCTGCTGACTGCGCCTCGACCAGGTCGCGGGTTGCGTCGGAGAAGTCGCCGACAAGCCGGAGTCCTTGTTGGACGGCAGCGGCGCCGAGAAGGCCCTTCATCAGGCCGCCCAGCTCGGCGATTTGAGCGGAAGCGCGGCGGGTGTCGACGGGTACGTCGACGGGCCGGATCTGGCGTTCGGCGTTGCGAACGCTCTGCTCGATCTCGCGGCGGGCCTGCTGGTCGTTCATGTCGGCGCGCAAACCGACGAGCGCTTCGGCGATCACCTCGGGCATCAGCGCACCTCCCCTCCCGCGTTCAGCACGGCCAAACGGCGCGCGCCACGGCGACGAGCAGCAGCGACCGAATCGTCGAGTTGCTCGTTCAACTCTTCAACCAGCTCCGAATGTCGCGGCCCCCAACCGTGGAGGACGTGGAAGCGGTAGATGATGTTGAGCGCGGCTCGTCCGCTCAGCGACCAGAACCCTTGCGGGACTTCGGCTTCGATGACCGCCCAGTGTCGGAAAGCCCACTGGGCGAGGCGGACGGCCGCGTCGTAGGGCGGCCCGTATAGGTGGAGACGAGCCATGCGACGAGCGCGCTGAGCGTGTCGTAGTCGATCGGGTCGTCGCGGGTGTCGAGCACCTTGCGGAACCGTTCCTCGCCGTCCGGTTCCACCAGCACGCCGACGATGAACGCCACCGCCGTCTGGAACCGCTCGACGGTCGAACTGCCGCCAGCCAAGAAGTCGAACATGACCTGCGCCGGCATGACCGGCACACACTCGAACCGTTCGCCTCCCAACTGGAAGGCGACGGGCTCGAGGTCTCGTTCGCGGCGGGCGGCGTCGAAATCCTCGAACGCCACCGGGCTACGAGCCGGTCGCGCCGAGGATGACGAACGGGGCCTGCCCGGTCGGCTTCTCGAGCCGGAAGGTCACCGGGATGAGCGTCTTGTTCGGCGACTTCTGCCGGCGGATGCTCACCGTCCCCGCCTGCAGGCACTTGCGGAGCACCCACCGCTCGGGTTCGTCTGCGTCCGCGGAGTCCCACACGATCGTGATGCGCTCCTCTTCGCCCGGCTCGGGCGGTTCGAGGTCGCCTGTCTCGGCTGCGTCGGCGCCGGCGTTCATCGCGAGCGCGAGGTTCTGGCGGGTGATCTCCGCCATCTGGAAGGTGATCGACGCGCGGCGGCCAGTCGTCGCGTACTTCACCGGGTCGAACTCTTCGGCGACTTCGATCGCCTCGTTCGTGATCTCGTACTCGAACGTCGAGCCGTCCTCGGTGTAGCCGACCGCGCGGAACGCGGCGTCGAGGGTGTCGTCGGCGTCGTCGGGTTCGGGTGTGCCGTAGGGGGCGACGTAGAGGAGGCCGGGGCCGATCTCGACAGCTTCGCTGTTTGCCATGGGGTTGACCTGCTTTCTGCTTCAGGTGGGAGCGGGACTGCCCTACGCGGCGCGGATCGAGAATTCGACGTCGAGCCGGTAGCGATGCCAGCCCGCGAGCTGGTCGGCCTCGATCCGCACGGGGACGGGGCCGCTCAGGACGCGGGCACCAAAACCGACCGCCGCAGCACCCATGGGCGTGTTGGCGGTCATCTCGCGGCACGCGCGCATCACCGTGTAGGCGATGGCGGCGGCCTGGTTGTTGTTGGGGGACCAGCAGTGGAAGCGGATGCGGGCGTGGTCGACGGGCGCTTCGCTCGCGTCGGCGGTTCCGCCGACCCGTTCGAGGTGGATGTGCGCGGCCGAGTTGGCGTTCGGGGCGAGAAACACGCGCCCAGCGATCAACGGCGTGAGCAGGGGGTGTGCTTTCGCCCATGCTTTGACGGCGGCTTCGACGTCGGCGAACACCTGCACGTCGCTCACCGCGCGTGGTCCAGTGCCGATGTCAAAGCCGCGTTGCCCGCCTGGCGGATCGTGCCGAACTCCACGAAGAACGCGAAGAACGATCCGGCGCCCCGTGGGCCTACGGTGACGAGCGGACCGCGGTCATCGGCGTCGCGCTGCACCTCAGTGTTGGCCGCCAGCCGGCGGGAACCGACAGCAGAGCGGTACGCCTCGGCGACCCGCTCGCCACGCTCCTCGAGCTCGTCCATCACCGGCGACGACGCCACCAGGCGGGCGATGGCCGCGTGGCTGAGGCGGACGTCACTCATCGTCGTCTCGGTCCCAGTCGCCGAGCAGCGCGTTGTGCAACATGCCTTCACGCCCCCACACGGTCATGTTCTTGGCGTCCAAGCGGGTGAGCCAACGATCGCCCGTGTCGTCCATGAACTCGACGACCACAACCCAGCCGGTCAACACCGGGTTCGACAACGACTTCGGCGCAACCTGGCGAAGCGCCACCTCGAGGATCTCGCGGTCGTCTGCGAGCCCCATCAGGCCAACCCGGCTACACGGCGGAGTTCGGCTGCTACATGGTCGAGTCCGAAGGCGGTGACCGGTTGAGCCCAGACGACCTCGTAGGCGAGGCCAGTGGACTCGTCGATGACGCGCGACCGAGCCGACATCACCACTGGGTCGCACTTGAGGCGGTAGCGCACGTCCGACTGCGAGGCGGCGCCGGTTGTCGACTCGTCGCCCGACAGGACCCGAATGTGCGCCCGCACGCCTTCGGCGACCGTTGTCGCCGTCCCCGCGGCGGAAAGGGGGTCCACGTTCGCTCCGACCGCTGCTGGGAGGATCACCTTGATCGTCGTGGTCGCCAGCGGGATCACGGCCGGATCACGCCCCGGGCGGGAGGAATGGGATCGGCTCTGACGGTGCACCATCCCAGCCGACGACGTCGAGGTAGCGGTCCGTATCGCCGTCGCCGCGGGTGGTGGAGATGGTCCACAGTCCGCTCCGTCCGCCACCGAGGCCGGCAAGCAGCGTCTTCTCTTCGTCGAGGAGGTAGAGGCCGCTGCCGCGGGAGAAGGTGATCGAGACGTCGTCGACGCTCTTCGCCGCTACGCCCGACGGGTTGTCGAACGCGCGCCGTGCGGCGGCCAACGTCACCATGACAGCGACGTCAGGCACGTCCTCGACGAGGTCACCGTTCTCGTCGACCCACGTCAGCCCGGCCGCCTGGCGGACAAGTACGGACGCATCCTCGAGCAGCGCCTGCACGCGGGCTGCTTCGGTGGTATCAGCGAGGTCTCGGCCGAGGCGGGCGGTGAAGTCCTCGACGGAGGCGAGCGCGGGAAGCATCAGACGGTCACCACCTCTCCGATCAGGGAGCGCATCCGCTCGGGATTCCGGCGGGCCGCCACATAGCGGCGGTACAAGGCCCAGCTGGCGTCGCTGCCGCGCACGCGGTTCATGCGTTGCTGCGGGGGATGCCACAGATGCCACAGCGGGCTCGATCCTCGCCACGACGGACCGAACAGCGTGGACCAGGCGACGGCTGCGGCGTCGTCTTCTTGGCCCCAGCCGACGAACCTGGCGTCGAACGGGGCTTGGCGGTAGAGCGCGCGGTGGATGACGAGGATGCCGCCGCCGGCGCGCCCTCGGTATGGCCGTTCGTCGCATTCCATCGACCGGTTCGGCTCACACCCGGCGAGGACCAGTTCGGTTGACGTCTCGGTCAGACGGTGCACCCGGTCGTGGGGCACAGCCCACGCAGCGCCTGCCGCTACCGCGTCGATCGCGTCGGGTAGCTGCGAGCACCACACGTCTGCGTCGGCGACCACGACCATCGTGGCGTCGGTCAGGGCGAGCCCGGCGGCGACAGCGTCGGCCTTGCACCATTCGCCGTCGACGACACCGGCGACGACTGGTAGGCCGAGCGTTTCGTAGCGGTTCCGTACCCATCGGAGGGCGCGCTCCCGATGCGGGCATCCCGCTTTCCACGGGATCACCACGGCGACGCTCATTTGCCCTTCCAGCTGTGGTGCCAGTGGTGGGCGGCGAACGCCCACGGCTGAGCGGTGAAGTGGTCCTCTCTGCGCCGCTGCTTCTCCGAGTAGTGGTACGGGAAGAACGAGCCGGGCGGCAACAACAGCACGTCGTGACGGCCGGGAAGCACCGCTGTGGTGACGCCCGGACCGGACTCCCATGCCTTTGCACCGGCGGTGATCGACGCACGGGCCCGGTCGAGCATGAGCCGGAACGCGGGATGGCCGGGTTCGCTGGCGAGCACCGCGTCAGGGACGACCTTGGCGTCCTCCCACGCGGCGAACGCCGGCAGATGCAGCAACGGTTCGAGCGAGCGGTATGGCTCGACGTCGCTGTCGACGTACACGCCACCCCACCGCCACAAGGCTTCCAGGCGGATCAGGCCGGCGCGCTGCGCGCCGGACTGGCACAGCTCCCACAGGTCGCCGGTCTCCGGCCAGTTGGCCGGGTCGAGCGGATCACGGTAGGTGCGGAGATCCCAACCCGGGTGGAGCATCCGAAAGTGGTCCCACCACGCCTCGACTTGAGGGGTGGTCGTTTCGGGGACGGTGCGGTGCAGGATCCTGGGGATGCGGGTCGGGCCGACCACCGGCACCTCAACGGGGTCGGGTTCGTCAATGAGTTGGCGGACAGCACCGACGTCCCAGTGGGCGGCGCGGTATCGGTCGCCGCGCGCCTTGTTCGCCTGGTAGGTGGCTTCGCGGGTGTTGTTCTCGCTACTCACCCGATGGTGCAGGTGGAACAGCGGGGCGGCGAGCTGCACCATCGGATGACCCGAGATCGTCTCGCACGCGATGCGGAACGCGACGTCCTCCCACCCCCACCCGGAGAACTTCTCGTCGAACCCACCGACGTCGTCCCACAGCTTTCGGGAGACGACGACGGCGCTCGAGCACGAGTCGAGGAAGACCCGATGCACCATGCCCGACTGCTTCCAGTTGCCGTCGAACCCGGCGAGCACCCGCTCGGTGCCCCGCTGCGAGAGGTGGATCCTCTCGTGGTAGGCGAGGACCATGCGATTGGTGGCCGCCGCGACGTCGACGGCGGTGCGGACGGTGTCTCGGTGGGCGAGCACATCGGCGTCGATGAGAACGGCCACATCCCAGTCGCCGGCGGAACGGGCTGCGTCGTTGAGCGCCTTCGACCGGTTGAACGGTCCGATCTCGTGGTGGCCCTCGACGATCGCCCAGTCGGGGAAATCGTTCGCCCACCAGCTGCGGGCGAACTCCCACAGGCGGTCGCGGTCGGCGAGACCGGCACGGCGGGGAACGAGAACAACGGTCCGCTGTGGGTTGCCGTTCTCGTCCCCCGCCATCGGTGCGTTAGCTGCCCGCGCCGGTGAAATCGATCTCGACGATCCGCTTGTTCGTCTCCGAACCGGAGTCGCCGTCTTCGACGCTGGCAGCGCCGACGAAGCTGTCGACGAGGGTGCGGTCGACCGGGCCGGTCGAGTTCTCGGGGGCGTAGTCCCGCAGGTAGCGCATCGCGAGGCCCTCAAGCGCGACCCGCGCCTTCGACGGCGCACCGTCGGGAAGGGCGGGGGCGACGATGCCCATGGCGATGGCGGTGCGGTGGAACGCCCACGCAGCGTCGGGGTCGATCGCGTTCGACGTGACGATCGTGAACCCGGCAGCCCGGGCGAGGGTTGCCTCGCGGAGAGCCGAGTCGGTGCCGGCCTGGTCGACCCGGTTGAAGTGGTCGCTCTTGAGGATCGCCGCCTCGACGTTCGCGCCGACGAGGAGCACGCGGCCCTCCATCGGCACGTTCAGGAGGTTGAGCGCCCGGCGAGCGTCGACGAGCACGTCGAACGGCTCGTCGCTCCCCTCGACGAACGTCACCGGATCCGCCTCAGCTGTCGCGGAAGCAAGAGCGGATGCGACAGCGTCCTCCATGCCCTCGGCCACCGCACGGATCTGCGGGGCGAGCACCTGGCGAGCGAAGTCGCGGATGTCGAGGGTGAGTTCCTCGTCACGCACCTTCAGGAGGCTGTAGACGTGGGTGTCGAGCTTCACCGGGACAGCGGTCTCGGCGAACTCGTCGGCGACGAGAGCGTCGTCGGACCGCATCGTGCGGGTGCGAGCGTCGAGGACGGCCGGCACCCGAAGGGTGATGGTGTCGTCCTTCGCGCCGACGAAGTCGGCGTCTGCCTGACGCCACACGAGGCGGGGCAGCACGATCTCGCGCTGGAGGAGGAGGACGGCCGCTTCGACGATGCGCTCGGCCTTCAGAGTTTCGTTTGCCACGGGGACACCTGCTTTCTGTCAGGAAGAGGGACCGCGGCGGCTCCGTGGCAGGTGCCGAGCGGTGAATTCAGAACCCGCGAGGGATCTCGGCGACGACCTTGTGGAGATCGACGTCGGGTTCCGTCGTGGGGTCGCCTCCGCCCTTCAAGTCCTCTGCGGGCTTGGATGGCGTCGGCTTCTTCTCGCCGCCGTCCGCTGTGGGATGGTCGGCGAGGTACTCGTCTGCTGCGGCTTCGAGCTCCTCGCGAGTCGAGCCGGACAGCCAGCGGGCCTTCACGCCCTTCTCGGCTGCCACCTCGTAGCGGAGTGCCTTCGCCTCGGCGTCGGCTGCCCGCTTCTCTGCCTCGGCCACCTTCGCGGTGAGCTTCTCGACCTCGGACTTGTCTTTGTCCTCGATCTGCTTGAGGCGGTCCTCGAAGTCCTTCGCGCGCTGCTCGGCTTCGCGCCGGGCTTTGCGTTCGGCCTCGAGAGCTTTCTTGCCGGCGTCGCCCAACGTGTCGTCGGGTTTCGCGTCGGCGGGTTCCTTCTTGGGGTCGTCACCCATCGCGGGTGGCTCCTCTCTGTGGTCGCCGCACCGTCGCGGTGCGGGATCTATCGCCGGGCGGCTAGCGCGCGGCGGAACGCGTTGAGCGCGTCGTTCTCGGTGCCTCGCTTGAGGTCGCCGTGTTCGCGGGCTTCGCGTTGAACTTCGTTCCACACCTGCCGTGCCTCGCGGGCGCCTGGCGGCCAGTCGGCGTCACGCCGGTAGACCGGCTCGACGGTGCACGAGCACGAGTCGTGGGCGTGGAACTCTGCGGTCTTCGCGCCCTTGTAGACGGGACCGCGGCTGGCAAGCATGAGACAGAACGCGCAGGCGGCGCCGGAGGTTGCCCGCGCCCAGCCGAGCGCGCTGCGGTCGGATTCGACGGTGGCGACGATCGTTTCGCGGCCACCGTTGAGGGTGTGGCGCAACGCCGAACGGGCACTCGCGACACGCCCGGCTTCGGATGCTTTCGCGGGCGTGAGGCCGCGTGCGATGGACAGTTTCACGACGGCCGGCCCGGCGGAGAGCAGAGACGCTGTGAGGCGTTTCTCGTCGATGGTGTCGGCGAGGGTTGGGGTGGTGGGTTCGGTGACGCCGAGCTCGAGGGTGCGGAACGCGGTGAGGTAGCCGGCGGCTAGCGACGCCGACGCACGTCGTTGTGCTTGGACGAGGCGCATGGCGACGAGGAGCCAGCGGTCGAACGTGCGGTCCAGGTCGTCGACGTTGAGGAGCGGCCACACGGTGAGGATCTGGCGGGCGGTCGCGACGCCCAGCCGGGCTTGCGCCAGCCGATGCGCCTCGGTGAGCCGCCGAGCCTCAACGGTGGCCGCCACGCGTCACCCGACCAGTTCGGGAGATGTCTGCCCGTCGGCGAGTTCTCGGAGCAGCGCGTCGAGGCCGCCGCCCTCGGCGGCGATCGTCTTCGCCCGCTCGACGTCCTGCTGCGTCCAGCCGGGGATCTTCTCCCACAGCACTTCGACGGGCACGCCAAGCATGGTTGCGAGCTTCCCGAGCGCGTCCGCTGCCTGAGCGAGCGACCGAGACTCCATGTCGCGCCACGTCACCTCCGACGCGATGTCTTTCGCTGCGTCGTTGTCGCCCATCACCTTCGCCGCGAGGCGCAGCGTCTGCTCCCACGCCTCACCCAGCGGATGCTTCACCCGCGTCACCCGACGAGTGAGCGACGCCTCGGCGGCCGCGAGCGCCTCGGCTGACAGGTTCGCCATCGTGCCGACCAGCTCGTGCGCCGGCGACTGTGACAGCGCGGCGAGCGCGCGCACGTCGGCGTCGTGGGCTTCGATGAACGGAGCGAGCTGCGTCTCCTCGAGCGTCCCGAACTTCGTGTCGTGGTCCTCGGCGACGAGGAGATCCTCGACCTTCAGCCGCAACCGCTCGGCGGCGGCATCGTCGGCGGACTCTGGTTTCGCCATGCCGGCGATGTAGCGCACCTTCCACGACGCGAATCGCTGCACGACGAGACGGTCGAACACGGTCTGATCGATCCGGCCGAGCACCGGGATGATCGGGTCGACGTCGCCGTCCGCGCGGCCTCGCAGATCGAGGTGGTTCGTGAACCGCACCACCGGACACACACCCTGGCCGTGCGCCTGTGCGGTGCGGTACTCGAGGCGGTCGCCCGACGAGGAGAGGATCAGCTGGTGGACGAGCTCGTCGTCGTAGAGACGGAGCCGCCAGCCACCCACGCGGGATCCTTCGGCGCGCAGCGCGTACTCGGGCCAGTCGTCCCACGCCGGGTCGGCGTACACGGCGACCATCTGCGACGGGTCGAGCCCGCGAATGACGGGCATCCGGTCGCCCAACCACGACTTGCCGGGCAGCACGACGTTGTAGGCGAGGCCGTAGCCGACCGCAGCCTCGTGAATGGCGATCTGCCGGGCGTCGAGCCCGTTCGCCTGCCAGTACGCCCACGACTCGGCGTTGTCCGACGCCGCAGCCGGCCGGTAGCCCTCGACGTACAGCTGGTCGGTGACGGCGGTGACAACGCGACGCCCCCACGGTGCCTGCGCACGCTTCGCGAGGTCGCGGTACTCCTGCGTCGCGTGCCGCGGGCGGTGCGGGTCGTCGTGATCCCACCGCATCCACCGATCGATCCGGGCTACGCGTTCGCGTTCGGCGACGAGGAGAGGCCACAGCCTGCCCTTGACGACCTCGACTGCGGCTTCACGGGACAGAGCCATCCGACCTCACCTCCTCGCAGCTACCAGACGGTGCCGCTCCGCTTTCGGCGCGGCTCGGCGGCCAGCGCCAGCCGGCGGACCATGCGCGCGCCGACCATGCACACAGCAGCGTCGATCTTCCTCGGCGAACTCGGCGTCTCCTTGCCGACCGACACGCCGTAGCGGTTCGGCCGCCGGCGAGCGTTCGCCACATGCCTGGCGAGCACCGGATGGTCGTCGTGAGTGAACAAGCCGTCGCGGATCTCCGCCTCGACCAGTTCGACCGCGCGAGTGAACTCCATCGTGTGCGACCGCATATCCCACGCAACCGACTGCGGATCCTTGCCGTTCGGCACCGCCTGAACCCGCAAGTCGGGAAACCGCTTCGGCCACTCGATCTTGACGAACGACTCCCACTCCTGAACGTCACCGAAGAACCCGACCACCCGGCCGAACCTGCCCGACGCCAGCTCCGCCACCCGCAGATCCACAAGCTCGACAGGAACGACGCTGTCGGTGTCGTGCGCCGTGTCCGGCTCCCACACGTCGATGACGAACACATGGCCGTCAGAGAGGCGGCAGCCGACGAGGGCCGTAGCGTCCCGCGACTTCGACCCGTCGAAGAACACGGCGATCTCGTCGGCGGCAGTGACCTTTCGCGAGCCGTCGGCGAGGGCCGCCCACTCTTGGGGTGTGATCCACGCGTCGTCGGCGACGGTCGGCCAGTTCAGGTACTTGCGTTTCGAGTCGTCAGGCCGAGCGTCGGGCCGCCAGATGCGCTCCATGATCGGATGCACGTCCTGCCATGAGCAGTCCTCGTACACCCACTCGAGCGCAGCGCGAAGCGACTCGGGGTTCGCCATGTCCGTCTCGGGTGGCGCTATGCGAGCGTCGTAGAGGATGCGAGTCTTCCCGCGGGTGCGGCCCTCCTCCTGGGCGACCCACGCATCCCACGTGCCCTCGGCGACCGTGTCGGCGCCCGGCACCCACGCGTTCGAGGTCTCCAACATCCTCGACCCCGACTTCGCGAGGTTGTCCTGCAGCACCGCAGCAAGTTCGACGCCACCGTTCGCCGGCTTCCAATGCTCGGTCTCGTCGCCGATCGTGAAGCTCGCCTCCGCACCCTCCGCTGCGGTCGCCGACGACGTGATGATCTCGAGCGTCCCCTCGGGCAGCTTGTAGTAGCGGGTCTTCCCCGGGTCGAGGCCGTGCTCCTCGACGACCGGCGAACCCTTCGGAGCGAACGCGCGGACCATGCGCATCGTGTTCGCCGTCTGCGACTCCGCCGTCGCCGCGATCTGCACCAGCGGCATCGCCACCGGCTTGCCTCGACAGCCGCCGAGCTGCCGATCGTCGAACCGCTCGAGGCGTACCGGGGCGCAGAACTCGATCAACGCCAACGCTGCGGCGAACGGCGACTTACCAGAGCCTTTCGCCAGGCGGCGCACGCCATGCGAGTAGAGCCAACGGCCGTCCTCGTCGACGGCGTACCAGTGCAGGAGAAAGAGCAGTTGGCGGTCGGTGAGCCGGAACGGTTGGCCGGCGTTCGGCCCGTTCGGCTGACGCAGCCAGCGGTGCGCCCACGCTGCGGCCTCCCAGCCGAGCGTGAGAGTCGGAACGACAGTCGGGAGTGTGTCGAGGCGGCTAGCTGGACTTCTGGAGGCGCTCGGCGACAACACGGAGCTCGGTGACGACATCGTCGCTCGCCTCCTCCGCGCCCTGGCGCACCAACTCGAGACGCAGGCGGCGCCGGTCGCCCTCGGTGACCATCAGCGCGGTCATCGCCTTCAGCCAGGCGGCGAGCGACGCGCCTTTCGGCGGCTGCTCGACCATCACCACGTCTCCGTCCTTCGACACGATCGGCTGCGGGTTCAACTCTCGGCTCATCGACTCGGCGACAACCCACGCCGTCGCCCAGTCCGACTCCTCGTAGAAGGCCGCCTGACCGCTACGGCGAAGCGACTGGTACCAACGCTTCGCGGCCGGATGCCAGTCCTTCGACGCTGCCGGGATCGACACCTTGGCGGCGGCAGCCACCCGGTCGATCGGCACCTCAGGCTTGTTCGCGCGGCGGCGTTGATCGGAACGCTTCGGAGTGGGACCAGGCATCTTCGACCACCTACCGATCCCCACCCACACGAATCCCAGCCTGAGAAGAGTTACACACAGGCCACCAGCGTCTGTCAAGCACCCTCGCCAGGCGGCGCTCCTCGTCACGCTCGAGGCGACGACGCAGAACGCGCGCCGATGGGAGCCGGCCGTACTTCGCGAGGTACGCGTTGCACGCGTCACAGAGGCCCGACCGGCGCACCGACCTGCGGGTGTCGCAGTGGACGCACCAGCCGATCACGGCGCCTCACGAGGTTCGCCGGATTGTGGCTCTGCCGATACGCAGGGCGGGCGCTTGCACGCCACCTGTCCATGGTCGACACCGACGCCGCAACCAGGGCAGATGTGACGGTCGTAGTCGCACAGCGGGCAGTACGGTTCCCGCTCGCTTCCCGACCTATCCACGGTCGACCTCCTCGCCGGAAGCGTGCGGCACTTCGATCGCGTGCGCTCCATGCACAGCGAGGTGGGCGTCCTGAATCGTCGTGTGGGGCCGCGTGACCATGAGCGGCGAGGTCAGGTGGAAAGTGCCAGCCGGAAAGCGCACCAATCCACCGCGGTCAATCCGCTCCTGCGCCGACTCCACCACGCTCACCCTGAGCTTGTACGGGAAGACCCTGTGCTCGATGCGCGTGTGCTCGTAGAAGTCGACCCGCGTGCGGAATGGGGCGGTCCACCAGCCCCGCAACCGTCGCGCTTGCCAACGGGGCGAGTAGCGCCACGGGTGCTCAGCAACGTGCAGCGCCCCCTCCATCGCTGCCAGCAACACCCGGCGCAACAATCCCGGCCGAACCTGAGCGGATCTATCGATAATCACCCTCGCCTCCCAACCTTCGGCTGAGGCTCCGAACGACCCGGATCGAACTCGCCCCGAGCAATCCGCCGCGCCTGACGCTCCCGCAACCGCTCAAGCTCCTCCGACGCCGACTCGCCCTCCTCGGACCCGAGGAGTGTCCCCCGCAACGACGAATCCGCCCCATCCCCCGCCGACAAGACACGCTCCGCCGCCCGCACCGCCGCCTCGAACTGAACCGCAG
>DATLGL010000012.1:0-82670 GCA_035540495.1 Acidimicrobiales bacterium
CGACGACCACCACCGCGCCACCACCTGCCGGCGACGAACCGCCGGCGACGGCTCCGACGACACCATCGGGCGACGACGGGGAAGGATGAGCCCGTATGTCTGGTCGAGTGCTGTTGGTGGAAGACGACGCGTCGCTTCGCGAGGTCGCGGCGACGGTCCTCGAGTCGCAGGGGTACTCGGTGGAGGCGGCGTCAGACGGCGCTGCGGGGCTCGACGCCTTTCGCGCCCGCCCCTTCGATCTCGTCCTGCTCGACGTCATGCTCCCGGGGCTCGACGGCTTCTCGTTGTGCCGGGAGATCCGGCGCCACTCGAACGTGCCGATCGTGATGCTCACCGCCCGGCGCGAGACGCACGACGTCGTAGCGGGCCTCGAACTGGGTGCTGACGACTACGTGACGAAGCCGTTCGAAGCACCGGAGCTGATCGCGCGCGTCCGGGCGGTGCTCCGCCGTACCGGTGGGGGCGCCGACAACGAGGTGCTCGAGACGGGCGATCTCCGCATCGACGTCAACGCCTACCGAGCGTGGAGAGGGGGCGAAGACCTGCCGCTCACGTCGACCGAGTTCAAGCTGCTCGTCGAGCTCGTCCGCCACGCCGGGCAGGTGCTGTCGCGCGATCAGCTGCTCCAGCTCGTCTGGGGCTACGACTACCTCGGCGACTCACGTCTCGTCGACATGGCGGTGAAGCGCCTGCGCGACAAGATCGAGCCGGAGCCGGCCGAGCCGACCTACATCGGCACCGTGCGGGGCGTCGGCTACCGATTCGAGAGGTCCGTCAGCTGACACCGGCGGCGCCGCAGGCGGACTTCCCCGCTCGGTTCCGCCGGCGGCTCGCGATCATCTTCGTCCTGGTGGCGTCGTCCGCCAGCGGCGCGCTCGCCGTCAGCTCCTACACGGCCGTCAGCGCCTATCGCGAGCGGTCGTTCGTCGAACGATCGCGCTTCCAGGCGCTCACGACCGCGGCCCTCCTGCGCCGAGACGTGCAACCGCAAGACATCGAGGAGCGCCTTGCGGCGTTCGGTGAGACGCTGACGGCTGACGTGGTCGCCGTGCTCGGCGACCGAACGTTCTCCTCGGCACCGCTCCTGTCGGAGGACCTGGTGCCCGTCGAGCTACGCGAGCTCGACGCGCTCGACGCCGACGCGGCCGAAGTCACGGTCGGCGACACCGGCTACCGGGTCGTCGGCGTCACAGCTCAGCGGAGCGGGACCGAGCTCTACTTCTTCTTCTCGCGCGCGGAGCTGCGAGAGAGCCTTCGAGAGCTGTTGAGGATCCTGGTCGTCGCATGGATGGCGGTCACGGCCATCGCCGGCGGCGTCGGCATCTTCGTGGCCCGCCGTACGTTGCGCCCCGTTCGCAGCGCAGCCGACGCCGCGCACGCCGTCGCCGAGGGCCTTCTCGACACTCGACTCGAGGTGTCGGGGTCCGACGAGTTCTCCACGCTCGCCCAGGCCTTCAACGAGATGGCCCATGCGCTGCAGACCAAGCTCGACGAACTGTCGGCTGCCCATCAGCGGGAGCGGCGCTTCACCGGCGACGTGGCGCACGAGCTGATGACACCGCTGGGCGCGCTGGTCACCGAGGCGTCGGTGCTCGAGGCTCACCTCGATCAGATGCCGCCTACGGCACGTCGAATGGCGGAACTGGTCGCAGCTGACATCCGCCGTCTCCGCCAACTCGTCGAGGAGCTCCTTGAGCTGGCGCGGGTCGACGCCGCCACTGCGGCTGGAGACGCCGGTCCCGTCCGCATCGAAGACGTCATCGCGCGTTCGATCGTCGCAGCTGGAACGCCTGAGGGCGTCGTCGTCGAAGGCGACGTGGAGGCAGTCGTCGTCACGAACTCCGGATGCCTCGAGCGGATCCTCTCGAACCTGGTGCGCAACGCGATCGTGCACGGCCGCCGGCCGGTCACCGTCGGGGCGAAGGTGTCGGCGCGATCGGCCGAGATCCAGGTGCGCGACGCGGGGGACGGGATTCCCGGCGAGCACCTCCCTCACGTCTTCGACCGCTTCTACAAAGCCGACCCGTCGAGGTCGGGAGGCGGCAGCGGGCTGGGGCTGGCCATCGCGTTGGAGTACGCGCGGTTGATCGGAGCCACGCTCGAGGCGGGAAACGCTCCGGGAGGCGGAGCGCTGTTCACGCTTCGCCTGCCGCAGAGTTCGGTTCATGCCACGTCGGCGAGGAGCGCGCGCTCCGCTTCGCTCTGATCGCTCCGTCGTTCGAGGAAGAACGCGCCGAGCGAACCCGCCAGTGACGCGAAGACCACCGCCGAGTGGACCGCGAGGACGACGTCGAGCACTGCGGCGACCGCGCCGTCGACGGGCAGCGGCTGACCGCTGATGGCCCCGAGCGCCACTCCGTGCAACGCGCGGCCGTAAGCAAGATCGGGGCCGTATTCGAAGAGCACCTCCGTGGCAGCGAGGATCGTCGCCACCGCCACGCCGGCGAGGACCCCGAGGCGGCCGAGCAGCGTGCGACCCGCAGTGCGGGTCGTGCGCACGGAGGTGGATGCCACCCGAGCGAACCGGGCGGCTCGGGTGAAGGCGCGGAGGAACCGCAGGAACGGCACCGCGAGGAAGAGCAACTGCCACCAGTTCCGGCGGAAGAAGGTGACCTTCGAGGGCGCCAGCACGAGGCGAAGGACGAACTCGATCACGAACAGGAACCACAAGATCCAGGCGGCGAGGTTCCAGAACGGCTTCTGCGGCGCGCCCGCCGACGTGAGGTTGTCGGCAACGACGACGACGACGATCAGGCCGCCGGCGATGGTGAAGGGGAGGTCGAGCCGCGCCGCGATCCGCTCGACGAGCGCATCGCGCGTCGCAGCATCGGTGGAGGCGGCCACGGCCGCGGTCTTACCCCCCGTCGCCGAGCAACGTCTCGTCGAGGCCGGTCGCGAGCAGCACCCGACGTATCACCGGCGACGGGTCGACGAGGCGGATGCGACCCTCACGGCGCTGGAGGCGACAGTGCGCCCCGAACAGTACCCCCAGCGCCGTGGAATCGATGAACGTCATTCCCGACATGTCGATCGTGAGCGTGCGGGCCGGGTCGTCGTCGATGAACTTCCGCAGCTCGGACCGCAGGTCCGACGACGTCGCCACGTCGACCTCCCCGGTAAGCACCAGATCGCTGGAAGTCGTGACGTCGGAGGCGATGCTCATGGTCGCATTGACCTCCCGGTCCGTCTCCCGCGGATGACGCGGGTGTCACCGGTCGGTAACGACCGGCCCGTGACCGACACGTGACACTGCGCCCTCGACGTCTCGGGAAGGGAGTTCCTGCCGAACGGCAATGACGAAGGGAGCGTTCATGGGTATCGGAGTAGGCGTCCTGCTGCTCGCGGTGGGAGCCATCTTGGTGTGGGCGGTCGACGCATCGGTACAAGGACTCGACCTCGACGTCGTGGGCGTCATCTTGATGATCGCCGGCGCCGTCGGTCTGATCTGGGGCCTGCTGGCGGCGAACGCAGCCGAGCCGCGCCGCCGCGTGATCGAGGAATAGCGATGGGCCTCGTCGTGCTTCTGATCGTGCTCGCCCTCGTCTTCGGCGGGCTCGGGCTCGTCGTCGAGGGGCTCAAGTGGCTGCTCATCATCGCGGCCGTGTTGTTCATCGCGAGCTTCTTCACCGGCTTCGTGTCGCGGTCTCGCGTCGGCTCGTAGACCTCGTTGGAGCGACTCGTCCGTTGGTTCGACGACCGGCAGTCGGAACGCTGGTGGTTGGCCTATCCGGTGGCGACCGTGCGCAAGTACGCGGACGATCGCGGCAGCGCGTTTGCCGGTCTCGTCACCTTCCAGGCCTTCCTAGCGCTTCTTCCGACGCTGGTCGTCGTCCTGACGGTCGTTTCGCACCTCACCGACGGGTCGTCGCGCATCCGGGCGGCAGTCGTCGGATCGACCCTCTCCCAGCTACCTGTCGTGGGTCAGCGCATACGCGACGACGTCTCGACAGTGGGCGCAACCGGGCCGTGGGCGGCCGTCGCGATCGCGGGCCTCCTCTGGACGGCAGCCGGGATCTACCACAGCACCCAGCTCGCCTTGAACCAGGTGTGGAACGTGGAGGGCGTGCATCGCCAAGGGTTCGTCAGCCGGCACATCCGCGCGGGCATCCTGTTCGCGCTCTTCATCTCAGCAGCGATCGGGACGTCGTTCCTGCCGATGCGCCAGGCACTCGGTGTGCTGCCACCCGTTCTCGCCGACTCCGTCTCGGCGGTCGGGGGCGCGGTTATCGCTGCGGTGCTGCTGCTCGGGGTACTCCGCCTGGTCGTCGCGCCGGTCGTGCCACTTCGATGCCTCGTCCCGTCCGCGATCCTCGCCGGGCTCCTGTGGCAGCTGCTCCAGCTGATCGGCACGTGGTTCGTCACGGAGCGGCTCGCCAACGCCAGTGATCTGTACGGGAGCATCGGCTTCATCGTCGTCACGCTGTCGTGGATCAACCTCCTCGCCCGCACCATGATCTTCTCGAACGAGTGGGCCGTCGTTGCGGTGCGCGAACTGTGGCCACGTCGGATCGCCCAGCCGCCCCTGACCGCCGCCGACAAGAGAGTGCTGAGCGAGCTGGCGAGGAACGAACGGCGCCGGCCGGAACAACACGTGCACGTCACGTTCGACGACGATGACGACGACGACACGCTCGCCTCGTGACGGAGCCGCGGGATCCGACGTCGCCGTCGATGCGCCTCGTCGAGAGGTGGAGCGCGATCGTTCTGCGTCTCATCGTGCTCGGCGCAGGCGTGGCCATCGCCGTCGTCGTGCTCGCCCGGCTTCGCCTGGTCGTGCTGCCGGTGATCGTGGCACTCGTGCTCTCGACGTTCCTCGCACCGGGCGCAGACCGCCTTCGACGGGAAGAGCCTCACGGCCGAGATCACCTCGTACCTCGAGCGGAACAGCGGCTCGATAGGTGAACGTGTCACCTCCGGCGCCGTGCTTCTGGCGGAGGTCATCGCGAGCGTCTTGCTCTCGCTCGTGGTGCTGTTCTTCTTCCTCAAGGACGGCCCGAGGATCTGCGACGCGCTGGTCGGACTCATCCCCGATGAGCGACAAGACGATGTTCGCGCCATCGGGGCACGGGTGTGGGAGGCGCTAGCGGGTTACGTTCGCGGGTCGGCGATCGACGGCGCGATAGAGGCGGTGCTCGTCGCCGTTGCTCTGTCGCTGCTGGCGGTGCCACTCGCGATCCCGCTGGCGATCATCACGTTCTTCGCCGGCTTCGTGCCCGTTGTCGGTGCCACGTTCGCGGGCTTCGTCGCCGCGATGGTCGCCCTCGTCGCCGATGGTCCCGGCTCAGCGATCGCCGCCGCAGCGGTCTTCCTCGTGGTCCAGCAAGTGCAGAACAACGTTCTCGAGCCCGTGGTGCTCGGGCGGACCGTCGACCTCCACCCGCTGGCGATCGTCCTCACGCTCACAACGGGCGGCATCGTCGCCGGAATCGTCGGCGTCTTCCTCGCCGTCCCCACCGCAGCAGTCATCGCTGCGGTGGTACGAGAGACGCGTGATCGCGAGCTCGTGCGATCGCTCGCGCCTCAGCCGCGCCGCAGTGAATGAAGTCGGCTGCAGCCGCTCCGTGCCAATCGGGGCTTGTTGGGTACGGCTTCGTCATGATTGATCGCTTGTGGTCAGGACCGACTGCGGTCCTGCCGACGGTCGTCGGCACCGTCGTGCTGTTCGCGGCGGTGCTCACGATGGTGCGACTCGCCGGCCGAAGGACGCTCGCGCAGATCTCTGCCTTCGACGTTCTGGTGACGATCGCGATCGGGTCCGTGGTCGCAGGCGCGGCGCTTCCGCCACAACCGAAGGCCCTTGATGGCGCCTTGGTGGTCGGGACGCTCTTGGCGCTGCAGACCCTCGTCGCCGCGGCGCGCCAGCGGAGCGACCGACTGCAGCGCGTTCTCGACTTCGCTCCCGAACGGATCGTCGAAGATGGCGAGCTGTCGTTGTCGCGTTCGCTCGCTTCGGCACAGTTGACGAGAGACGAGGTCGAGGCCCGGCTGCGGCAGAGCGGCGTACGCGACCTCGGCGAGGTCTCGCTCGTGATCCTCGAGCCAGGAGGGAAGCTCAGTGTCTTCATGAGCGACGACAGCGGCGGACATCGGTGATCGCGACGAAGCTTCGGGCGGCGCTTCGAAGTCGCCTCCTGGTCGTGCCGGCCGGATTCGTGGCAGGGGCGATCCTGCTGTCGGTAGCTGTGAGCGTCGTCGACGTCCGCACGGGATTCGGTCGCATCCTGTTCCCCGGCGATGCCCAGAGCGCGCGGACGCTGCTGGGCACGGTCGCTACCGGCACCGTGACGCTCATGGGGTTGGTGTTCAGCGTCACGATGCTCGTCATCCAGCTCACGTCGTCGCAGTACTCACCACGCGTGCTCGGCACGTTCCTCCGCGATCGCAACGCGCACTTCACGCTCGGCGTGTTCGCCGGCACGTTCGCCTTCTCTCTCGCGTCGCTGCGAGCCGTCACCGGAGACCAGGTCCCGGAGACGGCGGTGTCATTGGCGGTCCTGTTCGCCTTCGTCACACTCGCGACGTTCGTGCAGTACATCAACCACGTCGCGCGAAAGATCAGGGTGAACTCCGTGATCGAGTCGGTGGCGAACGACGCCGCCGTGTCGATCGAGACGTTCCTCGAGCGAGCCCGCGTCGAGCAGCACCAGTCGCCTCCTCCACGAGCAACCCCGGCGCAGGTCGCATCGTCGGTCTCCGGGTTCGTCGTCGCCGTCGACCATGTCGGATTGGTAGCTCTCGCCGAAGAGACCGATTCGTTCGTCGACGTCGTCGTCGCGCCCGGCGACTTCGTGCGGAACGGTCGACACGTGATGACGGTGATGGCCGCCGACGCGAGCGACGGCGGGCGGTTCCTTCGCCACCTCGACGTCGACGCCGAGCGCGACGTAGGACAGGATCCGCTGTACGGGCTGCGGCAGCTCGTCGACATCGCGCAGCGAGCACTGTCTCCGTCGATGAACGATCCGACGACTGCTGCGCAGGTCGTCGGGTTCCTCCACGATCTCCTGGCGCGGCTCGCGCCGCACTCGTTTCCTCGAGGAGTGATCTGCGACGACGACGGCACCGCTCGCGTGCGCGTTGTGACACCGACATGGGACGACGTCGTGCGCACCGCTGTCGACGAGCTCATCCCGATGGCGGACGACCAGCTCCAGGTGCTGGCCGCGCTCCACCGGATGCTGTCCGACCTGCGCGACACGGCCCGTCCCGAGCGCGCCGAAGGCATCGAGCAGCGCCGCGCTGCCGTCGCCCGACGGATCGACAGCTTCGAGCGGCGCCTGCTCGCGCCGTGATCAGCCGGCGCGTACGGCGCCCGCAGGGGTGACGGGCTTTCCCTGCAACGCAGCCTCGAAGCTCGAGGTGGCCTGCAGGGCGACCACCTGGCACGGGATCTCGATGCCGTGCGCATCGAAGGCCATCTTCACCGCCTCGATGGCGTCACTCTTCGTCCGGCGCATCTCGAGCTGGCGGGCGTCGCACCAGAAGAGCACCTCGAGGTTGATCGCCCAGTCACCGAGCTCGGTGACGAAGACCTCCACCGGCGGGTCGTCAGCGACGCCTTCCACCGCCGCGACGGCGTCGCGAGCAACATGCCTCGCATCTGCAAGGTCGGTCTCGTACGCGACGCCGACGACGAAGCCGGCGCGGATGCGAGGCCGTGCGGTCTGAACGCGGATCACGTTCGTGTACACCGTTGCGTTCGGCACCAGCACCCTACGGCCGTCGTAGGTCATCACGACGGTCTCGCGGATGGTGATCTCCTCGACCGTTCCGGTCACGTCCTCCACCTCTATCTGGTCGCCGCCAGAGAACGGATGCCGGAAGAGCAGGAGGATGCCCGCCAAGAGGTTCTGGAGGATGTCCTGGAACGCGAACCCGACCGCGATGCTCAACACACCAGCGCCTGCGAGCAGGTTCACCGGCTTGATCGACGGAAACACGACCGCCATCGCCAGCAGAGCGCCGCTCAGCGTCATGACCGCCGACGTCAGCTTCGCGAACACCCGGGCGAAGCTCGGCGTGCGAGTACGGGCGAGGCGACCGCGGACGATCGGCCGAAGCACTCGTCCGACGACCACGAAGACCACAAGGACCACGACCGCGATCCCTACGCGTGGTAGCGCCTCGACGGCCGTGGCCCACGCGGAAGATGCGGAATCCTTGATCTCGGCGGCGTCGTCGACGCCGTCGACCAACCTCATGGCGACCATGCCGGCTGCCTTACCCGCGGCTCGCGCCTCCTGTGGCGTGCCCCTTGTGTAACTGCTCTGTCACAAGATGCAGCAGCCGAGGGCTCCGACGGGAACACCGCCTGGGTGGAGTCCGATGTGGCGGTGATGACCCTTCTCGCATGGCTCGCGTTCGTGATGAGCCGGACGCTGCAGCGGCGCAAGGTCCCCGAGTTGGTCGGATTCATCGTGGCCGGGATCGTCGTCGGGCCATCAGGCGCCGGCCTGCTCGACGACTCCGATCTGACAGGGCTTCGGCCGGTCACCGAGTTCGCCCTCGCAGCCCTGATGTTCCTCGTCGGCGAGCGGCTGTCGCTTCGCGCGGTTCGTGCAGGCCGGTGGATCGCTGCCACCGGCGTGATCTCCTACGTGCTCAGCGGCGTCCTCGTCGGCGGCGTTGCGTGGGCCCTTGGTGCGGACCCGGTGGTGGTTCTCCTGCTGAGCGTGCTCGGCGGCGCAGCCGCTCCCATGACGATGGCCAGCGTCACGGCCTCGGCCCGGGCGCGGGGGCCGATGGCGTCGGGCCTCATCGGCTCCCACGCGGTCTCCGACGCTCTCGCCGCCCTGGCGTTCGCGGTGGCGATCCCTGCTGCGGCGGTGTTGCAAGGCAGCGGCACGGTCGAGAGTGCCGTGCGGGACTCCTTGCGCCTCGGGGTCGGCGCGATCGTGGTCGGCGTCGCGTTCGGCCTGGTGGTGACTCGACTCGCCCGCCACGTGGAGTCGGGCGGCGAACTACTGGTCCTCGCGCTCGTGCACCTGCTGGTGGCGGCGACGGTCGCCAACGCTCTCGAGGTCGCGCTTCCGCTGGCGGCCCTGGTGATGGGCGCGACGGTCGCAGGAACAAGACAGGTTGACGTCGCGCAGCACCTCTTCGCGGCCGTGCGCACCATCGAGCAACCGCTGTACCTGGTCTTCTTCGCCCTTGCCGGCGCGGCGATCCACCTCGACGAAGTCGCCGCGCTCGGGCTCGTCGGCGTCGGGTACATCGCTGCTCGCGCGCTCGGCCGCGTCGGCGGCGGCTTCCTCGGAGGCGTCATCGGCGGTCTGCGCCCCGGTGTCGCCGCTCGCGTGGGTGCAGACCTCCTGCCGCAGGCCGGTGTAGCCGTCGCCCTGGCGGTGCTCGCCGCCGAGATGCTCGGAGAGGCGGGCCGAGGCGGCGCGACGATCGTGCTCGGATCGGTCGTGTTCTTCGAGCTGATCGGGCCGATGATCGTGGTGCGGACGCTCGACGGCCTCACGCACGATCAGCCCGCGGTCGTCGACGAGCGCATCCCCCAGTCCGTGCTCTTCGCGACGATGGGCGGCCTCGACGTGCCTGCGTGGATCCTGAGCTGGTGCGCGCAGAACGGAAGTGAGCTGACGGTTCTCGCTCCCGGCCCCGGCCGCAGCGACGGTGAGGACCCCTCGCTCGACCTGCTTCGAGATCGATGCTCGGAGGAGGGCATCCCGCTGCGGTGGCGCCCGTCGGCCGACGACGTCGACTTCGCCTCGGACATCACTGCGGCAGCGCAGGAGCTGCAGGCCGACCTCTGCGCCATCGTCGTGCCCCACCTCGACGATCCCGAGCGGTGGATGCGGTGCGGCCCCGTCGAGCGGCTGGCGAACCGGCTCGAGGCGCCGGTCGTGATGTTGCCGGGCGTGAACGCTCCCGCTCCGGACCCCGCGGTTCGCGGCTGACCGACGACGTCAGCCCTCAGGCGTTGCGCCTGGCAGCGGGCGGTCGATCGGCTCGAGCGAGAGGCTGTACTGGATCCGCGGCTCGTTGGCCGATCCGGTGTCTGGGAGCGTCGACCCCTCCGAGACCGTGACGATCAACCTCCGGTCACGATTGGTCCACGTGCCACGCCATGCCGCATCGTCTGCTTCACCGACCGGCGCTGGTTGGACTTCCTGTGTCCATCCGTCGAGTTGCTCGTCGTACCAGTCGAAGAGCTGCTCCCGACTCAGACCCCGCGCGGCGAACGACTGCGCGGTCACGTCGCCTGTCGTCGAACGGGCGCCGATGCTCTCGGCCAGCGGGTGAACGGGGATCCTCCCGAAGTTGCCTTCGACGAAGACCGGAGCGTCCTCCGACGGTTGAGCCTCCGGGCCGCCGTCGCCGTCCCCGCACGCCGCGAGGAGCGACAACGCCAGCAGGGCGCAGACGAACGGGGCGCGCGCACGCGATCGCATGATCCGTCGTTACCCGTCCGGCAGCCACCGAGACGTCGACGTGACGAAGTCGTTACCGCCACCGCGTCGAATGTGGGCACAACACCGCCGTCTGCCGGTCGCCAGCGCAACCACCCGAGGTCGCCGTGTCACAGCTCGCCGTCATGCCATCCGCCGCTCGGTATCGCCGCATCGCCGTCTGCGTCGCCTTGGTCCTCAGCTGCGCAGTGCTCGTCGCTGCGCCCTCACCCGCTGGGGCACAAGAGGCGCCTCAGCGCAACAGCGTCTCCGCGTTTGGTGTCGCAACCGATCATGGCCCGGGCGGCGCTCTCGACCTCAACCAACCGCTGATCGACATCGCGCCGACCCCGACGGGCGACGGCTACTGGACGGTGGCTGGCGACGGCGGGGTGTTCACCTTCGGCGACGCGCGCTTCTACGGTTCGACCGGCGACCTGACGCTCAACGAGCCCGTTGTCGCCATGGCCGCGCGATCCACGGGCCGCGGCTACTGGTTCAGCGCCAGCGACGGTGGAGTGTTCAGCTTCGGCGACGCGCCGTTCCTCGGCTCGATGGGTGGCACGCGCCTGAACCAGCCTGTCGTAGGCATGGCGGCGACACCCTCCGGAAACGGCTACTGGCTCGTCGCCGCCGACGGCGGCATCTTCACCTTCGGCGACGCCGGCTTCTACGGGTCGACCGGCAACCTGAAGCTGGATGCGCCGATCAGCGGCATGGCCCCCACGATCAGCGGTGATGGGTACTGGCTCGTGGCACGCGACGGCGGTGTCTTCACCTTCGGCGACGCTCGATTCCAGGGGTCGATGGGAGGCGAACCGCTCGACACCGCCGTCCGCGGAATAGCCGCCTCGGCCACCGGCAACGGCTACTGGGTCGTGAGCGAGGACGGGCAGGTGTACGAGTTCGGCGTGACCGACCACGGCAACGCCGCCAGTGGGGACATCCAACCTCCGACGGTGGCGATCGCGGCACATCCCGACCGCAGCGGCTACTGGCTCGCGCACGGCGAGCGCCTCGTGGTGGAGGTCGAAGACCGCGGCCCCCACGTGGAGCGGCTACAGCGGCGGTTGGAGCGCCTCGGGTACTGGGTCGGGCGCATCGACGGCGTGTACGGATCACTGACGGAGCAGGCGGTCTACGCCTTCCAGAAGTACGAAGGCCTCCCGGTCGACGGCGAGATGAGCCGAGATGATCAGCGCGCCCTCGACCGCGCGGTACGCCCCCGTCCCAACTCGTCGAGCGGTGACCTCGTCGAGATCGACGAGAGCAGGCAACTTCTCTTCGTCGTCCGAGACGGTCGGGCGTTGTGGACCTACAACGTCTCGACGGGGAACGAGGAGCCGTACACCCACGAAGGGCAGGAGTACGGAGCAGACACGCCCAACGGTCGCTTCGACGTGTACAGGGAGATCGACGGCTGGCGCGAGTCGAGTCTCGGCCGCCTCTATCGGCCGAAGTACTTCCACACGAGGGGGATCGCCGTCCACGGCTACACCTTCGTGCCGCCGTATCCGGCATCGCACGGATGCGTGCGCGTCTCGATCGCTGCGATGGACCACATCTGGGCATCCGACCTGATGCCGATCGGCACGAGGGTGTGGGTGTACGGGTCGCCGCCGACGTGACGTCATCGGTCCGGAACGGGGTAGCGCTCTCGCCGTGCTGCGTGAGGCCGGGCGATTCTCGGTGGAGGTGCTGAAAGGAGCTCGGGACGATCGAGTGACCGGCCTATCGGCCGAGGTCGCGTACTTCGCGATGCTCAGCGTCTTCCCGGGTCTTCTCGCGGTCGCTGCCGCAGTGACGAGCCTGTCGCTCGTCGTCGGGCCGGACGCCGCCTCGGAGGTCGAGGCGACGGTCGTGTCGTGGCTCGAAACCGTGCTCACTGATCGAGCGTCGGCAGTTGTCGACGAGGTGCGCGGCCTGTTCGATCGTGACAACAGCGACGTGTTCACGTTCGCTGTGGTCGCTGCCCTCTGGAGCGGATCGCGCGGGGTCGACGCGTTGATCCGAGCGGTCGTGCTGGTGGCGAACGACGTCGATCTGCGGCCGTTCTGGCGGCGGCGACTGCTGTCGCTCGGACTCTTGCTCGGAACCGTTGTCGCCACCGCGGTGTCGCTGTCGATGTTCGTCGTAGGCCCCTTGCTCGGCGGCGGTCAAGCCGTGGCCGATGCCATCGGTGCTGGGTCTGCCTTCGCGACGGGATGGCGGTGGCTCCGGCTGCCCTTGGTCGCCGTCGCTCTGACGGGGTGGTCGCTGGTGATCCTCCACGTGTCACGCCCCGGCGCGGACCGGTGGAGAGACGACCTTCCCGGCGCGGTCACTACGACCGCCCTCTGGCTCATCGCCACCGCCGGGCTGCGCGCGTACCTCGGCACGCTCGGCGCGACGAACCCGGTTCTCGGCGCCCTCGGCGGCCCGCTGATCGCGTTGCTGTGGCTCTACCTGCTCGCTGCGGCGCTGCTCATCGGTGCGGAGGTGGCGCAACAGGTGCGAGAGCTCCGTGGTGGGGACGATCGCCTCAACGATCTCGGGGCGGCGGGGCGGCCATGATCGCCGTCCTCCCGTCGGCGACGCCCGCCGGAGGCGGTGGCTCGGCGGGCGCAGGTGGAGCCGTCGGCGGACGGTCTGGCGGCGCCGGGAACTCGACGACCGGCAGCGGCCGCTGCGCGTGGTCCATGACGTCTCGCCAGATCCGGGCCGGGATCGAGCCGCCGGTCATCCGCGCGACGCCGGCAACGTCCACCATGGGCGTCTGCGATTCGGGGAAGCCGACCCACACCGCAGCGACCAACTGCGGCGTGTAGCCGACGAACCACGCGTCGGAGTAGTCGTTCGACGTTCCGGTCTTTCCCGCAGCCGGGCGATGGATGTCGGCGGCGCGGCCGGTGCCGCTCAGGATCACGCCCCGCAGGGTGTGGGTCACCAGCTTCGCGGCATCCGGCGACAGCACCCGGCCGACGGGCCCGGCCGCCGACCAGTCCGCGATGAGCTGCCCGTTCGCGTCAAGGATCCGGCGCACCGGCCGGGCGTCGATCCGCTGGCCGCCGTTCGCGAACGCGCCGTAGGCCGTGGCCATCTCCAACGGCGACGCCTCGTAGGCCCCGATGGCGAGGCTCGAGCCGATCCCTTGCTGCGGCAGGCTCTCGATGCCCATCGATCGCGCCATCTCGGCCACGCGTCCGATGTCGAGGAAGTTCGCGAGAGCGACGAAGGAGGTGTTGACCGACATCTGCGTCGCCTGAGCCAGCGTGACGGTTCCATAGCCCCGTCGGGTGTAGTTGTGGACGATGTGGCCCTTCGGGAGATGCAGCTCGGCGGGGGCGTCGATCGTGTCGAGACTCGATGCGCCGTCTTCGTAGGCACGTGCGAGCACGAACGGCTTGAACGACGATCCGGGCTGACGTCCCGACCCGCCGCCGAGACGACCGAGCGCGAGGTTGACCTGCTGCTGCTCCCAGCTGCGGCCGCCGATCAAGGCCTTGACGTCGCCATTGGCCGGATCGACCACTACGGCTGCCGCCTCCGGATGGTGCGGCTCCGGCAGCCACAGGTTGACCGACGCGAGGGCCGCGTCCTGGATGTCCGGCTGGAGCGTCGTCTCGATGCGGAGGCCTCCGCCGTAGAGGAGGTCCTGCGCCATCCCATGCCTCTCGAGCAGCCACCTGCGCACGTAGTCGACGAAGTACGGATACCGCTCGATCGACGAACGGCGAGGATGCACGACTGGCGGGTTCGCCCTTGCGAGCTCCACCTCCTCGTGCGTTGCCACCCCTGCGGCCTCGACACGGTCGAGCGCCAGGAGACGCCGTTGCTCCGCAATCTCGGGGTTGTCCCTCGGGTTGTAGAGCGTTGGCGCAGGTATGACGCCGGCTAGCAACGCAGCTTCGCTCAGCGTCAGTTCGTGGGCCGGTTTGCGGAAGTACGTGCGCGCGGCGGCGTCGGCGCCGATGGCCCCTTCACCGAAGAACACGGTGTTGAGGTACGCAGCGAGGATCTCCTTCTTCTCTGCTTGCCGCTCGAGTTGCACCGCCGCCTTCAGTTCGTCGAACTTCCGCTCGAGCGTCCGGTCGCTGCCGGTGACCAGGTTCTTGACGACCTGCTGCGTGATCGTGGAGCCGCCCTCTTTGATGGCGCCGTGCTGCACGTTCCTGGCCGCGGCGCGAGCCACGGCGGTCGCGTCGAAACCGTGGTGAGTCCAGAAGTCGGCGTCCTCGGTTGCAACGACGACCGCCGACAGCAGTGGCGGGAGATCGTCAGCGGACAACGGCACGAACAGCTCCTCGGGCCGGAACCTGGCGATCACGGTGCCGTCGGCGGCGACGACGGTGCTCGGCTGTGACAGCCCGGTGCGGACCGTGGACGCAAGGTCCGGCACCTCACCCAGCACCACGTCGAGCGACACCTCCGGCCTCGGTGCGGCGCGAGCGGCGGCCACGACTCCCGCGGCGAAGATCGCCGCCACGGTCACGATCACCGCGACCAGGAGCGTGAGCGCTCTCACGCGCATGATCAACCGACCGAGTCGGCGGAAGCGCCGCCGGAAGATCGGGTGCTCGTGCAGCGGCGGGATCCTGAGGTTGCGAGGAGGAGTCGGCACGTCGACGTCGGACATTCCCCCTGCGCCGGTACCACGGCGGACATCCGGACGACCGTGACCAGGATGTGACGAACATTCGCGGGATGAGCCCGGGGGCGACGCGGGTACAGCGTGCGTCGATGCGCGACGCCCGGGACTGGCGCCGATACACCGGACTGGGTGTCATCGCGTTGCTCGTGGCCGTACGTGCGGCGGGGTTGGAAGACGTGCCGGTGTCGGCCGTGGTCGTGGGACCCCTCCTGGCCGCGAGCGTCGCTTCACCTCGCGCCACCGCGCTGACGTCGGCGTTCGCCCTCGCCGGAGCCGCGATCATCATGGGTCTCGACGGCTCGATGGTGAGCGGTGACATGGCCGGCCGCGTTGTCGTCGTCACCGCCTCCTGCGCAGCCGCGATCATCCTCGCTGCCGAGCGCGCACGTCGCGAGGCAGCGCTGTCCGACGCGCAGGAGCTCGCCCGACTGGCGCGCCGCCTCGATCTCGCGCTCGAAGCCAGCTCGATGGGCACCTGGGTCTACAACGCGGCGACCGGAATCACGACGTGGGACGAGCGGCTCGAAACGATGTACGGATTCGAGACAGGCTCGTACGACGGCTCGTTCCGGTCGTGGATCGATCGTGTTCACCCAGAAGATCGAGACCTGGTGACCGCTGCGTCCGATCAAGCGATCGCCGAGCGGAGCCCGTACCAGGTGCTGCATCGGGCCGTTCTGCCGTCGGGTGAGCTCCGGTGGCTCGAGTCGCGTGGCGAGCCGATCATCGCCGATCACCGCGTGATCGGGACGTCGGGCGTCGTCGCCGACGTGACGGAGCGCATGACGCTCGCGAACGAGCTCGAGCGGTCGCGCGACGAGAGCCATCAGGCTCGCCACGAACGAGACGCGGCCACCGCGTCGCTCCAAACCGCCCTCCTGCCCGCGCCCAGATACGACGCAGCCTCATGGCGGGTCACAACGAGGTACCGGCCAGGCGAACGGCACCTGCTTCTCGGTGGAGACTTCTTCGACGTGGTCGAGACCGGCAGCGGACTGAACGTCGTCATCGGTGACGTGTGCGGCCACTCGGCTGCCGCTGCGGGGAAGGGCGCTGCGCTCCGGGCTGCGTGGCGGGCCGCCGTCCTCCAGGGCGCGTCACCGGCCGAGGCACTCGCCGTGCTCGACGCGGTGGTCGAGTCGGAGGCCGACGGTCCCGAGACGTTCGCGACCGCGTGTTCGCTCACCTTCCGACCAGCTGAGGTGACGTACTCGATCGCGGGTCACCCGGCGCCGTTCCTCGCCGACGCCGAAGGAGTCCGGTCGCTCGACGCCGGCAACGACTCGTTCCTTCTCGGGTTCGGGATGAAATGCGGAGAGGTGACGACCCCGCTGTGCCCGCCGTGGACGGTCTTCACCTTCACCGACGGCCTGATCGAAGGTCGTGTCGCTCCAGGATCGAGCGAACGCTTTGGCGACGACCGCCTCCGGTCGCTGATGGAGACCCACCTCGACGCGCCAGGTGTGCTCCTGGAAGCGGAGGTCGACCGCCTGCTCGACGAGGTGCAAACCGCACATGGCGCCCGCCTACCGGACGACCTGGCGGTGGTACTCGTCGGACGAGACGTCATCTAGCCCACGCTTCCGCGCACAACAGCCCCGATCGTGAAAGCACGTCGGCGAGACGGGGTCGGCCGGGCACCGTACAGTCGGCACGCGTGGCATCTGCGCGCGCTGGTGACGTCGTGATCGGCGTCGACTCCTCGACCCAGTCGTGCAAGGTCGTCGTGCGCGATCTCGGTACCGGTGAGGTCGTGCGGTCCGCGACCGCGCCCCACCCACCTGGCACCGAGGTGGACCCCGAGGCGTGGTGGACGGCGCTCGACCAGGCGCTCGACGAAGCGGACGGCTTGGGCGACGACGTTCGTGCGATCGGTGTCGCCGGACAACAGCACGGCATGGTCACCCTCGACGATGACGGGTGCGTCGTGCGGCCCGCGCTCTTGTGGAACGACACGCGGTCGGCTGGCGCGGCGTCGGCTCTCGTGGAGGAGCTCGGTCCTCAGGGATGGGCCGACGCCGTCGGCTCGGTGCCGGTTGCATCGTTCACGGTGACGAAGCTGCGGTGGCTGGCCGAGCACGAGCCCTCGGTTGCGGCTCGAGTCGCTGCGGTCTGCCTTCCCCACGACTGGCTCACGTGGCGGCTCCGCGCGACGTCGGCGCTCGACGAACTGACCACCGACCGCGGCGACGCGAGCGGCACGGGGTACTGGTCGCCGTCCACCGGCCAGTACCGGCACGACCTGCTGGAACGGGCGTTCGGCCGCATGCTTGGCGTTCCGGGCGTCGCCACACCATGGGCCGCGATCGGCGAGACGCCGTCCGGCGTGGTGGTGAGTGCCGGCACGGGCGACAACATGGCGGCGGCGCTGGCGCTGCGTGCGCGGCCCGGCGACGTCGTCGTCTCGCTCGGGACATCGGGCGTCGTCTCTGCCGTGTCGACGCACCCGACGGCTGATCCGAGCGGGATCGTCGCCGGCTTCGCGGACGCCGCGGGGAACTTCCTGCCGCTCGCGTGCACGCTCAACGGCGCGCCGGTGTTCTCGAAGGTCGCCAGCCTGCTCGGCGCCGACCTCGACGACTTCGCCGAGTTCGCCACGACGGCGCCGCCCGGTGCCGAGGGCCTCGTGCTCGTGCCGTACTTCGAGGGCGAACGCACGCCGAACCTCCCAAACGCACACGCGCAGCTCCACGGCATGACGCTGGCCAACACGACGCCCGCCAACATCGCGAGGGCGACGATCGAGGGGATCCTGTGCGGACTGGCCGATGCTCTCGACGTGCTGGTCGCGCTCGGCGTCACCGCCGAGCGAGTGCTGCTGGTCGGTGGCGGCGCCCGCTCAGCAGCTGTGCAGGACATCGCGGCGGCGATCTTCGACCTCGACGTCCACGTGCCCACCGCAAGTGAGTACGTCGCCGAGGGCGCGGCACTGCAAGCCGCGGCCGCGCTCACGGGCGAGCCGCCGCCGTGGCCGGAACCGCCCGCCAACGTGATCGAGGCGGCGCCCGCCGGGTTCGTGCGAGACCAGTACCGCGAAGCGGCGGAGCAGGTGATGAAGGCGGCGCAGTGACGGGGCGGAACGTCAGCCTCGGTGGTGGAGGTCGTACTCCGCCATGTAGTACGGGCGGTCAGGGTCGAACTCGGTGAGCGCCTTCGGGTCGTCGACCCGCCCGATCGGCCGCACCCCACGACCGACGACGCCGGTCGCGTCGTCGCCGAGGTCGGCCCTCCACTCGTCGAGCACCCGTTGCAGATCGGCGACGACCTCGCGATGCGAGCTGCTGAGGTCGAGCGTCTCGCTCGGGTCGTCGACGAGGTCGTAGAGCTCGAGCATCTCCCGCCGGCGCTTCCGCACGTGGAGCTTCCACCGCCCGACGCGCACCGCCTCGAGCGATCCGTCGAGGATGTAGACGAACGACCGATCGGGCGGAGGCATGGTGTCGTCACCAGCCGCGGCACCCACCATGCCGTCGATGCGGACGCCGTCGATTCGCCGATCGAGCGGAACGTCGACGCCGGTGAGCGCGGCGAGCGTCGGGTACACATCGAGCGAGGTGGCCATGTCGCGCACGACGGTGCCGGGCTCGATGCGGCCCGGCCAGCGCATGAGGCACGGCACCCTCTGGCCGCCCTCCCAGGTCGTGCCCTTGGCACCTCGTAGCGGGAGGTTGCTCCCCGACCCTCCTCGATCTGTCGCAAGCGCCCCGTTGTCGCTGGTGAAGATCACGAGCGTCTGCTCGTCGAGACCCAGCCGTCGGAGCTCTTGGAGCACCACGCCCGCCGCCCAGTCGATGGCCGCCACGGCGCCGCCGTACGCGCCGTTGCGCGACGACTCGAGGAACGCCTGCTGCACGTAGATCGGCAGGTGCACGTAGAGGTGGGCGAGGTAGAGGAAGAACGGCCGGTCGCGGTTCGTTCGGAGGAAACGCACGCAGCGCTCGACGTACCGGCCGGTCAGCGACGCCTGATCGGGTTGCTCCTCGACGACCTCGAGTCCTTCCATCAGCGGGAGCGGCGGCCGGACCCACGGCATGGTCACGCCGAGGTCGTCGAGGATCTTGCGCATCTCCTCGTCCGTCGGCTCCCCCGGCCCCGCCACCTGGCGCCCCATGTCGTTGCTGTACGGGATGCCGTACCACTCGTCGAAGCCGTGGTTCGTCGGGAGGAAGTCCGGCTGGTCGCCGCAGTGCCACTTCCCCACCGCGAGCGTGGCGTACCCGGCCGACTGCAGAAGCTTGGCGATGGTGATCTCGTCGGGGTGCAAACCGATCGGCCATCCCGGGAAGAGCACGCCGCCGAGACCGCCGCCCTGCTCGCCGCCGAAGCCGATGCGCAGCGGGTAGCAGCCGGTGAGCAGCGCGGCGCGCGACGGTGAGCACACCGGCGACGCCATGTAGAAGTCGGTGAACAACGCGCCTTCGGCCGCCATGCGGTCGAGGTACGGCGTGTCGTTCGCCGTCGAGCCGTAGCACCCGAGGTCGCCGTAGCCGAGGTCGTCGCAGTTGATCAGGACGATGTTCGGCGGCGTCGTCACGGCGTCACCTCCCACGGCGTCGCGTCAGCGACGTCCGACGATCGAGCCCCCGTCGCACGTGATGGTCTCCCCCACCGTGTACGCGCCGGCGCGCGAGCTCAGGAAGATCGCGAGTCCTGCGATGTCCTCCGGCGTACCGACACGACCGCGCGGGTTGCCGCGACCGATGGCGTCCCAATCGGTGCCCTCGACGTCGCCGCCGGTACCGACGCCGGTCGACAGCATCCACGTCGGGAACGGGCCCGGTGCGATGGCATTGACGATGATGTTGCGCCGCACCAGGTGCGCTGCCAGCTGGCGGGTGAGCGCGTGCACCGCAGCCTTCGACGGACCGTACGAGAACGTCTCGAAGGCCGGCGTCTGGATACCGTCGATCGACCCGATGTTGATGACGCGCGACGGATCGTCCGCGGTGGCGCGCGCCTCGAGCAGCGGGAGCAGACGCTGGGTGAGGAAGAAGACGCCCTTCACGTTGGTGTCCATCACCTTGTCCCAGCCGACCTCGGGGAACTCGTCGAGCTTGGCGCCCCACGACGCGCCTGCGTTGTTCACGAGGATGTCGAGGTGGTCGGTCCGCTCCTTCAGCGCGGCGGTGATGGAGTCGATGCCGTCGAGGTTGCTGAGGTCGGCGGGCAGCGACACGCAGGTGCCGCCGTACTCCTTCGCCAGGCGCTCGGCCGTCGCGTCGCACACGTCGGCCTTCCGCGAGCTGATGTAGACGGTCGCGCCGTTGGCGAGGAAGCCGGCGGCGATCATCTCGCCGATGCCGCGTGAGCCGCCCGTGACGAGCGCGGTCTTGCCTTCGATCGAGAAGAGGTCGTTCAGGTGCACGTGGTCCCCCGGAAGCTGGAAAGGCGAGGATCGTAAGCGATGACTTCGACGGCTAACGGAGGACGGCGTCCGGCGGCAGCGCCACGATGCCGCTCGCGCCGAGCGCCCTGAGCTCGCCGAGGCGGCGGAACAGCTCCTTGGCCTCGACGACGAGGTGGATCGCGACGAGATCGTCACGCCCTGCGAGGGGGAGCACCGTCGGCGCCGCCAGTCCGGGGAAGATGCGCGCGAGGCCGTCGACCTCACCGGGCGGTAGGTGCAGCATCACGTACCGCTGACGGCGGGCGTGAAGCGCGGCGGAGAGACGCACCTCGAGGTCGTCGAGGACATCGTCGACGGCGGCCGTGACGAACTCGGCCTCGCATCGCTCGATCTCGGCCAGCACCCGAAGGCGGTTTCGCGCCAGACTCGTCCCGGTCTCCCTCAGGTCGACGACGGCGTCGGCGAGACCCGCTGCGCACACGCCTTCGAGCGCGCCGCCCATCGTCACCACTCGGACATCGACGCCCTGCGACGCGAACCATCCGGCCGTCGCGTTCGGGAGATGCGTCGCCACCGTGGCGCCGGCGAGATCGCTCGAGCCGCTGCGCCCGTCGTCCTCCCGGCTCGCGACGACGAGGTCGCTGCGGGCGAAACCGAGGCGGGTGCGGTGCAGGTCGTCGAGGCTCTCCTCGAGGACGATGTCGGTCGACACGAACGCGGCGTCGAGGCGGCCGGCCGCGAGCCACGACCCGGCATCACGCGGCCGCATCTCGATGAACTCGATGCCGTCGACCGTTGCCGTCGCGCCGGCGCCACCGCCGGAGAGCCCGGCCACGGAGTAGCCGGCGTGTTCGAGCAGCACGAGCACGGCATCGCGCAGCCGCCCCTTCGACGGGATCGCTACTCGCGTCACCGCCGCCGTTCCTCGAGGACCCGCTCGACCTCCGCCAGCGACACGCCGGCGCCCACCAGCCCGACGAGCAGGTGGTAGAGCAGGTCGGCTGCTTCCTCCGCGATGCGCCCCGTGTCGGTGACGGAGTCGCGGCCGAGCTCGAGGCACACCTCGAACGCCTCCTCCATGATCTTGCGTTGCACGCGCTCGGGGTCGCCCAGCAGCTCGCTCGTGTAGGAGCCTTCAGGGCGAGTACGGGCGCGTTCCTGCAGGATCGATTCGAGATCGTCGAGGACACTCATGTCGAACCGCTGACGGCGAAGGTGCCACTGGCGGCCGAGGCGTCGCTCACTTGAGGTGCTCGGCGAGGAAGCCGATCGTGCGCGACCAGGCGAGCTCCGCGGCGTCGGCCTGGTACATCGACGGTGCGTCCCAGTTCGAGAACGCATGGCCGGCGTCGTAGCGGTGGAAGGTCACGTTCGGGTTGCCTGCGAACGCGCTCTCGACCTCCGCGATCTTGTCCTCGGGGATGAACGCGTCGTTGTTGCCGTAGTGGAACATCGTCGGGCACTCGAGGTTCGGCGCCTGATCGAGCATGTCGTTGACGGGCGACCCGTAGTAGGGCACCGCGGCATCGGGACCACGCCCGTCGACGCGGCTCATCGTCGCCGCAGCGAACGCGAGCCCGCCGCCGAGACAGAAGCCGATGGCGCCGATCTTGCCGGTGCATTCGCTCATGCCGAGCAGGTGTGCGTGCGTCGACTGGATGTCGGCGACGCCGGTGGCGAAGTCGAACTTCTGCACCATCGCGAAGGCGTCCGCCAGACCCGACTCGTCCTTGCGCTCGAACCGTGGCTCGATGCGCCAGAACATGTCGGGCACGAGGGTGACGTAGCCCTCGTTCGCCAGCCGCTCGGCCAGCCCCCGCATGTTGTCGTTGATCCCGAAGATCTCCTGGAAGAGCAGCATCCCAGGGCCGGACCCGCTCTCCGGGATCGCGCAGAACGCCTCGAAGGTTCCGCCGTCGTGCGCCTGCACCGTCTCGTACCTCGTGCTCACCGTCACGCCGATCGACGGTAGCTGCCGATCAGGCGGGCACGAGCGCCGCAGCGCCGAACGCCGAGTTGAAGCGATCGCACCAGATCACGACCGAGGTGTACGGCTCGAGATCGACGTCCGAAGCCAGCTCGTAGTTCTGGTCGCCCTGGTTGCCCTTCAGCCGCCCGAGGTTGACGATGTCGTCGTCGAAGCTGCTCTCCGCGCCGTCGACCGGTGCGCGCGAGAGATACAGGTACAGATCGGGTCCGTTGTCGGTGCGCAGCCCCTCGAGCCGCACGATGCGCGTCCCGTCGGCGAGACGCAGCACCCGCACGCGTCCGCTCGTCGAGTGGTCGAGGGAGACGAACGTCCCGGACGCGAGCTCGGCGAGCTCGGCGGGTTCCGCGGCGGTCGGTGACGCGGGAGCCGCCTCCGTCGCCGGCAGCTCGTCGTCCACGGTCTCGTCGATGAGGAGCTTCTGGGGCTGGAACCAGAACAGCACGACCGCCGCGACAGCTGCGGTCACCGCGCCCAACCCGAGCCACCGCACCCGTCGCGGTCCCACCGTCGCCGGTCTTCCTCGTCGCCGTTCTTCCTAGACGATGAGCAGCGGGCGGTCGGCGGTCGAAGCGAGCTCTCGCGAGACCGAGCCCCCGCTGACGAGGCGGTCGAACCAGCCACGCCGATGGGAGCCGACGACGACCAGCGTCGCGTCGATCTCGCGGGCGGCGGACTCGATCGCCTCGACGACGTCACCGACCTCGACCTCGACGGCATCGGCGTCGAGGCCCGATCGAGCGACGATCGCTTCCGCTCGCTCCTCGTCGTCAGGCGAACCGGCGACGTCGCCCAACCGGTTGCTGTCGTTGGTGAGCACGTAGGCCGGATCACCAAGCGACGTCGGCGCGGGGTACGTCCACCACGTCGCACCGGCCATGAGTGGCGTCACCGGCATGGCGGCGATGTCGGCCGTCACGTGCAGCGCTACCACCTCCACGTCGTCTCGGTCCGCGAACAGCCGGTTGACGAACGTGGCGACGCGCGTATCGGCGTCGGTTCCGTCGAGGGCCACGAGGATGCGCTCGCTCATCACCCTGTTGTAGCGCGCTCGCACGGAACGAGTTCGTGAGTGAGCGCTCACTCATGTACGCTCGCCCGCCGTGCCAGCCCTCTCCGCCGCTCGGACCTCCCGCGCCGGGCCCCTTCCCGCCGACGAGCGGCGGGCCATGATCATCAGCGCAGCGACGCCGCTCCTCGTGGAGCACGGGGAGATGGTGACCACCAAGCAGATCGCCGAGGCGGCCGGCATCGCCGAAGGGACGATCTTCCGCGTCTTCGCCGACAAGGACGCGCTCATCGCCGCGGTCGTCGAGCACGCGGTCGACCAGACCGCGCTCGAGGAAGCGTTCGCGTCGATCGACGCCGCGCTCCCGCTTCACGAGCGGGTCGAGCAGGCGGTCGTGCTCCTCCAGCGCCACGTCGTCGACGTGTGGCGCCTCGTGTCGCGCGTCAGCGCCCGGTTCCGCGAGCACCCGCCGCGGCGCCCGCCCGACAGCGACGCCCTGAAGACGCTCCTGTCGTCCTGCGAGCTCCGAACCGATCCGGCGCTGGCAGCCCGGGTGCTCTTCGGCGTCGTGCTCGCCGCAACGCATCCCATGTTCGTCGACGAACCGATGGAGCCCGGCGAGATCGTCGCGCTCTTCCTCCACGGCACAGCAGGTGGCTCATGTTGATCCGGCTTCTCCGCCGCCATCTCGCGGCGTACAAGCGTCCGCTGCTCGCGATCGTCGTCATGCAGACGATCCAGACGACGGCGGCCCTCGTCCTCCCCCGCCTCAACGCCGACATCATCGACGAGGGCATCCTCCGCGGCGACGTCGGCTACATCGTCCGCACCGGCGGCATCATGCTCGCCTTCACCGTCGTGCAGATCGTGTTCGCGGCCGGCGCCGTCTACTACGGGGCGAAGGTGGCGATGGGCTTCGGGCGCGACGTCCGGAACTCGCTCTTCGAACGGGTGACGGCGTTCTCCGCGCGCGAGGTCGGCACGTTCGGCGCCCCGTCACTGATCACGAGGATCACCAACGACGTCCAGCAGGTGCAGATGCTCGTGGTGATGACGGCAACGATGGCCGTCGCCGCGCCGATCACGATCGTCGTCGGCGTCTTCATGGCGATCCGCACCGACGTGCAGCTGTCGTCGATCCTGCTGATCAGCATGCCGGCAGCCGCGATCGTGCTCGGGATCATCGTCTCGAGGATGGTGCCTGCCTTCTCGCTGATGCAGGAGCGCATCGACCAGATCAACCGGGTGCTGCGCGAGCAGATCACCGGCGTGCGGGTCGTCCGGGCCTTCGTGCGCGAACCGCAGGAGGCGGCCCGCTTCGAAACGGCGAACGCGGAGCTCACCGACACGTCGCTGCGAGCCGGGCGGTTGATGGCGACGATGTTCCCGATCGTGAACCTGATCATCAACGGCTCCAGCATCGGCGTGCTGCTGATCGGCGCCCGCGGCGTCGCCGACGGCGAGGTGCAGGTCGGTTCGCTCGTCGCCTACCTGAGCTACCTCGTGCAGATCCTGATGTCGGTGGTGATGGCGTCGTTCGTCGTGTCGATGGTGCCTCGCGCCGCCGTGGCGGGAGGACGCATCCAGGAGGTGCTCGACACCGAATCGACGGTGCGCCCCCCGGCGACGCCGATCCGCGAGGTGGCGACCCATGGCTCGCTCGAGTTCGCCGGCGTCGGCTTCCACTACCCGGGCGCCGAGCACGCGGTGCTGTCGGACATCTCGTTTCGCACCGAGCCTGGCCAGACGACCGCCGTCATCGGCAGCACCGGCGCGGGCAAGACCACACTCGTCAACCTCATCCCCCGGCTGTTCGACGCCACTGCGGGGCAGGTGCTCGTGGGCGGCGTCGACGTGCGGGATCTCGACCCCGACGTGCTCACCGCGAGCATCGGTCTCGTCCCCCAGAAGCCGTACCTGTTCTCGGGGACCGTCCGTTCGAACCTCCAGTACGGCAAGCCGGACGCGACCGAGGACGAGATGTGGGAGGCGCTCGAGGTGGCGCAGGCGGCCGACTTCGTACGAGCGATGAACGGCGGGCTCGACGCGACGATCGCCCAGGGTGGCGCCAACGTGTCAGGCGGGCAGCGGCAGCGGTTGTCGATCGCGCGGGCGCTCATCCGCAAGCCCGACATCTACGTCTTCGACGACTCGTTCTCCGCTCTCGACCTCGCGACGGACGCGCGGCTGCGGGCCGCGCTCGGGCCGTACACGCGCGGATCCGCCGTCGTGATCGTCGCCCAGCGGGTGTCGACGATCTCCGGCGCCGACTCGATCCTCGTGCTCGAAGACGGCGAGCTCGTCGGCCGCGGCACCCACGCTGAGCTCATGCGGGAGTGCGGCACGTACTCCGAGATCGTCGAATCGCAGATCGGTGAAGGGCAGGCGGCATGACCACGGTGGAGAACCGTCCGGCGGGTGGCCCGTCCGACGCAGGCGACGACGAACCCCAGCACCTCCCCGCGTCGGAGACTCGCGTCGGCCCTGGCAGTGGCCGGTTCAGCGCAGCCGGGATGCCGACGGAGAAGTCGAAGGACTTCGGCAACTCCGTCCGCCGGCTGATCGCTCTCCTCGGCCCGGAGCGGAAGATCTTGGTCGTCGTCATGCTCGCGGGCGTCGGCAGCGCGGTGCTCAACGTGCTCGGCCCGCGCGTGTTGGGCATGGCCACCGACGTCATCTTCGACGGGCTGGTCGGCGACGGCATCGACTTCGACGAGCTGCATCGGGTGCTGATGCTCGCCGCTGCGCTGTACGTCGCGTCGTCGATCTTCGGTCTCGTGAGCGGCTGGCTGATCACCGGCGCGGTGCAGCGCCTCATGAAGCGGCTGCGCACCATGGTCGAGAGCAAGCTCAACGCGCTCCCGCTCAGCTACATCGACACCCACGCTCGCGGCGACCTGCTCAGCCGCGTGACGAACGACATCGACAACATCGCCCAGAGCCTCCAGCAGACGCTGAGCCAGATGCTGAACTCGGTGCTGCTGCTCATCGGCGTCATGGCGATGATGTTCGTGATCTCACCGCTGCTGGCGCTGATCGCGTTGATCACGGTGCCGGCGTCGATCTACGCGATGAAGATCATCGGAGGGCGCGCTCGCCCCAGGTTCATGAACCAGTGGCGTCACACCGGCGCCCTCAACGCCCAGATCGAGGAGACGTTCACCGGTCATGCGATCGTGAAGTCGTTCGGTCGCCAGCGTGAGGTCGAGGAGCGGTTCCGGGCGACGAACGACCAGCTCCACGACGCCGCCTTCGGTGCCCAGTTCATGTCGAGCCTCATGCAGCCGGCCACCATGTTCCTCGGCAACGTCCAGTACGCGCTCGTCGCCGTCGTCGGCGGCATCCGCGTGGCCAACGGCGCCATCAGCGTCGGCGAGGTCCAGGCGTTCATCCAGTACACCCGCACGTTCTCGATGCCGCTCACGCAACTGGCGTCGATGATGAACGTGTTCCAGTCGGGCATCGCTTCGCTCGAGCGGGTGCTCGAGGTGCTCGACGCGGAGGAGCAGTCACCCGACCCCGAGGCGTCGGCGACGGACGCGCCGGTGCGGGGGCGGGTCGCGTTCGAGGACGTGACGTTCTCCTACGACCCGGACAAGCCGCTCATCGAGTCGCTCTCGCTCGTCGCCGAGCCGGGCCAGACGATCGCCATCGTCGGCCCGACCGGCGCGGGCAAGACCACCCTGGTCAACCTGATCATGCGGTTCTACGAGCTCGACGGCGGGCGCATCACCTTCGACGGACGCGACATCACGTCGATGCCCCGGAGCGAGCTGCGCTCGCGCATCGGCATGGTCCTGCAGGACACGTGGCTGTTCGGCGGGACGATCCGCGACAACATCGCGTACGGGAATCCCGACGCCACCGACGACGACGTCCTCGCCGCCGCCAGAGCCGCGTACGTCGACCGTTTCGTGCACTCGTTGCCCGACGGATACGACACGCTCATCAACGAGGAGGGCGACAACATCAGTGCCGGCGAGAAGCAGCTGATCACGATCGCCCGCGCGTTCCTCGCCGACCGGTCGATCCTCATCCTCGACGAGGCCACGAGCTCGGTCGACACCCGCACCGAGGTGCTCGTCCAGGAGGCGATGAACAAGCTGCGCCAGTCACGCACGAGCTTCGTCATCGCCCACCGCCTCTCGACGATCCGCGGCGCCGACACCATCCTGGTGATGGAGAACGGGCGCATCGTCGAGCAGGGATCGCACGACGAGCTGCTCGAGCGCAAGGGCGCCTATCACCGCCTGTACAACTCGCAGTTCCTCGCACCGGCCGTCGATGTCGACACCGAGGCACCTGCCGCGCCGGCGCGCCCGATGATGCGGCCGATGGGGCCGCCAATGCGGGCGGGGTAGTCAGCCGAGCGCTTCGGCCGCGACCTCGGCGAGCGCTTGCAGATGGGCGTCGACCTCAGCGAGGCCGGCACCCATCGTGTTGACCGACACGTGCGTCGCGCCGGCGCGCCGCCACCGCTCGAGATGGTCGACGACCTTGGCCAGACCCCCGTCGCGCGACCAGCTCACCCGTCCCTCCATGCCGATCGCATCCGGGTCCCGACCCGCGGACGCCGCACCCTCGTTCACGATCCGGCGCGCCGCGTCGAGTCGTTCGTCGGGTGGCACCTGGGGGAACCAGCCGTCGGCGACACGTCCCATCCGCCGGTAGGCCGGTTCCGACGACCCACCGACCCAGATCGGGATCGGGCGCTGCACCGGAAGCGGCGAGATCCCCGCGCCGACGACGGTGTCGAAGCGGCCTTCGAAACTGACGGAGCGCTCGGTCCACAGACGTCGCATCAGCTCCACCTGCTCCTCCATGCGCCGGCCTCGGGTCGCGAAGTCCTCACCGAGGGCGTCGTACTCGACCTTGTTCCAGCCGATGCCGACGCCGAGGCGCAGCTTCCCGTTCGACAGCACGTCGACCTCGGCGGCCTGCTTGGCGACGAGCGCGGTCTGACGTTGCGGGAGGATGACGATGCCCGACACCAGCTCGAGGTCGACGATCGCGGCGAGGTAGCCGAAGAGCACGAACGGCTCGTGGAACATCGTGTCGATGTCGTAGGGACCCCTCCACTCCCGGTGCACGGTCGGGTCGGCGCCGAGGACGTGGTCGTACACCAGCACGTGCGCGAACCCGAGCTCGCTCACGCCACGGGCGTATGCGGCGATCGCCGCCGGGTCGGCGCCGATCTCGGTCTGCGGGAGCACCACACCGATCTGCATCCGCAAGGTCTACCGCCCGTCGACTAGAGAGGCGGCGTGAGCAGCGACCACGGTCACGACCACGACCACTCTCATGGAACAGGCGAGCTCGATCCGCCACGCGTGGAGGAGGTGGCGGACGGGGTGTTCGCCTACATCCAGCCCGACGGGTCGTGGTGGATCAACAACACCGGCTTCCTCACGTCGGACGACGGGGTCGTCGCGATCGACACCTGCTCGACGGAGCGGCGGACGCGGGCGTTCCTCGACTCGATGCGCTCCGTCTCGGACGCGCCGTTGCGGCTGCTGGTCAACACCCACCATCACGGCGACCACACCCACGGCAACTACCTCACCCACCCCGCCGCGATCGTCGCCCACGAGCGCTGCCGGGAGCTGATCCTGCAGACGGGCATCCTCCATGTTCCTGGTGTGTGGGACGACGTCGAGTGGGGCGACCTCCGGGTCGCGCCGCCGATCGTGACGTTCGACGACCACCTCACCGTGTGGTCGGGCGACACTCGCGTCGAGCTGCACCACCCCGGCACTGCGGCGCACACGACCAACGACGTGGTCGCCTGGCTGCCCGAGCAGCGCGTGCTGTTCGCCGGAGACCTCGTCTTCAACGGTGGGACGCCGTTCGTGATGATGGGCTCGCTGACCGGCGCGATCGACACCGTCGAGTGGCTGCGCTCGTTCGACGCGGAGGTCATCGTGCCGGGCCACGGCGACGTCTGCGACCAGACCGTGCTCGACGGGATCGAGCGCTACTACCGGTTCGTCGACGGCGTCGCGGCCGACGCTCACGCCAGCGGCACCACGCCGCTCGACGCCGCGCGTCAGATCGATCTCGGCGAGTTCGCCGCGTTGAGCGACTCCGAGCGGCTGGCCGGCAACCTCCACCGTGCGCTCGCGGAGAGGAGCGGCCTCGAGCGGGGTGCGCCGATCGACCTCATCGACGCGATCGGCGACATGATCCAGCTGAACGGCGGCCGCCCTCTGAGGTGCCTCGCGTAGCTGGCGGAGCTAGTCGGTGCCGCGTAGCGGGCGGAGCTAGTCGGTGCCGCGTAGCTGGCGGAGCTAGTCGGTGCCGCGTAGCTGGCGGAGCTGATCGGTGCCGCGTGGCTGGCGGAGCTAGCAGCCTCCGCCGCCACCGGGCGACGGGATGTTCGGGATCGACGGGTCGACGACCTCGATGTGGACGTGGGGCCACGCCGGGTCCGCCGTGCGCAGCTTGTCGACCTGCGACTCGAACGGAAGCTGTGTCGCTCGCCGCGCCAGCTGGGTGACGCCTGCCTCCACACGCTGACCCACGTCGACCTGTTCGCCGTCGATGTGGAGGATCTTGACCTCCCAGCCGGGGCGGCCGTCGGGCTCGATGACGACGAAGTCGTCGCGGTACTTGCAGTAGAGGACGTAGCTGCCCGCCCGCAGCACCCGGCCCGATACCGGGGCACGAATCGCGCTCTCCGGATCGACCACCACGTCGGCGGCGCTCTGACCGGCACTGAGCCGTTCGCGCGACTCGAGCACGGTCGACATGACCGTCGTCGGCAGGGCGGTCAGCTCGCGGGCGCCCTCGTGATTCGACTGGTGGAACGCCACCCGCTCGACACGATCAGACGGGTGGACGAGCGTGACGTCGCCCACCACCGCCATCGGCACCCACGCCTGCTCGGTGACCGACCGCGCCGAAGGAGGCGGAGGCGGAGGCGGAGGCGCCTCCGTGGTCGGCGTGGCTTCCTCGGCAGGTGCGACAGGTGTCGCCGCTGCCCCGCCGGCCGGGGCGGCTGGGGCGGCACCGGCGGCGGGCACGGCGGCAGCCGTCTCGCCGCCGGCGCCCTCGACCGTCGGCAGCTGGCCCGCGCCGCACGCGGGGGACACGACGGCGATCAACAGGAGGACGGGCGCGAAGCGACGCACGGGTCCGAAGGTACCGAGCACGGTTCCCTCATCGACCCGCGGCCAGCGAAGCCTGAAGGGATCCCAGGAATTCAGAGGCCGCTGCTGCACCCGGCACGCCAGACTGCGGCAGTGCTCAACCGGGGGATGCCGCGACTCGTGCGCGTCTTCTCCCGCGTCCACCCGGGCCTCACGGCGCTGGTCGTCGGCGTCGGCTTCTTCCAGGGCCTCCTGCTCCCCGCCTTCACGATCGCGACCGGCGCGCTCGCCGCCGCCCTCGACGACGACCGCTCCCCGATGGGTGCCGTCGTCGCCATCGGGGTGCTGTTCACCCTCCAGCGGATCCTCGACCCGGTCACCGCCGAGGCGGGCGAGGTGCTGATGCGGCGGGTCGACGAGCGCATGACCGAACGGGTCATGACGGCGCTCGCGCTCCCGCCCGGCCTCGCCCACATCGAAGACCCGACGGTGCTCGACGCCGCGACCCAAGCCCAGGGCGCGCTCACCGGCGTCACGCCCGGATCAGCGGCCGTCCAGCTCCCCTACCTCGTGAAGCGCCTCGTGTGGCTGCTCGCGTCGCTGGCGATCGTCGGGTCGTACCGGTGGTGGCTCGTACTCGTGCTCGGCGTGGTCTACGCCGGCGTCTTCCGCTTCCAGCGCGACCACTTCCACGACGTGACCCAGGTGATGCACGGGAGCGCAGATGCGCTCCGGCGCGTCTACTACCTCCGCACCCTGGCCCTCACCCACACCGTCGCGAAGGAGACGCGCGTCTTCGGGCTCGCTCCGTGGTTCGTCGACCGTTACCGCAGCGAGTGGCTCACCGTGATGCGCGGGATCTGGTCGCGCCGGCGGGAGCACTGGCCGCAGATCGTCGGCCTCGCCGCGGCTCTCGTGGTCGTCGAAGGCGTTGCGTTCGCGCTCGTCGCCGACGACGTCGTCGACGGTCGTCTGCGCGTCGGCTTGGCCGTCGCCGTCGCGCAGGCGCTGCTCGCGTCGGCCGCAGCCGCGCAGTTCGACTGGGCGTTCACCGCTCCGACGGAGGCGAACATCGCGCTCGACAAGCTCGACGACCTCGAAGCCCGTGCCGCCACCGCCATCCAGCGCCTCGCCGGCGACCGTGACGCGGCCGGCATGCCGAAGGCGACCATCCGGTTCGACGATGTCCGCTTCACCTATCCCGGCCGCCACGAGCCGGTCTTCGACGGCTTCTCCCTCGACATCGAGGCCGGACGCTCCCTCGCCATCGTCGGCGAGAACGGCGCGGGCAAGACGACGTTCGTGAAGCTGCTGGCCCGGTTGTACGACCCCGACGGCGGCCGGATCCTCGTCGACGACGTCGACCTGCGCGAGCTCGATCCGGTCGAGTGGAGGAAGCGGCTCGCTCCGGTGTTCCAGGACTTCCTCCAGCTCGAGGTGTCGGCCTACGACAACGTCGCGTTCGGCAACCTCGAACGCCGCCACGACGCCGGTGCGGTCGAAGCTGCGGTCGACACCGCGGGCGCGACGCCGCTGATCGAGCGCCTGCCCCGTCGTTGGGACACGGTGCTGACCCGCGAGTTCTCCGGCGGCACGCAACTCTCGGGAGGCGAGTGGCAGCGCCTCGCCCTCGCCCGCGCCATGTTCGCCGTGCACTGCGGGGCCGGCGTGCTGGTGCTCGACGAGCCGACCGCGGCGATGGACGTGCGGGGCGAGGCCGAGGTGTACGACCGGTTCCTCGAGCTCACGAAGGGCGTCACGACGATCGTGATCTCTCACCGGTTCTCGACCGTCCGGCGTGCCGACCGGATCGTCGTCGTCGAACACGGACGCATCGTCGAGGACGGAACTCACGACGAGCTGCTCGCGCTCGGCGGCACGTACGCGTCGATGTACCGGCTGCAGGCCGCTCGGTTCGTGGAGTCGTCCGATGCGTGAGGCGTTGCGAACCGTCGCTCTCATGGTCCAGATCTCGTGGCGGGCCGACGCGGTGCGTTCGGTCTTCACGGTGATGACGGCCGTCGGGCAGATGGCGAGCCTGCCGCTCCGGGCGATCGGCTTGAAGTACCTGACCGACGGCTTCGTCCGCGGTGACAGCCAGCTCGCGCTGCGCGGCATCGCGATCATCGTCGGCCTCACCGCGGTCCACCGGGTGATGCTCCACGCGTCGTTGAACGTGCGGATGAGGTTGCGCGAGAACACCCAGCTCTATCTCGACACCCACGTGATGGATCTGACCGCGGGCATCCCCGGTCTCGAGCACCACGAGCGGCCCGAGTACCTCGACGAGGTCGAGCTGATCCGCAGTGAGCGCGGCTACCTCGCGAACCCGTTCAACCCGATCTCGTGGACCATCGCCTCGATCGTGCAGGGCGTCAGCACCGTCGCGCTCCTCGTGGGGGTGCATCCGGTCATCGCCCTGCTCCCGCTCTTCGGGATCGCCACGGCATGGGCGTCCGGCCGTGGCGAGTCCCGCCTCGTCGCGCTCATCGACAGCCAGGCAGAAGACAACCGGGTGCTGCGCCACCTGTACGAGCTCTCGACGCTCCCCTCGTCAGCGAAGGAGGTCCGCATCTTCGGGATCGCCGGGGAGCTGCTCCGTCGCCGGCGCTCGCTCTTCGATCGTCTGGAGACCCAGCGCTTGGGCCTGGCTCGGGAACGGATCGCGATCTCCACCGGCGCCTGGCTGCTCTTCGCGGCGGCGTACGTCGCGGCGCTCGCCTTCACCGCACGAGCGGCCGCGAGAGGCGATGCGACGATCGGCGACGCCGTCCTCGTCCTGACCATCGGCAGCCAGCTCGACCAGCAGCTCGCGGAGCTCGGTGAGAACGTGGCGTGGTTCGTCCGCACCCATCGCGCAGTCCGCCGGCTGCGCTGGCTCACCGACTACGCCGAGCGCAGCACGACGGCGCTCACACCGGCCGCGCCAGCCGAGCTGCCGGCCAGGCTCACCGACGGCATCAGGGTCGAGGGCGTCTCGTTCGCGTATCCCGGAACCGGCAGCACCGTGCTCGAGCGCGTCGACCTCCACCTGCCGGCGGGTTCCACCGTCGCCATCGTCGGCGAGAACGGCGCGGGGAAGACGACGCTCGTGAAGCTCTTGTGCCGGTTCTACGAGCCCAGCGAGGGGCGCATCGTCGTCGATGGGATCGACCTGCGCGACGTGCCGGTCTCGACATGGCGGCGCCACATCGCTGCCGGCTTCCAGGACTTCGCCATGTTCCAGCTCCTGGCCCGTGAGACGGTCGGGCTCGGCGACGTCGACAGCGATCTGAGCCGCGACGAGGCGATGATCGGCGCCCTCACCAGGGCGGCCGCGCCCGAGGTGGTCGACCAGCTGCCCGACCGTCTGGCGACCCAGCTGGGGCGCGAGTTCGACGGCGGTGTCGAGCTGTCACTCGGTCAGTGGCAGAAGCTCGCGCTCGGGCGGGCGATGATGCGCGAGAAGCCGCTGCTGCTGGTGCTCGACGAACCGACGGCGAGCCTCGACGCGCCGACGGAGCACCGCCTGTTCGATCGGTTCCACACGGCGGCGCGGGATGCGGCTCGGGAGCGCGGCGCGATCACGATCCTCATCAGCCATCGGTTCTCGACGGTGCGGATGGCCGACGTGATCCTCGTCGTCGACGGCGGCCGCGTCCGGGAAGCCGGCTCGCATCGCGAGCTGATGTCCGCGGATGGCCTGTACGCCGAGCTCTACCGCCTGCAGGCCCGTTCCTACGACTGACGCTCGACACCAGGCCCCGTCGCTCCGTCAGGTCGCCGCCGCTGCGGGCGTCCCGGCTCTGGCGGTCAGGTTCCGCAGGGCGGGGCCGATGTTCGTCACCATCGACCCGAACGCCTCGGCCACGACAGGATCGTCCATCTTCCCGGCCGCTCCCATCGACGGGTTGAGGCGACACGCATCGTTCCACGCTGAGATGTCCGGATCAGCGGCGCGCGCCATGAGCCCGGACATGCCGGCGAAGGCCAGCCGCAGGATGTCGGCGATCGTGCCGTCGAAGCTGACGACGGGGCACAGCCGGTTCTTCTCGTCGTCGTCGTGCTTCACGGCCTCGACGTGGCCGATGACCGCGGCCCCCCACGGGACGACCCCGATGGTCACGTATTGCAGCGTGATGAGGGAGTCCTCGAACACCGGGCGCTGAACCGTCGGGCGAAGGCCTGCGGCGGTGCAGTCGACGTAGATGCGTCCGGGCTCGGCAGGAATCGTTCCCTGCGTCAGCATCACCTCGCTGTTGGTGATCTTGAGGACACGCCCGAGACGCACGACGCGCTCGATCGTCCGCAGCGCGTCGATCTCCGCTCGGCTGATCGTGGCCCCGCGGAAGGCCTCGGGCTCGACGGTCTCGTCGATGCGGAGGAACACACCTGCGTCGGCGAGGCGGCGACCGAAGTCGCGCCCGCTCTCCGCCTCCGCCGCCGCCTCCACCCAACGCGCCTGCATCTGCATGTTGGCCCCGACGAGGTCGAGGGGCTGCATCGACGCGCGGTTGATGAGCCACGGGTCTCGGGTGCGCAGCCACTCGATGTCGTCCGGGTCGACGCCTTGGTCGAGCAGCCAGTTGCACGTGTCCATCGCCGTCTTCCCCGCGCCGATCACGGTGAAGCCGGACGCCGGCTCGTCGAGATCGACGAGGTCGTTGGGGGCGATGAGCCGGACGCCGTCGTCACGCGTGTACGCCGGCGTGTGCCGCGAGGGAATGGACGACTCGACGTAGGTCGCGTCGACGAGCTTCCGTGCCTTGACCACGGTGGCCTCGCCCGTGAGCAGCGACACCACGTGGTGTCCCTCGCCGTCACTGCCCCGGTAGTCGTGCATCCCGAGGAACTCGACCCGTCCCGACCCGATGAACGTCTCGTCGAGCACGCGGCCGAAGTAGTCGCAGATCTCCGATGCCGTCGCTCGCTCGTAGAAGCCGGCGTTGATGCCTTCGGTGTCGATCCGATCTTCACCGAGCGTCCGCGACGCGACGCCGTAGTTCGCCGATGGCTGGTGCAGCCGGACGAACGGATACGCGTCGAGCCAGTGTCCGCCCGGGCGGTGGCGCCGATCGACCATCACGATCCGAACGTCGTGCCGGCCCGCCAGGAGCGCGTCGACGAACGCCATCCCGGTCGCTCCTGCACCGACGACCAGGTAGTCGGTCTCCAACGTTCGCATGTCCCCCGCCTTTCGTCCGCCAGCCCGCCAAGCGTACGGGCCGGCGGCCGCGGGTGCACGAGTCGCGCGAGTTGCTCCGACATCCCGAGAGGGACTAATAATTAGGGTCTGGAAGTACCGCCTCGACGGGAGAGGCGGACGAGGCCCGGGGGAACGTCGATGACGATCACGGAGAACACCACGCGCTCGAGCAACGACCTGGTCGACGAGCTGAGGTCGTGGCTCGAGGAGAACTGGGACCCCGACCTCACGGTCGGCGAGTGGTGGGAGCGCCTCGGGCTGGCCGGGTGGTCGGCGCCGATGCTCCCGAAGAACGCCTACGGCCGCGAGCTGACGCGGGGCGACGCGCTGCTCGTCTCCGCGACGATCGCCCGCTTCGGCGCGCTCGCGGCACCGGCCGGCATGTCGATCGGCCTCGCGTCCCCGACGATCGCCACCCACGGCACCCAGGAGCAGATCGACCGCCTCATCCCGCCCGCGGTCACCGGCAAGATCGCCTACTGCCAGCTCTTCAGCGAGCCCGGCGCGGGTTCCGACCTCGCGGGCCTCACCACCCGGGCGGTGCTCGATGGCGAGGTCTGGCACGTCAACGGCCAGAAGGTGTGGACCTCCGGTGGGCAGTACGCCGACATGGGGATGCTCCTCGCCCGCACCAACCCCGAGGCGCCGAAGCACCAAGGCATCACCTGGTTCGCCATCGACATGAAGCAGCCGGGGATCGAGATCCGCCCGCTCCGCGAGATGACCGGCAACGCGATGTTCAACGAGGTCTTCCTCACGGACGCCGAGGTCCACGACAGCAACCGGATCGGCGACGTCAACAACGGCTGGGCGGCAGCGAACACGACGCTCCTGCACGAGCGTTCGGGGATGGCGTCGCGTGGCGGCGGCGAGGGCGGCATGGCCCGCATGGCGCGCGCCGGTGGTGTGGCCGGCGATCTCGACAAGCGGGCCGGCGACTTCCTCGTGCGCCCGAAGACCGTGACGGTGCCGGAGAAGGCCGAGAAGCCGAAGGCCAAGCGGCCGGTGTCGCCCGCAGCGAGCCACATCGCGCTGGCGAAGGAGTTCGGCAAGCTCGACGACCCGGTCATCCGCCAGAAGATCGTGGAGGCCCACATCCTCGGGACGCTCAGCCGCTTCAACACCGAGCGGCAGAAGGCGCTGCGCTCCCAGGGGAAGGACCTTCCGGGTGTGGCCAACTTCGGCAAGCTGCTGATGGCCGACATCGTCCGCCTGAACCGCGACCTCGGCATGCAGATCCTCGGGGCCCGAGGAATGCTCCACGCGTACGACGGCGAAGGTCGCGAGCAGCTCGTGCAGCTGCGGGGCGGTGCCGGCGCGATCGCGGCGACGTCGCAGGCTCTCGGCGCCCAGGCACTTCCGATCTACGGCGGCACCGACCAGATCCAGAAGAACATCGTCGGCGAGCGCACGCTCGGTCTGCCGAAGGAGCCGGGCGACCTCGCGTCGGTTCCGTTCAACCAGCTGCCGAAGAACGGGTGATCGTCGGCGGCTGACTAGTCGCCGATCCGCACCCGAATCGTCGAGCGCACGTCGGTCGCCGACGCGGCGATCACCAGGTCGTACTCGCCAGGATCGACCACCCAGCCCTTGGACCCGACGTCCCAGCGGCGGAAGTGCTCGGGCCGGAAGACGAGCTCGACGTTCGCGGCCTCACCGGCCGCCACCACCGCCTTCCTCCAGGTGCGCAGGGCCTTCGGCTCACGATCGACCGGCGGATCGATCGGGGCCACATAGCCCTGCACCACGACCGTCGCATCGCGGTCGCTGGTGTTGGTGACGGGGACCGTGACGGTGACCGGCAGCTCGACCTGCGCGACAGATCCCCCGCTGAGGGGGGCGGTTGTCGCGGAGGTCGCGGTTGTTGTGGTCGCCGGGCCCCACTCGACCTCGCCGTACGAGAGGCCGTGGCCGAAGGGGAACAGCGGCTCGACGCCGGAACGATCGTGACCGCGATAGCCGACCGCGAAGCCCTCCTCGTAGCGCTGCACGCCACCCGAGGGCGCGTAGTACGGCCACGCCGGCGCGTCCTCCAGCCGCTTGGGGAAGGTGGTCGGCAGGCGCCCGCCGGGGTCGGCGACGCCGAGGAGGACGTCCGCGACGGCCTCCGCCATCTCCATCCCGCCGAAGAACGGGAGCAGGATCGCCTCCACGTCGTCGACCCACGGCATCGCGACCGGCGAGCCGGCGTTGACCACGACGACGGTCCGGTCGTTCACCCCCGCGACGCGCCGCACGAGTTCGTCCTGGTTGCCCGGAAGCGCGATCGTCGTGCGGTCGCTGCCCTCGGTTTCCCACTCGTCGTTCGTGCCGACCACCACCACGACGGCATCCGCGCTCCTCGCCGCTTCGACGGCGCGGTCCATCATCGTCTCGTCGGCGGGCGGGCGGACGCCGATGCGGATCCCGGCGAACGGGTTGTTCATGCGCAGCTCGACCTCGATGTCGACGGCCTCGCCTGCCCGCATGTCGACCGTCGCGAGCTGCTCGGCGGACGCCATCCCGAAGAACGCCTCTCCCGGTGGCAGGCGCTCGCCGCCGGTCGCCAGCTGCGCCTCGCCGACACGGACATGGGGACGTCCGGTGACGATCGCGCCCACGTCGTGCGGGCCGTCGACGGCGGGGACGTAGGCGCCCCGGATCTTCAGCACGCACGGTCCCGGACCGACGCCCGGCGGGATCGACCCGAAGAAGCGGAGGGCGCTCTCGCTGGTGCGGCTGATGTGGGCCGGCTCACCGTCGGGATCGGTGCCGTTCACGAACACGACCTCGAGACCGGGCGTGCCGTCGGGGCCGACGAGGCGGTCGGCTGGAGGAAGCGGCGTGTGCTTGTCGATCGTGCACCCGACCTCGTACGTGAGGTCGCCGAGGCGCTCCTGCAGCACCTCGAGGATCGTGCGCTGCGGGAGCGAGAGCAACGCGGAGCTGCCACCGCCCATGGTTCTGGTGTCGGCGGCGTTCGGCCCGACCACTGCGACGGCGCGTGGGCGGCGATCCGCGGCGCCGGCGAGGGGCAGCGCGTGGTCGACGTTCTTGGCGAGCACGGTGCCAGCGATGGCGACCTCCCGGCACAGAGCACGCTCGGCGGGGTCGTCGACCGACTGCTCCGGCTCGTCGGCCGAACGCTCGACGGCGTGGGTGCGCTCGATCAGCAGGAGCACGTCGCGCACGAGGACGTCGACGGTGGCCTCGTCGACCCTCCCTTCCTCGACGGCTGCCTGCAGGTGCGGCCCGTACACGCGCGCCGGTCCGGGCATCTCGACCGACAGCCCGCCGTTGGCGGACGACACCGGCTCGTGCGCGCCGTACCAGTCGGACACGACGAATCCGTCGAAGCCCCACTCGTGGCGAAGGATCTCGTTCAGTAGCCGGTCGTTCGCGGCGCAGAAGTCGCCGTCGAGCTTGTTGTAGGCGGACATGACACCCCACGCACCGGCTTCCCGCACGGTCGCCTCGAACGGCCGCAGGTAGAGCTCGCGCAGCACGCGCTCGTCGACGATCACGTCGACGGTGTTGCGCTCGACCTCGGTGTCGTTGGCGACGAAGTGCTTCACGGTGACGGCGACCTCGTGGGCCTGCACGCCCCGCACCATCTCCACCGCGAGGGCAGCCGTGAGCTCCGGGTCTTCCGAGAAGTACTCGAACGTGCGGCCACCGATCGGGGTGCGATGGAGGTTCACCGCCGGCGCGAGCAGCACGTGAGCCGACTTCCGCCGAGCCTCCTTGCCGAGGAGGTCGCCGACCCGCCCGATGAGCTCGGGGTCCCACGTGGCGCCCTGGACGATGCCAACAGGCACGACGACCGACGGCGTGCGATCGTCGGCCGAGAACTCACCGCGCACGCCGTTCGGCCCGTCGGACATCTTCACGACCGGGATGCCCACCCGTTCGATCGGGTGCGTGCGCCAGCTCGTCGCGCCACCGAGGAGCCGGCACTTCTCCTCGAGCGTGAGCTCCGTCAGCCAGGCGTCGACACGTTCGTGCATCCGCCTTCTCTACACGGTCTTCAACCGGTCGCGTCGCGGCGGCGTAGACCTCGTCCGAGCGCGAAGGACGTCACCGCGATGACCGCCATGGCGACGCCGAACATGCCGAAGAAGCCACCGAGCACCGACCCGAGGAGAGCGACGAGGGCGAGCAGCGGCCAGAGCGCGGCGCTGAAGCCGACCACCAGAGCGAGCAGCGCGAGGGTCAGGACGAACGCGGTCAATGCGTAGGTGAGCGCAGCAGCGAACGCCGCCAGCCCGTTCGCGAAGCCTGCGAAGAAGGCGCCGAGGCCGTCTCCGGACACGCGCCCGCCCCACCAGAGATGGTCCCACCCGCTGGCGTCGTCCGCCGACGAGGTCTCTCCGCCGGTGTCGGTGTCGTGGTCAGGCGCCGCGACGTCCGGTGGTGTCGACGTCGGGGCGGGCGCAGGCTCGGAGGGTGCAGGCGTCGGCGGAGCGGAAGTCGGCGGAGGTGGCGACGTCACGAGTGGCAGCGTCGTCGGCACCGTCACGGTCACCTCGGGCACCGTCACCGTGACCGCGGGCGCCGTCACCTCCGGCACGGTGACGCTCGGCGTGCCGACTTCGAAGTCATCGCCACACGCACCGGCTCCGAACGATCCGACACCGACGGCGATCGCCACACCGAAAGGCCGCAGACATCGCCCCCAGCGGCGATTCTCTGTCATACGGCAGTGTGACCCGTCCGACGACGCACGAGTTACCCGTCTGCGCCGCTGGCGAGCGGCGCTACTCCGGCCACTCCGGAAGTTGGTCGAGCGTTCCGGTCCAGTTCGGCTCGCGCTTCTCGAAGAACGCCATGGTTCCCTCGCGGGAGTCGGGGTGACGCGTCGTGAACTGGAACAGCGGGCCTTCCTTGCGCCGGAAGTCGCGCACGGAGACGCCGACGCCCTCCCAGATGAGCCGCTTCGAGATCGCCACCGGAAGCGGCGCTGCGTTCGTGGCGATGTCGCGCGCGAGCTCCATGGCGGCCGGCAGCACCTCGGCGGCGGGGTACGCACGTGTGGCGACGCCGTACTCGACCGCCTCGGTGCCGAGAAACGTGCGGCCCGACATCAACAGCTCCGACGCTCGACTGATGCCGCACAGGCGAGGGAGGATCAGGTGCGACGCGAGCTCGGGCAGCACGCCGCGGCGAGCGAAGGCGAACGCGAGCTTCGCGTCCTCCGCCACGAAGCGGATGTCGCACTGGAGCGGCCAGGTGAGGCCAGCACCGACGGCGGCGCCGTTCAGCGCTGCGATCACCGGCTTGCGCACCTCCATCGGGCTCTTCCGGCGGAGCTTGCCTTCGACGCCGCCCCAGCCGCCGGCGAACTTGTCGCCGCCTCCGAGGTCGGCGCCGGCACAGAAGGCGCGGCCCGCCCCGGTGACGACGACGGCGCGGACACCGTCGTCGCTGTCGGCCTCCGCCATCGCGTCGTCCATCTCCGCACCCATCTGCGCGGTCATCGCGTTGAGCTTCTCGGGGCGGTTGAGCGTCACGACGGCGACCTTGTCGGTGACCTCGTACAGGATCTGTCCGTAGTCGGGCATGGTCAGTTGTCCTCCATCTCGAACTGGAGCTTCACGAACCTGCGCTCGCTCGGTACTCGTCGCGCAGGCGGCGCTTGTAGACCTTCCCGCTCTCGCTTCGGGGCAGGGAGTCACGGAAGTCGATCGAACGCGGGCACTTGAAGTGGGCGAGGCGTTCGCGGCACCACGCCGACAGCTCCTCGGCGAGCTCGGGCGACGGCGTCACGCCCGGCTTCAACTCGACGACCGCCTTGACCTCCTCGCCCCACTCGTCGTTCGGCACGCCGATCGTCGCGGCGTCGGCGACCGCGGGATGCTCGAGCAGCACGGCGTCGACCTCGGCGGGGTAGATGTTCACGCCGCCCGAGATGATCAGGTTCGCGGATCGATCCGTCAGGTACAGGTAGCCGTCGTCGTCGACGTAGCCCATGTCGCCGAGGGTGAAGCGGTCACCGCGGTACGACTGCGACGTCTTCGCGTCGTCCTTGAAGTAGGCGAACCGGTTCCGTCGAGGCGCGCGGATCCACAGCAGACCGACCTCGTTGGCCGGCAGCGGGTTTGCATCGTCGTCACCGACGATCACGTTCTCGTCGACCGGCTTGCCCACGGTCCCCGGGTGCTCCAGCCACGTCTTCGAGTCGACGGAGCAGCCGAAGCCCTCCGTTGCCGAGTAGTACTCGTAGATCACCGGTCCCCACCACTCGATCATCCGGCGCTTCACGTGCACCGGGCACGGAGCGGCGCCGTGCCACACCGATACGAGGGACGAGACGTCGTAGCGCGAGCGGACGTCGTCGGGCAGTGCGAGGAGCCGGTGGAACATGGTCGGCACCATGTGGGTGTGGGTGACCTTGTGCTGGTCGATGAGGCGCAGCGTCTCCTCGGGGTCCCACTTGTCCATGAGCACGATCGGGATGCCGAGGGTGAGCGGAGGGTGGAGCGAGACCGCGAGCGGACCGCCGTGGTACAGCGGCCCGGTGCACAGGTGCACGCCGCCGTTGCGATAGTTCCCTTCGTCGACCCGCGCCGCCGTGCGAGGCATCGGACGGTGGACGCCCTTCGGCCGCCCCGTCGTTCCCGAGGTGTACAGCATCGTCGAGCCGGGTGAGGGATCGTCTATGTCCGTCGGATCTGCAGCGGCGATCGCGGCGGTGTAGTCGTCGAAGCCCTCGAGCGGGCCACCGATGGCGTACTTCACCCGAACGCCGGACGCACCGTCGCCGGAGCCTCGTCCGGCTTCACCGAGTGACGCGTCGACGAACAGCGCCTTCGCCTCGCAGTCGTCGACGATGTACGCGGCCTCGGCCGCGGTGAGGTGCCAGTTCACCGGGGTCAGCCGCCATCCACCACGGAGGCACGCGGCGTAGACCTCGATCCACTCGGCCCGGTTGCGCGACATCAGCGCGACCGCGTCACCGGCAACCAGCCCCGCGTCACGCAACGTGCGGACGACGCGATTGGCGTTCGCGTTCAGCTCGGCGAACGTGCGGTCGCCGGTCGACGCGAGGATCGCCTTCTCCTCCGGCTTGTGCGTGGCCCACCATGCCGGGGCCATGCCCGCCGCAGCCGCGGCTCGCCGCTGCTCCGTCACGTCGTCGGTCACCACGTCGGCGTCGCTCACCGGGGCCACAGCCTCGGGTTGCGGTCGCCGTCGGCGACGTCACCAGGTGCGGTGCCCTTCAGCCACATGCGCAGGTCGAACTCCTGGAACGAGTTCTCCGGCGTCGTCGCCCGGGCTCCGTCGGCGTACCAGATGACGGTCATGACCTCACGCATCGTCGTCGTGGGGTTCGGGCCTGCTCGGTGCAGCGTCCATCCCGCGTGGAACGTAGCGTCGCCGGCGGTCACCGCGCCGTACGTGACGAGCTCGAGGTCGCGCTCGGTCACGATCGCCTCCACGGCTGCGTCCGAGGCGTCGGAGATGTCGTGGCTACCGAGGTCGCCGTGGCGGAAGCTGCGGGAGACGAACGTCATGGAGCCGACCTCCGCGGGTACGTCGACCAGCGGCATCCACATCGTGATCGTGTGCGCAGTGTCGAGCGGCCAGTACACCTGGTCCTGGTGCCACGGCGTCGGACCGCCGCCGGGCTCCTTGAACAAGGCCTGGTCGTGGTAGAGCCGTACGGCCGGCACACCGAGCAGGTCGGCCGCGACCTTGGCGAAGCGGGGAGACCACACGAACGCCTTCACCCGATCGTCGAGACGCCACAGGTTGATCGACTGGAGGAACGCCTTGCCGTAGGTGTCACGCACCTCGAGCGGAGGCGGCTCCGGGTTCCTCTGCCGCGCTGCCTCCACGATCACCGGCCGATACGCGGCGATCTCCTCGGGCGTGCAGAGCCCTCGCACCAGCGCATGCCCGCTCGCTTGGAACTCCTCGACTGCAGACGCAGGAGTGTCAGCGACGACGCCGAGCGCCGGGATCCCCACATCCGTAACCTATCGATCGGTTGATAGGGTCGCAACGTGACGGCCCCTCGTACGTCTCGACCTCGCGGGCAGGCTCGACGAGAGCGGTTGCTCGACGCCGCGACCGAGCTCTTCGCGACGAACGGATCCCGCGGCACCGGAATCGCTGCCGTCGCGGCCGAAGCGGGGGTGACGGGCGCGACGCTCCTCCACCACTTCGGGTCGAAGGACGGGCTGCTCCTCGCCGTCCTCGAGGAGCGGGACAAGCGGCTGGGCGGAGATTGGCGGCACGTCGTGCAGCCGGGCGGTCTCGAGATGTTCCGCCGGCTGCCGGAGATCGCCGACACGTGGATCCGTGAACCGGCCGTGAACCGCCTGCACCTCGTGTTGATGGCCGAGAGCATCGACGACGAGTCCCCGGGCCATCGCTACTTCGCGTGGCGACAGAGCGCGCTCCGGCGAAGCCTGCGGCGGGCCATCGAGGCCGGTCAGGCCACCGGCGAGGTGCGAGCCGACATCGACGCCCGTACGAAGGCGATCGAGATCGCCGCGTTCCTCGATGGCATCGCGCTGCAGTGGCAGCTCGACCCCGAACGCATCCCCCTGCGCGAGGTCGTCGAGGCATACGCGCAGACGCTGGTGGACGCTCTCGCGGCGCGGCCCGAGACGGACCGGAACAAGCGATGACCACTTGGGTTCCCGCGCCTCCGGGAGGCGAGCCGCCGGTCGTCGACCGGCTCGACACCAGGCGGCTCGAGCGGCGTCAGATCGTCCGCAGCTACGTGAAGCAGGCGACGGTCGAGGAGCAGTGGCCCGGAGGGGTACTCCTCGCGACGACCGCCGTCTTCAGCACCCGACGCACCCGCTTCGACTCGCCGGTCGCGGGAGCCGCCGACGGCGACGTCGTCGAGGGCCGCCTGGCGGTGGAGATCGCCGGTGAGGGGACCGTGCGCGTTCGGTACGCCGAGGGAGCCCACGTTCCGGACAACGACACGCCGATGGTCGTGGGGACGCCTGAACAGGTGTTTCAGCCCGTCGACGTCGACGTCGCGGGCGGGCGGGTGACCATGCGAAGCGGCGACCTCGAGGTCGTCGTCACGCTGAAGCCGCTCAGCATCGCCATCTTCGACGGCGGGCGGGAGGTCGCGTTCATCGGCGGCCGCGAGAAGAACTTCTGGAACCTCTGGGACAGCTACAACACCGGGATCTGCCGGACGGCCGAAGGCCGCCCGCTCGCCGTGGAGACGTTCGCTCTCCGTCCGGGCGAGGGGATCTTCGGCTTCGGCGAGCAGTTCACCCGCCTGAACAAGGTGGGCCAGACGATCGACCTCAACATGGTCGAGGCGACCGGCACCAGCACGCCACGGGCGTACAAGAACATCCCGTTCTTCGTCAGCACGGGTGGCTACGGCGTGTTCCTCAACCACTCGTCGCGCATCACCGCGTGGGTGGGTTCGCTGCAGGCCGCCGACGTGCAGCTGGCGATCGAGGATCCTTTCCTCGACTACTACGTCTTCACCGGCGACATCCGCACGGTGCTCGGCCGTTACACCGATCTCACCGGAAAAGCCGCCGTCCCGCCGAAGTGGAGCTTCGGGTTCTGGCAGTCGAAGATCTCGTACCGCTCGACGGACGAGGCACTCGAGGTCGCGCGCACGATGCGGGAGCATCGCCTCCCGTTCGATGTGCTCCATCTCGACACCCACTGGTTCAAGCACGACTGGTATTGCGACCTCGAGTTCGACGCCGAGCGCTTCGCCGACCCGAAGGCGTTCCTCGACGAGCTGCGCGGCCTCGGTGTGCGAGTGTCGCTCTGGCAGCTGCCGTACATCCCGGAGGGCAACACGCTCTTCGACGAGCTGACCGAGGTCGACGGCTTCGTGAAGCGCCCGGACGGTTCGATGTACGACGTCGGCATCTCCTACACCCCAGGGTTCAAGGGTCGCGTCGGGTGCATCGACTTCACCAACCCCGCAGCCCGCGAGGTCCACCAGCGTCACCTCCGTCGGTTGCACGCGCTCGGCGCAGCGGCGATCAAGGTCGACTTCGGGGAGCAGGCACCGCTCGACGGCGTGTACTTCGACGGCACGCCTGGTCATCGAGCGCACAACGTGTATCCGTTGCTCTACAACGAATCCGTCGCCGAGGCGACCCGTGAGGCGACGGGCGAGACGATCATCTGGGCCCGCTCGGCGTGGGCCGGCAGCCAGCGCTACCCACTTCACTGGGGCGGCGACTCCAGCGCCACGTGGTACTGCCTCGGGCCGCAGTTCGAGGGAGGGCTGTCGTTCGGGCTGTCCGGGTTCTCGTTCTGGAGCCAGGACATCGGCGGCTTCCTCGGCCGTCCCGACGACAAGCTGCTGATCCGCTGGATGCAGGCCGGGCTGCTGCAGAGCCACGCTCGCATCCACGGCGTCGGCGACCGCGAGATCTACAAGCGGTCACCCGAGGTCGTCGACATCTGCCGGCAGTTCCTCGAGCTCCGCTACCAGCTGCTCCCCTACCTGTGGGCCGAGGCGGAGAAGAGCGCAGCGGCGTCGGTGCCGCTGGCACGCGCGCTCGTCGTCGACTTCCAGGACGACCCCACGACGTGGGCGATCGGCGACCAGTGGATGCTCGGCGACGCGCTGCTCGTCGCGCCAGTCTTCTCGCCAGACGACCGGCGCCGGGTGTACCTACCGGCCGGGACGTGGACCGACTGGTGGACCGGCGAGGAGATCGCAGGTGGACGCTGGTTGAGCGTCGACGTGCCGATCGACCGCGTTCCCCTCTTCGTCAAGCTCGGGCACGAGGTCGAGCTCGGCCCCGTCGTCCAGCACACCGGGGAAGTCGTCGACCGCGTTCAGGCGGGCGGTGCGCCCCCGCTGAGCACGACGAACTGACGCTCGGGATCGTTCTGGGGGACGGGCTCGTCGTTCCTCTCGCCCTCCGCGATGCACACCGCGCCGTCGGGCGCGTACTGGAGGATGTAGGCCCGGCGGACGTGGTCGGTCCGGTTCGGGCCGGTGCGGTGGGGGGTCAGCGACGAGAACACGACGACGTCGCCGACCGCGGCTTCGACCGTCACCGCGTCGTCGGGAGCGTCGATGCACTGGAAGCCGATGGGCTCGACCCATTCGTGGGCGAGGGTGCCACCGACGTGGCGTCCGGGCGCGACCTGCGGGCAGCCGTTCTCCTCGGTCGCGTCGACGAGCGGGACCCAGCACGTGACGTACTGCTGCGGCTCGATGAACGTGTAGCCGTTGTCCTGATGCCAGGGGAACTCGCGCTCCGGCTCCGGCTTCTTGTAGACGGCCTGGTCCCAGTAGAGGCGCACGTCGGGCCCGATGAGGTCACGGACGATCGAGCGGAACGGCTCCCCTGCGGCGAAGTCGCGCAGCACCTCCGATCGCTTCACCACGTGGGTCGTGAAGGTGATCGCATCGGCGTCGGCGATGGCCACTCGTCCGCCTCGCTTGCGCAGCCACTCGGTCATCCGCTCCTCGAGCGGGTCGATCTCGTCACGAACGCGAGCGATCGTCTCTTGCGGGATCACGTCGCGCAGGACGAAGAAGCCCTGCTCGTCCCACTGGCGCGCGAGGTCGTCGGTGACGATCGTGCGCGACGTCGTCGCCGACCGCCATGCGAACGACGTGTTCAGGGGGTGCGGTTTCGAGTCCATCTCGGTCTTCACTCCTTCCCGTTGGGGAACGGCGCCCCGCGAGTAGCCGCCGACAGCTCGTCGAGCGGCGCCTTCGGCGATCGGTCGAAGCGCAGGAGGCCGTTGACCTCCTGGTAGGTGTCGGTGAGCTGGGTCCAGCAGGCACCGGCGAGCGCGTCGCTCTCGTGCACCGCCGCCCACAGCTCGCGGTAGCGGCGCACGAGATCGGCGCCGTCTCGAGCGTTGTCGTAGCCCCACGCCGCGCTGCCCTGCGTCGACCAGCCGGCGCCGCCGGTGTCGTCTGCCAGCGCGATGCCGCCGAACTCGCTGAGGACGATCGCGCGGCGACCGGCGGCGGCGCGGTCGAGGTCTGCCAGCTTCCCGTCCGCTCGCCGAGCCGACGTCAGCAGCTCGTCGACGGCGACGCGATCGCCGTACCGCTCCCGCAACGCTGCCGGGTCCTGGCTGTAGTCGTGGACGCCGATGATCTCGCCGCCGCTGGTCTCCCAGCCGTCGTTCGCCGACACCGGGCGGGTGCCGTCGAGCGCGTGGGCCATCGACGTCAGCGCGGCGACCAGCGCCCGCTGACGTGGCGCACCTTCGAGGTCGGGCACCCCCCAGGACTCGTTGATCGGCACGTAGCCGACGACCGACGGGTGGTTCGCGGCCTCGCCCACCACCTCCGCCCACTCGCGCAGGAGGCGACCCGCGGCGAGGTCGGTGAACCGGTACGCGCTCGGCATCTCCACCCAGACGAGCAGGCCGGCGCGGTCGGCGGCGGCGAGGTAGCGAGGGTCCTCGACCTTCTGGTGCTTGCGAGCGCCGTTGAACCCGAGGGCCTTGGTGAGGCGGATGTCTTCCGCCAGCGCGGCGGGATCCGGCGCGGTGAGACCCGTCTCCGGCCAGTACCCCTGGTCGAGCACGAACCGCAGCGGATACGGCCGCCCGTTGAGCAGCACGTGCCCGTCGTCGACCCTTACGTCGCGAACGCCGACGTACGACTCGACCTCGTCGACGATCTGCGCTCGTGCGTCGAGGAGCACGACCGTCGCATCGAGCAGCGTGGGTCGTCGCGGCCACCACAGGAGGGCGACCCGGTCGTCGAGACCGCGGTCGCCGATCGTGAACGTCCGCTCGGTGACGCCGTCGAGCACCGCAAGCGTGTCGTCGACGAGTGTCCGTCCCCGATGCGCGATGCGCACGCCCAGCCGCAGCCCGTCCGTCACCGGCCCGTCGACCGTCACCGTCGCGGTCACGGTCATCGCCTTCGGGTCGGTGGTCCAGCGCAGCGACACGATCCGCGTCTCGGGAACCCGCTCGACCCACACGGTGCGCCAGATGCCGGTCGTGCGCGGGTACCAGATCGCATGGGGCTCGTCGAGCCACTCCTGCTTGCCGCGCGGCGCGTCGAGGTCGAGGCTCGGGTCGTCCGCTCGCACCACGAGCTCGACGTCACCGTCGCCACGGCGCGCTGCGTCGGTGACGTCGACCGCGAACGACGTGTACCCGCCCTCGTGATCGCCCACCCGCTCGCCGTTCGCCCACACCGTCGCCACACGATCGACCGCTCCGAAGTGGACCAGCAGGCGATGTCCGGCGCCCGGGTCGTCGAGTCGGTGGGTGCGGCGGTACCACGCCCGCTCGATGCGGCCTTTCTCGCCGATGCCGCTCGCTGGCGTCTCAGGGGCATACGGAACCGTGATCTCGCGGTCGAAGGTGCGTTCTCCGATACCGAAGTCCCACGTGCCGTCCAGGCTCGTCCACTCGCGGCGAAGGGTCGGGCGCGGGTGCTCCCACGGGTCCGAGGTCACGGCGTGAGGACGACCTTGCCCGAATCCGGCCGCTCGAGCATCCGGGCGATCTCGAGCTCGGGTCGCCGTTCGCTCAGGAGCGCAGCGCGCAACGCCGCTACTCGTTGGTGCCGACGACGACCACCGGCGGATCTTCGATGCCGTGCTCCTCCTTGCAGCGGAGGCGGTAGTACATGAGGATCGTCTGGGCATCGAGGACGAAGACGACGTTGCCGTTCTCGTCGAGGTTGAGGTTCGCGCCGTGGATCGTGAACCAGACGTCGGTGTCCTCGGTGTTCGTCTCCGGCACGTGCAGCGTGTGCACGGAGCCGGCGGGCTCGAACAGGTACGAACCGGCCCGGTTCACCGAGTCGGGGTACTCGAGGTAGTACCAGCTGCCTGACTGCGTGAAGGCGTGGACGACGCCGGTGTGCTTGTGGGTCTGGACGGTCGACCCCGCCTTGAACTTGTTGCGCACGGTCCACACACCGTTGGCGAGGTCGACGTGGAGGAGCTGCAGCAGGCTTCCATCGAGCAGGGTGACGAACGGCAGCTCGGTCTCGCTGCGCAGGAGGGCGAGGGGCGCGGCGTCGAGAGTGGTCATGGCGGCGAGCGTAGGGCGCCCTCCCCTTCGCACGCTCTTCGCCTACGGCCCTTCGATCAGCTCCCGATCGACCTCGCCGACACGACCCACGCCGAGGAGGCTCATCGTGCGGACGATGTCGCCTCGAAACCACTCGAGCAGCCGGTCGACGCCCCGCTCACCGGCGGCGCCGAGCGCATAGAGGTACGCGCGTCCGGCCATCGCTGCCGTCGCTCCCGCGGCGAGCGATTTGACGATGTCGCTCCCGCGCCTGACGCCGCCGTCGCAGATGATCTCGATCCGCCCACCGACGGCATCGGCGACCGGTGCGACGAGAGAGAACGCGGCGGGCGCGCCGTCGAGCTGGCGCCCGCCGTGGTTCGACAGCGCGATCGCGTCGACGCCCTCGTCTGCTGCGATGACCGCGTCCTCCACCGTCTGCACGCCCTTGAGCACGATCGGCCCGTCCCACACCGACCGGAGCCACTCGACGTCGCGCCACGACAGCTCGGGATCGAACTGCGTGTTGATGTAGTCGGAGAGGTTGACGGGCGACGCGCCGTCGCCGACATCTCGCCCGACGACGTTGGCGAACCGGATGGGCTCGCTCCGGAGGAACCCCAGCGTCCACGACGGATGGAGCGCCCCGTCGACGAAGGTGCCCGGCCCGATGGTCGGCGGCAGCGAGAAGCCGCGGCGGACGTCGCGCTCCCGACGACCGAACACCGCGGTGTCGACGGTGAGGACGATCGCTTCGTAGTTTGCCGCCGCGGCCCGGCGGATCATCTCCTCGACCAGTCCGCGGTCGCGCCACGCGTACACCTGGAACCAGAGCCGCCCGCCGCTGACCGCCCGGACCTCTTCGATCGAGCGCGTGCTGAGCGTCGACAGCGTGTACGGCAGCCCCGCTCGATCGGCCGCCCGGGCGACCGCCAGCTCACCCTGCGGGTCCGCGATCCGGGTGAAGCCGGTCGGCGCGAGCACGAGCGGGTACTCGAGGCGCTTGCCGAGCAACATCGCCGACGTGTCGACCTTGCCGATGCCCCGAAGCACACGCGGCCGGAACGTCGTGTCCGCGTACGCCCGCTGGTTCGCGGCGAGCGTACGTTCGTCCTCCGCTCCGCCGTCGATGTAGTCGAACACACCAGCCGGAAGCCGCCGCCTCGCCAGACGGCGCAGGTCGTCGACGGACGCTGCGCGCTGGAGCCGCCGCTCGACGAGGTCGGTCTCGATGCGCTCGAAGCGGACGACCGACTTGAGCGTGTCGAACGGCTTCACCGCGGGCTCGTCATGTCGCTCACGTGCACGTGAACAGGCCGTGGCACTCGCTCATGACGAAGGCGCCGTCTCGTTCGACGACGTCGGTTACGTCGTGGCGGACGCCGGAGACGACGTCGTCCCACGTCACGCCCGTCCGCAACCCGGGCTCGAACACGTAGCGATTCCGTTCGATCTCGTCGACCACGCACTCGGGATCGGTGACGACGAGGCGGGTGTCGGTGAACTCGGTGAGCTCGACGCGGCCGAAGGCCGTCCGGAGGAAGGCGCCGCCGTTCTCGTTCGTGAAGCGGGTGTCGCCGCCGGCGATCGGGTCGCAGCCGTTCCGCTCGAGCACCTCGTGCAGCTCCCACTGGGCCCGCTCGCTGTTAGTGAAGGCGTAGAGCACGCCGCCCCGCCGTATCACCCGACGAAGCTCCGCGACGCCCTGCTCGATGTCCGGCACGTGGTACAGCATGTGCATCGCCATCGCGACGTCGAAGCTGGCGTCACCGAAGGGCAGCGTCTGCACGTCGCCGCACACCCGCTCGGCGGCCGCGCTGTCGATGAAGCCGAGCCGGCCGTGCGCGATGTCGACGGCGACGAGCTCACGTGCCTGCGCCGACGTCGGGCCGACGTAGGCGCCCGGGCCACAGCCGGCGTCGAGCACACGCGCGCCGCGGATCGCAGGGAGCTGCTCGTCGAGGAAGTCGCCGAGATCCACCGCCGGCTCGCGCAGCTCGTAGATCGACGGCCGGCCGGTCGACGGCACCGCCGCCACCTTGTGGTACTCCCGATCGTCGATGCCCGGCACCCCGCCATGCTGGCATCAGCGGTCGGCGCGGCGCCGTCGATCAGTCCTCCTCGCGCGGCCGAGCCAGAACGATCGCCAGCGCGCCCACCACGAGCAGGGCGAGAGCAACGGTCACCGACAGGGCGACCTGATCACCCGTTGCTGCGAGCTCGCGATCCTCGACGTGACCGAGCACCTGGGCCCCCGGCTGCGCCTGCGGCACCGCTCCTTCCGGGGCGACCACAGGAGCGGACTCGACCGCCAGCTCGTTGCGGAACACGAGCTGCACGTGGTCGTCGACCGCGACCGTGGTCGACGCGGTGCTGGGGACACCGTTGATGGTGGTCGTCCACGTGCCGCCGGTCCGCCCGGCGGGCTGCTCGCCGATCGTGCACACGGTGCCGTGCGGAATTCCCGCGAGATCGAGGGTGTCTCCGTCACCGAGCACGGCGATCGCGTCACCGTCGAGATACGACACCAACGTCGACGGGTTGTTGTCCCGCGACAGTGCGACGGAGCAGTCGACGGTGAACTGGAACGCGGCGTCGGATCCGACCACCGTCTTCATAATCGACACGACGTGCACCGAACGATTCACGAACGGGACCACCGTCGCCCGGTCGAGGAACACGATCGCCGAGGTGCCAGGAACGCCGGCCGCGGTGGTCGAGTAGCCCGCCGTCGTCTCCACCACGTGGCACTCGTCGCCGTCGGCGATGCCGGTGAGCACCATGACGCCGCCGTCGCCGAGCTGGAACGTACCGCGGGCACCGAGATCGGTGGCCAGGCAGTCGACCGTGAAGCTCGCGGTCGCAGTCGCAGTCGGCGTGTCGGGCACGAAGTCCTTCGTCACCGTCAGCGTGCGCGTGACGGCCTCGTTCGGTGTCGAGGCGCCGGTCACCGCGAGGGTGCGTCCCTCAGCGATCACATGGACCGTGAACCACAGCGCGGCACCGGGCTGATAGCCGGGAGTGCCGCCGAAGAAGGCGGCGACGTCGACCAGCACCACGTCGACCGGCCGCTCGTTCACGTACGCAAGGTCAGGCGAGGTGCCGGCGCACGTGTTCGCGTCCGTCGGGATGTACGGGCTGTCGACCGCCGCGCTCCGCAGCGTGAGGCAGACCTGCACCTCGGTGGCGTCGATCGCCGTCGGCAGCTCGAGCCGAAGCACGTCGCTGCCCGCAGCGACGATGCGCTCGTAGGTCACGACGCCGTAGGTGTCGGGGTTCTGTCCCTCGGGTTCGTCGAGCACACACGTGCCGTCCGACGGATCTTCCCCGGGCTCGCAGTAACCGACGAACATAGGGGGCTTCTTCGGATCCTCCGCGCCGGCAGCCACCGTCGGGACCAGCATGAGGGCGAGAAGCAAGCCCACCGTGGCGAGGGCGGTGGCAACACCAAGCAGACAGCGAGTGCGTCGCATGTTGCACCTCCTGACCACTCCAGCATCCGCCGCCGCGCGGCGCACGAACAGATCCGAACGTCACATATCTCGCCGCCTGGGGGACTTCCGACCCTGGCGCGCCGGTGCCTCGAGAGGGACGCTCCGCAGTGGAGGGATGTGATGACGTGCCTCGACGGATCGGGTGCTCGCGGCGACCGGACCACGGCGGTGCTGGTCGTCGCGGTCGGTCTTGGGGCCGTCGTCGGTTTCAACGTCACACTCGAGCCGGAGGTCGGCCCTGCGGTCGGCGCCACCGTCGGCGGACTCCTCGGGCTCGCCGCAGTCCATCGCCGTCACCGGACGCCTCACCCGCGGTGGACCTCGAAAAGAGAAGAACCGCAGGTCGGCTGACCTGCGGTTTCATGGTGAGCAGTCCGTACGGGATTCGAACCCGTGTTGCCGGCGTGAGAGGCCGGTGTCCTAGGCCACTAGACGAACGGACCAAGGTTGCGGCAGATCATGATAGCGGACGGTCTTCCCGCCCCAAATCGCCGTCGAGGACGTTCGTGCGTGACGCTGGAGATGTCGGCATGACGTTCGCCCATCTCGACGAGGTGCGGCGCACGTCACGGTCGACGACGAGACGCGCGGGATCGCACCGGGTGCGCTGCTTCGCGCTGCGCCCGGCGTCGTTTCCCGCTTCCACGACATCGAGGAGGAGCTCCACCTCCTGGTGTTCTTCGCTCCTCCGGAGGGCTCGTCAAGCGACGAGCGGAAGTGAACCCGGTGGTCGGCTGGTGCGGGTGGTGCCGTTCGGGAGGGTGATGACGAGGGTCGCGTCCGGCAACAGCTTCGCGTGCATGCGCTCGTCGCTGTGGAGCATCCGGTGGTGCCGCCGGCAGAGGAGGACGAGGTTGTCGAGACTCGTCGGCCCACCCCGGCTCCACCACCAGACGTGATGCGCATCGCACCAGCTCGCGGGGCGGTCACACCCCGGGTAGCGGCAGCCACGATCGCGCGCCGTCAGCGCGTTCCGCTGCGCAGTGGACACCGTGTCGGTCGAGCGGCCGAGATCGAGGACGCGGCTGATCGCACCGGCGATCTTCTCGGCGATGATGCGGTTGATCGTGCAATCGCACAGGTACTCGCTGATCGTGGCCTCGCCGAAGCTGATGCCCTCGAACGCATCATCGCCACGCGTCAGATCTGCGGCGTCGACGATGAGCGACACGTGCGGCCGCTGCCGCGCCGTCACATCACTGGTGCGGTTCGACAGGAAGAACGAGCAGATGTCGACCAGCGCCTGGGCCCGCCTCCGGCTGGCCGGCACGTCACGCTCGCCACGGTCGGCCACATCCAATGCGGCTGCGATCATCGAACCGCTCGCCGCATCGAAGGCACCGTTCGTGACATACCGATCGCCGAACGTCTTCGAATGGTGCAGCGCCAGCTCCGGCTCGGACGGCGCATCGTCGTCCAGCGCATCGGCTCGCGCTCGCCATTCGACCATCACCCGATTCGTCTCGTCGACGCCCAACCCGACCAATGTCGGTACGAGCACGTCGGCGACGTCACGGAACCGATCCACGTGCCGATCGACGAGGTTCGCGACGATCGCCCTGACCTGGCCGTTCGACAACTCTCCAGCCGTCCACGCGGCCGCAACCACGGGCAGCTCGCGCATCCGCTTCCCGATAACCGCCATCCGGTGCGCGTCTGGGCCCGCGAACCCTTCGTCCCGCAGCCACACCTTGGTCGACGTCGCGCCCGTCTCGTCGAACAAGCCGAGGGCGTCGAAGTCACCGATCGCGGCAGCGATCTTCGCGTCGAGTCGCTCGCGCGCTGACAGGGCTACCCGGAGCGCTCGCGGGTCGGCAGGGATCGAGACCTCGTCGATCTCCCGCAGCAACCCGGCGAACCACATGCTTGTCATTCTACCCAAATGAGACATGACGGACAAGCAGAATTAGGAGAAATATCGTCAGTCGTTTTTGTACATAACAACCAAGGGGCGTAGGGAGTTATGTACAGAGATGAGTCCGACGGCAGCTACGGCCAGCCGGCACCCGGCACGTCGACCTCGACCGCTTCGATCCGCCCGCTCCGCAGCTCCCCCGTCATCTTCGGGTCGTGTGTCTTGGCCGTGCACACGAACAACGTCCGACGGTCGTTGCCGCCGAGCATGCAGGCGTAGGCGCCCTGGTCGCCGGTCGACACCCGAGCGAGCACCTCGCCCCCTTCGGCCACCCGCAGCACCTCGCGCGTCGTCGGCGACGCCGTCCAGACCGCGCCTTCTGCATCCAGGCACGATCCGTCGGGCACCGCACCCTGCGGCAGCTGCGCCCACACCCGCTTGTTCGCCAACGACCCGTCGGCCTGGATGTCGAACGCGGTGAGCCGTCCGCCGAACGACTCGCCGACGAGCAAGGTGCGCCCGTCCGGCGTCACCATCGACCCGTTCGGGAACCGCATGTCGTCGTCGACGACCGACGACGTCCCGTCCGGCTGCACGAGCACCACCTGTCCCGGACGGAAGTCGTCTCGCCCGAGCTCGAACCCGACGTCACCGATGTAGGCGCGGCCGGCGCCGTCGACGACCATGTCGTTGATCGTCCAGCGGCAGAGCCCCGAGAGGTCGGCCACGGTCGTCAGCGTCCCGTCGTGCTCGAGACGGACCAGCGCCTTGGTCGTGGTCGATGCGATGAGGAGCCGATCCTGAGGATCCCAACCGAGACCCGACGGCAGGCCCGGCACCTCGCACACGAGCGCGGCCGACCCGGTCGGCGTCACGCAGATCACCTTCCCGGCGTGGATGTCGGAGAAGTAGAGGTGCCCGTCGCGCCAGCGCGGCCCCTCGGGGAACACGAGGTCTTCGAGCACGACGCGAAGGTCGCCAGAGGAACTCATCGCATGCTCACAGTCCGTACGCCTCCGGGCTTCGCCGTATCCATTCGCCCACCATCTCTCCGACCATGATCGCGGTCAGGTTCGTGTTCGCCCGGGGCACCGTCGGCATGATCGAGGCGTCGGCGACGACGAGCCGCTCGACGGCGTAGGCACGGCACCGCGAATCGACAACAGCGAGCGGGTCCGACGACGGCCCCATCCGGAGCGAGCTGCACGGGTGGTACCCGCTGCCCGAGAAGCGGCGGACGAGCTCGCGTGCGCTGTCGAGATCGACGGGCAGGCGGGGGAACGCGACGTTCTCGATGATGTCCGCCATCGGCTTCGCCTCGGTGAACGCGATGGTGTCGAGGAAGGCGGCAGCGAGCCGCTCGACGTCGCGCTCGTCGGAGCACATGTTCGGCTCGATCGCCGGAGACGACGCCGGATCGGCTGACGTGATGTGCACCGAGCCCCGGCTGAAGCACTGCTCGAGGACGGCGGCGATCGCGAACGCACGAGGCGACGCATCTTCACCGCGGCGGCGAGCGAACGAGAACACCTCGATCTGCAGGTCGTTGCGGAACTCGCTTCCGGGCGAGGTGTACCTGAGGATCGTCTGGACGATCGGCGAGTCGAGGTCGAGCTCCACCCCGTCACGCACCTCGCACAGCACCGCCGCGGCCGGATGGTCCTGCAGCCCCTCCCCTACGCCGGCGACGTCGGCGACCACATCGATGGCGAGAGGCTCGAGCACCTCCGGACGGCCGATCCCTGAACGCTCCAACAAGCCCGGGGACGCGATCGCGCCCGCGCACACGACGAACAGCCGGCCCTCGACCCGGGAGCCGTCTTCCAGCTCCGCTGCGATCACCTGCCCGCCCGCGACGACCAACCGCCGCACCGGCGCGTTCCCCCGCACGGTCAGGTTCGGACGCACACGGGCCGGCGCGAGGTAGCCGATCGCGGTCGACACCCGCACCCGGCCGACCTTGTTCATCGGGTGCATCCCCGCTCCCCACGACGTCGGATCGTTGGCGTCGTCGCAGTAGGGGTAGCCGAGGACCGCAGCGGCCTCGAGCCACGCAGCCTGGGGCGGCGTCAGCTCGTCGTCGCGGTAACGGCGGATCGTGATCGGGCCCGAGTCGCCGTGGTACGGCTTGTCGCCGAAGTCGAGATCACGCTCCAACCGGCGGAACGCGGGGAGCACGTCGTCCCACGACCAGCCGTCGTTGCCGAGAGCGGCCCATCCGTCGTAGTCCTCCGGCATGCCCCGCAACGCGATCGTCGTGTTGACGGCGCTCGAGCCTCCCATCACCCGTCCGCGAGGGAAGTTCGACGGACGCCCACCGGCGGTCGGCGTGTAGCTGTAGCCCCAGTCGTGGGCCGTGTAGCTGTTGTCGTGGCTGTTCACGAGGTCGTACGGCGTCTCGTGCAGCAGCGGGTAGTCGGGGCCGGCCTCGAGCAGCGCCACCGTGAGCTGGGAGTTCTCGCTCGCCCTGGCGGCGATCACCGATCCCGCCGAGCCCGCGCCGATCACCACCACGTCGTACACGGCCAGCACCGTACCGGTATCGTCCGCCGCCATGGCTGCCGACCTGGTGTTCCGCGACGTCCGCATCCTCGACGGCACCGGAGCACCCGCCTTCGACGGCGACGTCGTCGTGGACGACGGTCGCATCACGGCGGTGGGCGATGTGAGCGGCAGCGGCGACGCCGCCGGCGCAACCGTGATCGACGGGCGGGGCCGGGTGCTCGCGCCCGGATTCGTCGACACTCACACCCACGACGACGGCGCGCTGCTCGCCCACCCCGGCCTCGAGTTCAAGACCTCGCAAGGCTGCACGAGCCTGGTGATCGGCAACTGCGGGTTCAGCGCGATGCCGTCAGGTGGCCCCGCGCTGTGGGCGAGCAGCGGCCAGGAGTGGAACGACCTCGACGGATTTCGCGACGCACTAGCCAACAACGGCGGCATTGCTGCCAACGCCATCGCGCTCATCGGCCACAACACGATGCGCGCCGTCGCGATGGGCGACGACGCCAAGCGCGCGCCGACGGGCGCCGAGCTCGACCGCATGCGGGGCTGGGTCGAGCAGGCTATGGAGCAGGGCGCGTGCGGCTTCTCGACCGGGCTGATCTACCGCCCCGGGCGGTGGAGCGACACCGACGAGGTGATCGAGCTCACCCGCCCGGCCGCGGCGCACGGCGGGCTCTACGCCACGCACATGCGCAACGAGGCCGACCGCCTGCTCCCCGCCGTCGAGGAGGCGATCCGCATCGGCCGCGAGGCCGGGTGCGGGGTGCACATCAGCCACCACAAGGCGGCGGGGCAACCCAACTGGGGCAAGGTCGTCGAGTCACTCGCCCTCGTCGATCAGGCGAACGCGAGCGGCGGTGACGTGACCCTCGACGTCTACCCGTACACCGCGGGCAGCGGCCGGATGATCGAGTACTTCGACCTGAAGAACCCGAGCGAGGAGCTCGCTCGGGTCATCCGCATCGCGAGCTGCCCGGCCTTCCCGGGTTACGAGGGGCGCATGCTCGTCGACATCGCGGTCGAGACCGGCGAGACGCTGGCCGACCTGGTGCGTCGCATCCTCACCGCGGAGAGGGGGGATCGCACGATCTGCATCCACTTCATCATCGACGAGGCCGACATCGAGGCGAACCTGCGCCACCCGCAGATGATGATCGGCAGCGACGGCATCCCGGATCTCAAGGGCAAGCCTCACCCCCGCCTCTTCGGCACGATGCCGCGGGTGCTCGCCGAGTACGTCCGCAACCGCAACGTCCTCACGCTCGAGGAAGCAGTGCGAAGGATGACGAGCCTGTCGTGCGACCGCTTCGGCCTCGTCGGTCGTGGCCGCGTCGCCGAGGGCATGTGGGCCGACCTCGTGCTCTTCGACCCGGATCGGATCGCCGACACCGCCACGTACGACGACCCCAAGCAGGAGTCGGTCGGCGTCGACTGCGTCGTCGTGAACGGCACCGTCGTGTTCGACCATGGAACCCACACCGGAGCGCGCCCCGGCGCGCTCCTCCACTACCGCGAGGAGAGCCGCGCGTGAGCATCCTGGGGAACCGCGTCCTTCGGAAGGAAGACCCGAAGTTCCTGACGACCGGTGGCGAATACGTCGACGACCTGCCGCTCGACGGTGCGGCCTACGTCACCTACGTCCGGTCGACGATGGCCCACGCCCGCCTGATCGCGATCGACACGTCGGAGGCCGAGACGGCCGATGGCGTGCTCGCCATCGTCACCAACGCCGACGTCGAGGCCGACCTCGGCAGCTACCCGTCCGACATGGCCGCGCTGAACGCCGCGATGGTGCGGCCGTGGCTGGCGGCGAACACGGTGCGTTACGTCGGCGAGCCGATCGTCGCGATCGTCACCGAAGAGCGTTACCAAGGTGAAGACGCCGCAGAGCTCGTCTTCGTCGACTACGAACCGCTGCCCCCGATCGTCGACATGGATGACGCGCTGCAGGCTGCGGTGAAGCTGTTCGACGCAGCCGAGAACAACGTCGCGTTCCACATCCACAAGGGCAAGCGGGAGGCCGACTTCTCCGGCTGCGATGTCGTGGTGCGGCAGCGCATCGTCAACCAGCGCGTCGCGCCGTGCCCGCTCGAAGTGCGCGCGGCCGCTTCCCACTGGGGCGACGACGGCCGCCTGAACCACTGGGCTTCGACGCAGGGACCCCACTCCGTGCGCGACGCGCTCGCCCGCGTCTACAAGCTCGAGAACGACCAGGTGCGCGTCGTGTCGCCAGACGTCGGCGGTGGCTTCGGCGCGAAGGGATCGAGCTATCCCGAGGAACTGCTGCTCCCGTGGATCGCGCGCCGCGTCGGACGCCCGGTGAAGTGGGCGGAGACCCGCGGCGAATCGATGCTCAACCTCGGCCACGGCCGGGGACAGATCCAGGACGTGGAGATCGGCGGCACCCGGGACGGCAAGGTGCTCGCGTACCGGATGCAGGTGGTGCAGGACGCGGGCGCCTATCCCCGGATGGGCGCGGTGCTGCCGTTCATGACCAGGACGATGCTGACCGGCTGCTACGCGATCGAGACCGCGGAGTTCACGGCGAACTCCGTCGTCACGAACACGACGCCGACGGTCGCGTACCGGGGCGCTGGACGTCCCGAGGCCGCCGCGGCGATCGAGCGGGCGATCGACGTGTTCGCGGCCGAGATCGGGATGGACCCCGTCGAGGTCCGCCGGATCAACCTGCTCACCCCCGACGTGTTCCCGTACAAGACGCCGATGGGCACGACCTACGACAGCGGCGACTACGCCCGGGCCCTCGACGCCGTCGTCGAGGCGGCCGGCTACGACGAGCTGCGAGCCGAGCAGCGAGCGCGGCGAGACCGTGGCGACCGGAAGGTCCTCGGCATCGGACTCTCCTGCTACGTCGAGATCACCGGCGGGGGGCCATCGCAGGAGTACGCGGCCATCGAGATCCGTCCGGACGGCTCCGCGCTCGCCCGCACCGGTACGTCACCGCACGGGCAGGGTCACGTGACGGCGTGGGCGATGCTCATCAGCGAGCGCACCGGCATCCCCATCGACCGGATCGAGGTGATCCACGGCGACACCGACGTCGTCCCCCAGGGGGGCATGACCGGCGGCTCCCGCTCGCTGCAGGTGGGCGGCGTGGCAATGCACGAGGCCGCGGGCGAGCTGGTCGAGCAGGCGAAGCGGGTTGCGGCCGATCTCCTGGAGGCCGCACCCGAAGACGTCGTTCTCGACACCGCGGCGGGCGCCTTCCACGTCGCCGGCACGCCCGCGATCGGCCGTTCGTGGGCCGACCTCGCGCAGTCGGCGAACGCGATCGAGGCGGGCGGGCTGCAGGTCGAGCACGTCTTCCAGTCGGTGGGCGCGACGTTCCCGTCGGGGGCTCACCTCGCGGTCGTCGAGGTCGACCTCGACACGGGGAAGGTCGAACTCGTGCGGTTCGTCGCCGCGGACGACGCCGGCCGCATCCTCAACCCGCTGCTGGCCGAGGGACAGGTGCACGGGGGCCTCGCCCAGGGCATCGCCCAGGCGCTCCTCGAGGAGATGGTCTACGACGCCGACGGCAACCCGAACACGGCGAACCTGGCCGACTACGCGTTCGTGAGCGCGTGTGAGTTGCCGGCGTTCGAACGCATCGTGGTGGAGACCCCGACGCCACTCAACGAGCTCGGTGCCAAGGGCATCGGCGAGTCGGGCACGATCGGCGCGACGCCCGCGGTGCACAACGCGGTCGTCGATGCCCTGTCGCATCTCGGCGTTCGCCACGTCGACATCCCGTGCACGCCCGAGCGGGTGTGGCGAGCGATCCAGTCGTCGGGGGCGTAGCGCGGCTCAGCCGCCGAGGATGTCGACGACCGCGCTGACGAAGCCGGGCGCGGCCACCAGCACGACCAGCGCGAGCGCGACCCGACCCGCAGCGAGCGCCCGCGGCGCGCCCACGGCCCGGCGAAGGGTCGGGACGAGGCGGACCGAGATCACGACTGCCCCGGCGACGACGAACGCCAGCAGGAGCGGCGACGCCGGAACGAGCAAGAGGAGCGACGCGTACGGCAACACCGTTCGCAGGCGACGGACGTCGAGAAGCGGCACCGCGGCGCTGAATCGAGCGAACACCGCGGCGGTCGTCATCCCCTGGACGAGCGCCAGGGAGCTGAAGACGGCGACGCTCAGCAGGTCGGGGCCGACGATGTCGAAGTCGGGGTTTTCGCTGCGAAGCGGGTCTACCCGTGACGCGAACACCACGAGGAGCCCCGCGCCGAAGAGCGCTCCTCCGAGGCGGCCCGCCGGCAGCAGTGGTCGTACGGCGAGATGCAGCGCGGCGATGATCATTCCGCCGAGAAGACCGACGAAGGTGACGAAGCCGACCGTGCCGCCGAAGGTGATGAACCCGACGTGCTCGTCCGCTTCGGTCAGCAGGCCCTGCGCCTCGGTGCCTGCGGTCGCGGCGAGGATCCGCATGGCCAGTCGCCCGCCGATGCCGGCGACGAGGACGCCGGAGACGATCCCCGTGACGACCGTCACCGCCACCAGCCGCAACCACCAGCGGGTCTGGTCGCCGAGGGTGCGGTCGGCCTCCGCATCGGCGACCTCCCGCTCGCCCCATCGCACAACCATCGCGATCGATGCCAGTAGCGCGGCGACGCCGACCGCTCCGATGACCGCTGCTTCTGCCCGCACGTGGCCATGATGGTCGCCTCAGAGCACGGTCGGGAGGATCGCCTCGATCAGGTGAGGACCGGGCTCCGCGAGGGCCTTCTCCAACGCCACAGTCAGCTCCGCGGCGTCGGTCGCCCGCTCCGCCGGAACGCCCATCCCCCTCGAGAGTGACACGAAGTCGAGGTCGGGGTTCGAGAGATCGAACATCGACTTCGCCTTCGGCCCGCCCGCGCCGGCACCGGTTCGCCCCAGCTCCATGTTGAGGATGGCGTACGAGCGGTTGTTGAAGACGATCGTCGTCACGTCGAGGCCTTCACGGGCCTGGGTCCACAACGCCTGCATCGTGTACATCGCGGACCCGTCGGCCTCGAGGTTGATCACCGGCCGGTCGGGGCACGCGACCGCCGCCCCGGTCGCGAGCGGCATGCCGACGCCGATCGCTCCCCCGGTGAGCGTCAGCCAGTCGTGACGAGGTGAGCCCGCAGTCGCTCCCGACGCCCACAGCCCCGACGTGTTCGCCTCGTCGCACACGATGGCCCCCTCGGGCAGCAGCGCCCCCAAAGCCGCCGCGACGGTCTCGCCGTTGACCGCACCGGTCGGCCGCTCGGGCCGGGCCAGGGACTGCACGACCGGATCGACGCCCGCGGCGACCACGTCGGCCAGCTGCTCGAGGGCGCCAACGGCATCGAGCCCGTCCGACGGGTCGACGACGACGTGCACCTCGCAACCGTCGGGAACGAGGTAGCTCGCCTTGCCGGGATACGCGAAGAACCCCACGGGCGGCCCGGTGTCGACGATCACGAGGTGGCGCATGCCCGACAGCTGGATCTCCATGAACTCCGACAGGTAGCCGAGGCGCTCGATCGGGGGCAGCCCCGCGCCCCGCTCCAACCGCGCCGGGAACGTCTCGCCGAGCAGCTTCGCTCCGGTGGCTGCGCTGATGCGCGCTGCGGCACGAAGGCCCGCTTCCCGCATCGCCGATCCTCCGATCAACAACGCGCACGGCTCCCCCGACACGAGGACCTTCGCCACGCGATCGAGCACATCGGCATCGACGCTGCGCCTCGTCACGAGCTCGCGAGGAGCGACGGGCGTCGCGCCGTCCGACCACGACGCGTCGGCAGGAAGGATCAGCGTCGCCACCTGCCCGGGGGGACCCATCGCCGCCGCCACCGCGTCGGCCGTGGCGTCGCACAGCTCCGCAGCCGTCTCGGGACGGCGGATCCACGACGACACGTTGCGCGCCGCTGCTGCGATGTCCGAGGTGAGCGGCGCGTCGTACTCGAGGTGGTAGGTCGCGTGGTCGCCGACGATGTTCACGACCGGCGTCCGCCCCCGCCGCGCGTTGTGCAGGTTCGCGAGACCGTTGCCCAGCCCCGGACCGAGGTGGAGGAGCGTCGCGGCCGGCTTGCCCGCCATGCGTGCGTAGCCGTCGGCTGCACCCGTGACGACGCCCTCGAAGAGGCCGAGCACCGCGCGCATCTCGGGAACGGAGTCGAGCGCGGCAACGAAGTGCATCTCGCTCGTGCCGGGGTTGGTGAAGCACACGTCGACACCGGCATCGACGAGGGTCCGGATCATTGCCTGGGCGCCAATCACGCCGTCATTCAACTCCGGCTGCCGGCGAGCCGCGCTCGGGCGTCAGTCGAAGACGGCGCCCGGGTTCAGGATCCCCTTCGAGTCGAACGCAGCCTTGATGCGCCGCATCAGGTCGATCTTCACCGGGTCCTCCAGCGCGGTGAAGTACTTCTTCTTCGTGCGGCCGATGCCGTGCTCACCCGAGATCACACCGCCGAGGTCCATCCCGATGCGGAACAGGCGGGTCATGACGTCGGCGCGCTTGTCGTCGTCGCCCTGGAACACCGACAGGTGGACGTTGCCGTCTCCGGCGTGACCGCATCCGGCGACGAAGGTGCCGGTCTCCTGCGCGAGCGCGGAGACCCGGTTCATGAACTCCGAGATGGCCGCCCGCGGGACCACGACGTCGACGATGTCGTTCGCGCCCGAGCCCTTGGCGAGCCAGAAGGCCTTCTCGCGAGCCTCGATCAACTGGGTTCCAGCCTTCGCGGGCAGCACGTACACGTCGATCGAGCCCAGCGAAACCAGGTGCTCGGCGAGCTGTTGCACGTCTTCCTCGAGACGCGACTCGACGTTGTTCTCCAGCACGATGCACAGGTAGGCCATCGTCTGCGAGGAGACGTCTTCGGGAACGCCGAGGTCGAGGTCGTAGTTCCTCGTCATCCCGCTCATCGTCAGCATGTCGATGTACTCGACGATGAGCGGACCGATGCCAGACGCCACGACGCGGGGCACTGCGTGCATGACCTCGTCGAGGGTCCGGAAGGGGGCAAGAAGCGTCGCGCTGTGGGGTGGGCGCGGGTACACCCGAAGCGTCGCTTCGGTGACCAGCGCGAGCGTCCCTTCGGACCCGATGATCAGCTGCGTGAGGTCGTAGCCGGTCGAGCCCTTCACGAACTTGCCGCCGGTGCGGATCACCTCACCCGTCGCCAGCACGGCCTCGAGGCCGAGCACCTGATGGCGGGTCACGCCGTACTTCACCGCCCGCATGCCGCCCGCGTTGGTGCCGATGTTGCCGCCGAGGCTCGCGCTGTACTCGCCGGGATAGACGGGGTAGACGAGGCCCATCGGCGCGAGGTGCTCGTCGAGCTCGCGCAGCGTCACACCGGGCTGAACCACGGCGACCATGTTCTCGGTGTCGACCTCGACGATCGCGTTCATGCGCTCGAACGACACGACGACGCCGCCCTCCGAAGGGATCGCGGCGCCACTCAGTCCGGTACCCGATCCCCGTGCGGTGATGGGCACGCGGGCATCGTTCGCGGCCCGCACGATCGCGACGACCTCGTCGGTCGTCTGCGGCGCGACCACCGCGACCGGTCGAAGACGAGGGGCACCGAGGGCTTCGTCGCCCTCGTAGTCGTCGTAGGCGTCGGACGGAAGGATGCGATCGACGGGAACGACCCCGTCGAGGAAGGAGCTACCGGCTGCCTGCGCCATGCGCGGAGTCTGCCCGACGCCGAACGGTGCGGTGTCGTGCCACCACCCCTGCACGGCGAGTGTTCCCACCCTGTCGGCCGCTCAGCTCCAGCCGTACCGTTCGTTGACGATGGCCAACGCCTCCGCGAGGCAACCAACGCCTCCGACGCCATCGTCTTCACCAGCCAGGCCGGGATCACCCACCCTGACGAGCTCGACTACGACGCTTTCGACGACCTCCCGTACGTCGCTTCGGCCGGAGCGTTCGGTCTCGCCTGGGGCGCTTCCAGCGCGGTGACTTCGGCGGATTCGTTTCGACGCGCGGGCCGTGGCTGACCGAGCTCGACACCCCGCGGGTCATCGACGGACGCTTGCCCCGCGCCGATGCGCCGACCGAGGTCGTCATGTCGCGCCCGCTGCCCGGCGGCGCGGCGGCGAAGGCCGGCATCGGGATCGGCTCCGAGATCGACGTCACGTTCTTCACCAACTCGCAGTACCTCGAGGGCCGCTTCGAGACGCCGGAGGGGCCGGAGGTGACGTTGGCGGTGGTGGGCATCGCCGATTCCCCGTTCAACATGGCGGCGATCCCGAGCGACGGCGACGTCTACATGGGCCCCGCGTTCCGCGAGGCCTACGGCGAAGGCCTGACGAGCTTCAGCAACCTCGTCGTGCGCCTCACCGATCCCGAGCGCGACGTTCGCCGCCTCGAGGCGTTCGTCGCCGAGAAGTACCCCGGCCGAGGCGTTCCGGTCTACGACCTGCACGCCGCAGCCAAACGGGTCACGAACGCGACGGACTTCGAACGGTCTGGACTGTTGTTGTTCGGGCTCGCCGTCGCCGTTGCGGGAATCGTCATCGTCGGGCAGGCGCTGACGCGCCTGGTCCGCTCAGCAGGCACCGACGTCGGAACGTTGATCGCCCTGGGGTTCTCGCGTCGCGACACGGTGCGGGCGCTGCTCCTCACATGCACACCCGTGGTCGCCACCGCAGTAGTGGTCGCGGTGGCCACGTCGGCGGCGCTGTCGCCCCGCTTCCCAATCGGACTGGGCCGGCGGGTCGAGGTCGATCCCGGCGTCCACATCGACCTCGTCGTGCTCGCGACGGGGCGCTTCGTCGTGGCCGCAGCCGTCATCTCCGCCGTTGCCGTGACGGCCCACCGGCTCGCACGCGAGACGAGCGGCGGGGACGACGTGGATCACACGAGATCGACGATCGTGCAGCGCCTGCGCCGGGCCGGCGCACCCGTTCCCGTCACGACCGGAGCGAGCTTCGCCCTCGAACCCGGGCGCGGCAGCCGGACGCTTCCGACGCGGCCGGCCATCGCTGGCGTCATCGTCGGTGCCGTCGGTGTCCTCGGGGCGATCACGCTGGCTGCGGGCATGGGCGACGCCGTGCGCCACCCCGAGCGCTTCGGCGCGGTGTGGCACGCAGAGGCGTACTTCTCGGGCGGAGGCCCACCCGAGTCGGCGTTGTCGATGGCTGATGTGCTCTCGGCGGACGACGACGTGGCGACAGCGAGCAGGTTCGCGCGCATCCCTCTGCCCATCAGGGACCTCGTCGTCCCGACCTACGCGCTCGACGACGTTCGCGGCATGCTGCGCTTCGAGGTGACGGAGGGGCGGTCGCCCGCTGGCGGTCGTGAAGTCGTTCTCGGGCCCGACTCGGCCTCGGCGCTGGGTGTGCGCATCGGTGACCGGATCACCATCGGCGCCCTCGAGGAAGTCGAGGTCGTCGGCCTCGGCCTGCTGCCCACGACGGCGCACTCCTCGTACGACCAGGGCGCGTGGCTCACCGACGACGGTCTCGTCGACGCGGTGCCGGCCTCGCAGTACGACTCGATCCGCCAGGAGTACGCGTCGTATGGCTTCACGGAGGAGATCGACGACCGGGAGGTCGTCTTCCTCTACGGCGGGCTGTTCCTGCGGTTCGTCGACGGCGTCGACAAGGCCAAGGTGATCGAGCGCATGGGTGGTCTTCTGGAGGGCGTGGTGGTGTCACCGGCCGCACGCCCGGCCGATCAGCAGAACCTCGACCACGTCCGCCATCTGCCGACCCTGTTCAGCGCCTTCGCCAGCCTGCTCGCGGTCGCGGCCATCGCGCACGTGTCGTCGAGCGTCGTGCGGCGGCGAAGAGGCGACCTCGCCGTGCTGCGGGCGCTCGGCTGCACACCTCGTCAGACCCGAGCGTCCGTCGTGTGGCAGGCGACGACGCTCGCGCTCGTCGGGCTCGCCGTCGGCGTTCCGGTGGGCGTCGCGCTCGGAAGGGTCAGCTGGCGGGCCGTCGCCGAGACGACGCCGATGATCTACGTGGCGCCGCTCGCGCTGACGGCGCTCGTGGTGGCCCCAGCCGCCGCAGTCGCCGCTGCGAACGTCCTCGCGGCCTGGCCGGCGCGCGTCGCGTCGCGACTGCGGCCGGCCGAGGTCCTACGGGCGGAGTAGCCGAGGTCGGGCATCGCGTCGCGCCGTCGTGATCTGCTCGATGGACACAGCCGCGCCGCCACCCTGTGCGTTGCGTCAAGTCTTCGCGAGAGCCTGCGACAGTGCCGTCACCGCCCGCTGCACCGCCGCCAGATCCTCGTCGCCGAGCCCCACGAGCAACTCGAGCAGCACCTCGACGCGGCGCCGCCGTCCCCGCTCCATCAACCGGCGCCCGCTCCGGGACGCGCGGACCGATACTGCCCGGGCGTCGGTCGGATGCGGCCGCCGCTCCGCCAGGCCTGCGCGCTCGAGACCGTCGACGATCCGGGTCATCGTCGGGCTCGTGACCTGCTCCGTCTCGGCGAGCTCCGCGATGGTGCGGTCGCCGCCGAACACCAGCACCGACAACGCCGACAGCTGGCCGGGCGGGACCCCGAGCGCCCGGTCGGCGGTGCGGGCGCGCCGTACGAGGTGAATCGACACCGAGTTCAGCTGCGTTGCGAGATCGTCGAGCGCTGCCTGTTGCACAAGATAGGTAGGCTACCTATCCTTCGACTGATGATCACGCACCTGCGCCAGGTGGCGCTCCACGTCGACGACCTCGAACGGGCAACGGCCTTCTATCGCGACGTGATCGGCCTCGAGCTGCTGGCCCGGTTCGATCCGCCTGGCCTCGCGTTCTTCGCGCTGGGCGAGACCCGCCTCCTGCTCGAGCGCGGTGCGCCTTCGTCGCTGCTGTACCTCGGCGTCGACGACGTCCGCTCGACGGTCGAGCGGCTTCGGGATGCGGGCGTGCAGATCGACTCCGAGCCGCACGTGATCCACGTCGACGACGCGGGTCAGTTCGGCCCGGCGGGCGAAGCCGAGGAGATGGCGTTCTTCCGCGACTCGGAGGGGAACCTCGTCGGGCTCTCCGCCCGCCGGAGGCCGTAGATCGATCGACGTCCAGAACGACCGAAGCCGCAGGCTGCGCGGATGCGCTTCCTGCGGCTCCTGTGCGAGTCGAGCTCGGGGGCGAGGACTCGAACCCCGAATAACTGGACCAGAACCAGTTGTGTTGCCGATTACACCACCCCCGAAGGTGGACGTCCCAGGTTAGCTCGCGACGAGCAGACGATCGCACGGCGAGTTCAGCTGCAGCGGGCCTCCGGGCGGGCGATCTTGTCGACGCCCATCAGCTGCCGGAACCCGACGATCCGGCCCACGGCGACCACAGCGGCTTCGCGGGCCATGAACTTCAGCTCCTGCGTGCCGCCGATGGGTGACGTACGGGTCGGCGACACCAGCTCGTCGAGATCCAGCTCCTCCGCCATCGCCGCGACCCGAGCCGAATGGAACGGGTCGGAGACGAGGATCACCTTCTCCTTGCCGAGCTTCCGCAGCTCGTTGGCGGTCGACGCGAGCGACTCCCAGGTGTTGCAGCCCTGGTTCTCGCGGAGGATGTCGTCCTGCGGCACCCCGTGCTCGCGTGCGAGGTAGTTGGCAGATGCGCTGGCCTCGGTGTTGCTCGTGGCGTCGCTGTCGATCTGCCCTCCGGTCACCACGATCAGCGGCGCCGCACCGTCTCCGTAGAGCTTCGCGGCGTGATCGAGGCGGGCCGCCAGTACGCGCGACGGCTTGCCGTTGTACTGGGCCGCACCGAGCACCACGATCGCGTCGGCCTTCGCGCCGGTGGCGGCCTGGTCTCGCCGTGACGTGAGCCACACCTGACCGAACGTGAACGCGCCGTACAGCACCGCGGCGAGCACGACGAAGACCACGACCCGGCGGGCGAGCCGGAAGAGCGTGAACAACTCAGCCCAGCCGGGCTCGTGCCTGCTCGAGGCGGGCGATCATCCGACCTCGACCGAGAAGCACCAGCGACTCGAACAGCGGTGGCCCGACGCGACGACCGGACACGGCGACGCGAATCGGCGCCTGGGCCTTGTTGAGCTTCAGCCCGTTGCCCTCGCCGATCCGCTCGATCACGCCCTTCAACGCCTCGGCATCCCACACCTCGAGATCGCGTATCGCCGACAGCACCCCGTCGAGCATCGCCTTCGACGACTCGACGTCCTTGAGCACGACCGACTCCCAAGAGTCGAGGTCGATGATCGGCTCGCGGTGGAGGAGGAAATCGACCATCGCCACCGCGTCGGGCAGCCGCTCGGCCCGTTCCTGCAGCAGCGGTCCCATCTCGTCGACCACCTGGCGGCGGAGCCACGACATCGACCGCTCGACGAACTCCTCCGACGACAACCGCCGGATGTAGAACCCGTTGAACGACGACAGCTTCTTCATGTCGAACCGGGCCGGAGCGCTGTTGACGTCTTCGAGCGAGAACGAACCGACCATGGCGTCGATCGTCGCGAGCTCGTCACCCAGCTCGTTCGGGGGCATCCATCCCAGCGTGGCGAGGTAGTTCACCATGGCCTCGGGGAGGAAGCCGTCGTTGCGGAAATCTTCCAGTGCGACCCGGTCACGGCGCTTCGAGAGCTTCTTGCCCTGGTCGTTGAGGATCATCGGCAGGTGGGCCCACACCGGCTCACTCGCGCCGATGGCCTGACGGATGAGGATCTGCTTCGGGACGTTCGACAGGTGGTCTTCTCCGCGCAGGACGTGGGTGATCCCGTCGGACACGTCGTCGAGGCAGTTGGCGAAGACGTACAGCGGCGTGCCGTTGGCGCGGAGGATGACGAAGTCCTCGATCGTCGACAGGTCGAGCTCGGTCGTGCCGCGGATCACGTCGACTCTGGTGATCGTCCCCTCGTCGGGCACCCGGAAACGCAGCGCCCTCCCGTCGCCTGGCCGCAGGTCCCGGGTCGAGCAGTACGAGTCGTACCCGGGCGTCTTCACGCCGGCGGCCTTGCGTCGCGCGTCGACCTGCTCTGTCGTGCAGTCGCAGTAGTACGCCTTGCCGTCGGCGTAGAGCTTCTCGGCGACCTCACGATGCGAGTCGAACGTCGCCGACTGGAACTTCGGCTCCTCGTCCCAGTCGAGCCCGAGCCACTCGAGCGACCGGTAGATGACGTCGACCCACTCGGGATGGTTGCGCGAGGTGTCGGTGTCCTCGATCCGGAGCAGGCACGTGCCTCCGTGGCGGCGAGCGAACAGCCAGTCGAAGAGCGCCGTGCGGGCGTTTCCGACGTGGAGCATCCCGGTCGGCGACGGCGCGAAACGGACACGAGGGGCGTCGCTCACGGCAGGCAACCCTACGGCGTTTCGGGGAGGTTCTTGGCGGGTACTCCGGCCTCGTCCTATCGTCACACCCCTGCGACGGAACACCACCCCCATGACTGCTCTTCGCACCCGCATCCGCTCCCGGCGCCGCGCCGTCCGTCCCTCGTTCTGGGCCGGTCTCGCGACGACCCTGGAGCGGGCCGCCGACGACAGCGCGACCTTCTGCGCCTGCGACGACGGCCACCGCTGCGTTGCCTGACGGGCCTCTCGCGCCTCCCGACGTCTACGACGTCGCCGTGGTCGGCGGCGGACCGGCCGGCCTGAGCGCCGCCACGTGGATCGCCCGCTACCGCCGGCGGGTCGTGGTGCTCGACAGCGAGGAGTACCGCAACCGGTGGGTCGAGAACGCCCACGGCTACCTCGGCAGTGACCCGATCCCGCCGAAGGAGCTCCTCGTCCGGTCCTGTGAGCAGCTCGCCGCGTACGAGACGGCGGAGCGGCGCGCGCCGGTGCGTGTGCTGCGGGTGAGCGGGACCCTCGGCCGCTTCGAGCTCGACCTCGACGACGGCACATGCCTTGCCGCCCGCCGGTTGATCCTGGCCACGGGCGTGCGTGACGCGTTCCCGGTGATCGAGCGCTTCTTCGACTTCTACGGCGCCGACATCTTCCACTGCTCGAGCTGCGACGGGTACGAAGCCCGCGGCAAGAACGTCGTCGTGTTCGGATGGGGCGAGCACGTCGTGGGATTCGCGCTGGGCCTGCTCGACTGGGCGGCATCGGTGACGATCGTCACCGACGGGCACGCGTTGGAGGCCGACGATGCCGACCGGCTCCGCCTCTCGCGCTACGGCATCGAGGTGATCGAGGACGATGCCATCGCTCTCGAAGGTGAACGGGGCGAGATGGTCGGCGTCGTGCTCAAGAGCGGCGCGTGCGTACCGTGCGAGCTCGCCTTCTTCTCCATCGCCCACCACCCGGTGAACGACCTCGCGCTCCAACTCGGCTGCGAGAAGGCCGAAGCCGGCTGCGTCAAGGTCGACGACGACGCGCAGACGACGGTGCCGGGTGTGTATGCGGCTGGCGACCTCACACCGGGCATGCAGCTCGTTTCGGTCGCCGTCGCCAAGGGTGCGACCGCCGGGGTCTCGTGCGCCCGCTCGCTGACGGTGGAGCGTCCCTAGCAGCCGATCGCGGCAGCGACCCGCGCCGCTCCGCGGTCCGACAGCCCGATCGTGTAGTGGTTCACACCCGCGACCCGCTCGTCGGTGAAGCGCTCGCCGAGGAGGTCGCGGAACGGCGCGATCATCTCGTCGACGTAGAGCCCCGGCTCCTGGTCGAGCATGCCCCGCTCGGCCCAGAGCAGGTGGATCGGGCACCTCGTCCGGGCCAGCGCCGTCTTCACTCGATCGTCGACCAGCGCGTCGCCCCCGTCGGCCCGCACCGCATCGAGCGACACGCTGCTGTGAAGTTCCCCGGGATCGCCGACGAGGTCGTAGTCGACAGCGGCTTGCACGATGTCGGACCAGTCGTTCGCGAACGCCGGGTGCTGCTTCCAGAAGTCGCGGTACGAGTCGACGGAACCGAAGGTCGTGCGCAGCCGCTGCATCGCCGGCCCGATGACCGCCTCGATCATCGCGTCGACGTCGACCCCAGCGGGAACCTGCAGCGCGAGGCCGCCGTCGATCAACACGATGCGCGGGACGCGCTCGGGATGCTCGGCCGCCACCTGCACCGCGACGAAGGCGCCCATGGAGTGGCCCACGACCGGCGCTTGGTCGACACCGAGATGGTCGAGGATCGCGACGAGGTCGCGCGCGTGGTTCACCATCCCCCACGGACCAGGGAGCAGCGCGCTCCCGCCACGACCACGGAGGTCGGGCGCAACGACCCGCAGGTCGGGCAGATGCCGCGCCAGGAACGCCATGTGGAGGTGGTTGCCGGTGATGCCGTGCGGTGCGAGCACGACGGGCGCCTGCGGCGGCCCCCACACACCGACGACGAGGTCGCCGCCGTCGACGGGAACCGAGATCGTCTCGTAGAGGGCCCCGCTCATCGCCGCCTGCGTAGCACCAGGGCGGCACCGAGGCCTGCGGCCGCGGCGGCGACCGGCGGACTGGCACCGGTCGCGGGATGCTCCCGGCCCACGGTCGTCGTGGTCGCCGAGGACGACCCGCCGCTCGGCCGGCCCGACGATCCCGACGGCGATGCCGGCGGCTGGCCGGTCGGCACCTCTGCTGTCGACGCCGGTCGCACGGGCATCGGGTTGCGGTCGAAGAAGTCGAGGATCGCGTTCGTGAGGTCCGGGCCGAGTGGGTCGACGAACGTGCCTCGGGTGTCGCCGCCCGGATACGCGTGGTTGAGGCCGTGGATCAACCAGTGCTCCACAGCGGCCGCACCATCGGCCGTCTCGTACTTCGACACGGTGTACGGGTACGAACCGCTCGCACCCGCGGCTCCGCCGGCGCATGGGAGACGGCTGTTGCCGATGCACGGATCGCCAGCGCCGGGCGCAGCCGACGGCTGGGCCTCGAACGTTGCCGTCGCCGTCGGTGTCGGCGGCACCGACCCGTTCGCCCGACCGTCGTCGGCGAGGTCGTTGACCGCGAGCCACTGGCGCAGCGCGGTGTCCCCCATCGCCGCGTTGTTCACCATGTCGGCGCTCCCTTGGCTGACGAACGCCGGCACCAGTCGGGCGTGCTCCCCCATGGCGCGATGGGCTGCTACGCCGGTCACGTCTCCGCACGTCAGGTACGCGCATCCGGAGTACGGCGCGACGGCCGCGAACAGATCGGGGTGGGTCACGCCGAGGACCGTCGTCATGTCGGCACCGGCCGAGATCCCCGCGGCGTACACCCGACGAGGATCGATCGACAGCTCCGTGACGAGGTTCCTGGTGATCGCCGCCAGCGTTGCCGGCTCCCCGCCGGTGCGGGCCTGGTGCTGGGGCAGGAACCAGTTCCAGCAGCGCGACCCGTTGCCGTCGCTGAAATCGGCGCCCTGGTACGGCCGCTGCTCGGGCAGCACGACGAACCACCCCCGTGCGGTCGCTGCGGCTGCGATGCGGGTGCCGACGGCCACGTCGGGCGCGGTCTGGTTGCAGCCGTGGAGGAACACGACGAGGCGGCGCGGCTCGACGGGCGTCGCAGGGCGGGCGATGTAGTAGTCGCGCGGTCCGACGGCGCCGAGCGGCGGCTGGGTGCGCTTCTCGAGGACCGGGTCGGCGCCCGCACCCGACGCGGCCGACGACGGCGCGACCAGCAGAACGGCGGCGGCGGCGAGCGCGGCCGCTACCGCCGCGAGACGCGCTGCACGGGCGAACCGACGCCGGCGCGTCACCGCACCGCGTCGAGGAACGCGAGCAGGTGCTTGGTCGTCTCTTCCGGCTGATCGGTCATGAGCACGTGGCTCGCGTCGTCGAGCAGCACGAGCTGCGCTCCCGGGATCCGCTCGGCGAGGATCGTGGCGTTCTCCGGGTTGACCAGACGATCGGCCTTGCCGCTGAGCACGAGCGTGGGGACGCTGATGGTGGCCAGCGCGTCCCACACCCCCTGCCAGCCCGAGACGCCCATCAGCTGGTTCGCGTAGCCCTCGGGCGGCGTCGGGACGCGGAGCCGGACCTCGAAGTCCTCGTCGATGCGCGATCGCGGCGTCGTCGAGGCGTAGACGAAGGGGATCGCGACCTCGGCCGCCTCCTCGGGTGGCATCGTCGCCCGCGCCGCCATCATCGCGAGTGCCTCCGGATCCGCTGGCGCCATGTGCTCACCGCCTGCGCCGGTGCACACCAGGCCAAGGGAAGCGACCCGCTCCGGATGGGTCGCGACGACCTGCTGCGCGATGAGCCCACCCATCGAGGCGCCGATCACATGGGCACGCTCGACGCCGGCGGCGTCGAGCACGGCGATCGCGTCGTCGGCCATCAGCTCGACGGTGTACGGCCCCGGCGGCACACCGGTGCGCCCGGTGCCGCGGTTGTCGAAGCGGATGACCCGGTACCGCGTCGCGAGCTCGGGCCAGATGCGGAACCACATGTCGGACGGGTAGCCCAGCCCCATGATCAACAGGACCGGTTCGCCTTCGCCTTCCTCGTCCCACCAGACCTGCGCGTCGCCTCGATCGACCGTGCTCATGCCGCTCCTCGTGTGTTCGTCGCCTTCTTCGTGGCCGCCTTCTTCGTGGCCTTGTTCGTTGCCTTCTTCGAGGCTGTCTTGGTGGCCTTCTTCGTCGCCTTCTTCGCCGCCGCTCGCTCGGGCGCGGCCGCCTTCTTGGCCGTCACCTTCTTCGTGCTCGCAGCGGGCTTCTTCGCAGCGGTCTTGGTCGTGGCAGCCGCCGCGGCCTTCTTCGTGACGGCCTTCTTCGTGACGGCCTTCGTGACGGCCTTCTTCGCTGTGGTCTTCGTCGCGCCCGTCGACCGCGTCGTCGCCCGCTTGGCCGGCCGGGGTTCGACCTCATCGACGGCGACGGCGCGCGAGCCGACGACGGCGCTCACACCCTGGTGCAGGAGGCGCCCGATGCCGAGCGCTTTCGCCATCTCGTCCGCGTCGAGCTCCCCGACCGGCGAGGTCATCACGACGACGCCGGTCTGGAGGACGTTCACGGTGTCGACGACCTTGAGGCCGAACGTCACGTTCTGCTCGACGAGAACCATCGTCACCCCCGAGTCGGCAACGGCCCGCAGCGTGACGAACAGCTCCTGCACCGCCATCGGCGACAGGCCGGCCGATGGCTCGTCGACGAGGATCGGCTTCGGGTCGGCCACGAGCGCGCGAGCGACGGCGAGCGCAGCCTGCTGGCCGCCGGACATGGTCCCCGCGATCTGCGTGCGCCGCTCGGCCAGGATCGGGAACCGGTCGTACAAGCCGTCGAGCACGGAGGCGTAGCGGGCCCGATCGCGCTTTCGCAGCGTGTACGCGCCGAGCCGCAGGTTCTCCTCGACCGTGAGGGCGCCGAACACCTGCCGCCCCTGAGGGACGTGGGCCATGCCGAGCGACACCCGCTCCTCGGCGGGAACCTTCATCAGGTCGACGCCGTCGAACCGGACGGCTCCATCACGCGCGGGGACGGTGCCCGCCAGGACCTTCATCGTCACCGACTTGCCGGCTCCGTTCAGGCCGAAGATCCCGGCGACCTCGCCCTTCCGCACGGCGAAGGTGACGCCGTGGAGCACCGTGGTCGGTCCGAACCCGGCGACGACGCCGTCGACGTCGAGCAACACGTCGGAAGCCGTCGAGGCGGTCATGCCGGCACCGCCTCACCCAGGTAGGCGTCGACGACGTCGGCCTGGCGGGCGACCTCGTCCACCGTGCCGCTCGCGATCACCCGTCCGGTGGCGAGCACCGTCAGCTGATCGCACACGTCGAGCACCAACGGCAGGTTGTGCTCGATGAGCAGCACCGTCCGGCCGAGCTCGTCCCGGATGTCGCGCAGTCGCAGCGCGAGGTCTTCCGCGGCGCCGGGCGCCATCCCGGCCGACGGCTCGTCGAGCATCACCAGCTCGGGTGACGTCACGAGCACGCAGCCGATCTCGACGATGCGTTGCTGGCCGTGGGAGAGCAGCCGAACCGGCGTCTCCTCGAAGCGCTCGAAGCCGAGTGCCGCCACGGCTTCCCGCGCCCGCTCCCGAAGCGTCCGCTCGACCGCCCACGTCCGCCCGATGCCGACGAGCGCTTCGCCCGCCGAGTACTCCGCGAGGCGGTGCTGGGCGAGCAGCAGGTTCTCGGTGACCGTGAGGTCCTTCGCGAGACCGATGCCCTGGAAGGTGCGTCCCATGCCCGCCGCCGCACGGGCATGAGGCGCGAGCGTCGTCACGTCGCGGCCGAGGAGCTTGACGCTCCCGTCCTGCGGCGTCACGAACCCGGACACGACGTTGAACAAGGTGGTCTTGCCTGCGCCGTTCGGGCCGATCAGGCCCATGATCGTGTTGTGCGGCACGGAGAGCGACGCGCCGTCGACCGCCGTGATGCCACCGAAGCGCACGGTCACGTTCGACACCTCGAGCACGTCGCCGTGGACGGGGACGACGCTCGCAGCGGTCGGCCGCGGGAGCGCCGACAACTGCGGGATCCCGGCGCCACTGCCCTCGACCGGCGCCGCCTTCTTCTCCCTCCGCTCGCGCATCGCCTGCGCGAACCCGCCCGGGTGGTTCCGCACCGCCAGCATGAGACCGAGGGCGCCGACGACCTGGTCGGTGCCGCGGAATCCCTCGCCGAACAGCTCGAGCAGCTCTGGGAGCTCGGCGAAGATGAACGCGGCGGCGACGACGCCCGCTCGGCTCCCGAGGCCGCCGATGACGACCACGATCACGAGGACCAGCGACAGGTTGTAGGTGAACGAGCTCGCGCTGATCGTCCCGACCAGCGGCGCGTACATCGCACCGGCAATCCCGGCGAACGCGCCCGAGAGCACGAACGCGAGCAGCTTGTGTCGAGCGACGTCGACACCGAACGACGCGGCCACGGGCTCGCTCGCCTTGACCGCCTGGAACGCGCGGCCGAGCCGCGTCCGGGTGACGTTGACGTCGACGAGCCACACGACGAGCAGGACGAACAGGACGATCGCCAGGTAGTCGCCGTTGCGAAGGAACTGGAAGGTGTTGATGAGCGGCCGCGGCACCTCGACGCCGCCGGAGCCGCCGGTGATCGCACGAGCACGGAACACCGACGCCTGCATGGCGTAGGCGAAGCCGATCGTGACGATCGCGAGATACAGGCCACGGAGCCGCAGAGCAGGAAGCCCGACCAGGAAGGCGACCGCCGCACCCGCCATGGCACTGACCGGGATCGCGATCACGTACGGCAGGGCGAGGTGGTCGGCGCCGGTGATGATCCCCGTCGTGAAGGCACCGACGCCGAGCAGGCTGAAGTGCCCGAGCGAGATCTGCCCTGCGTAGCCCATCACCATGTTCAGCGCGAGGGCCGCGGCGGCGAAGCACGCCCCACGTCCGAGAACGAAGCCCTGCTCCGACGACAGGAGCCCCATGCGGCCGAGCACCGGAGGCAGCGCGAGCACCGCGACGGCCACGGCGAGGAGCGTCAGCCGCCGCCTCATCACTTCGTCCATCACGCGGCCTCTCGGGTCTGGGTGGCTCCGAACAGGCCCTGGGGGCGGGCGAGGAGCACGACCAGGATGAGCGCGAAGACCGACAGCGTCGGGATGCCCGGCAACGAGCTCGTGAGGGTGGCGTCGGTGACGAACACCTCGAGCAGCCCCACGACCAGCCCTCCGACGAACGCGCCCGGAAGGCTGGTGAGCCCACCGACGAGCGCGGCAGCGAGCCCCTTCACGAAGAGCTCGCTCGCGAACCCGGGAGCGAACACGCCCACCGTCGGCTCGATCAGGAGCACGGCCAGCGCGCTGATCGCGGCACCGGTGCCCCACGTGAACGCCGACACCCGTCGCAGCGGCACGCCGACGAGCCGCACCGCTGTCGGATCGTCAGCGGCTGCGAGCACCGCCAACCCGAAGTCGGTCCGGCGCAGCAGCACCGCAAGGGCGACGCCGATCGCGGCGGTGATCACCAGGGAGAGGATCTGGGTGCCGCTGACGAAGACACCTGCGACCTCGATGCTTCCGCGAATCGGCCCCGCCACCGAACGGGGGCTCTCGCCGAAGGCTCGGAACCCGAGCGCGAGCAGGAACAGGAGCAGGCCGACGGTCGCGACTGCGACCGCCAAGCGGCTCTGGTCGCCCATCGGGCGGACGATGAACCGCTCGAACGCGAGGCCGATGATGGTCGCGGTGGCGACCGCCCCGGCCGCGCCGACGATCCATGGCAGTCCCTGCTCGGTGCTCAGCCACCAGGCGGCGTAGAGCCCGAAGGTGCCCATCTCGCCCTGCGCGAAGTTGAGGACGCGCGACCCGCGGTACACGAGCACGATGCCGACGGCGAGCAGCCCGTAGATGCCTCCGTACACGAGGCCGAGGACGAGGTTCTGGACCATCAGAAGCCCGTCTTGCAGAGGGCGGTCGACTTCCAGTTCACCTTCCCGGACGGCGAACGGAACGTCTCCAACAGGTTGACGAAGCCGCCGCTGCCGTTGTTGCCCCGACTGAAGTCGAGCGGGCACGTCGGCGACGTCGTCGCCTTGTAGCCGTTGACGAGCAGTCCGGCAAAGTGGTTGCGCGTGCAGTTCGGCCCGCACGCACGGAGCAGCTCGACGAGGCGCTTCTGCTCGATCCAGTTGAGCCACAGCAGGTCGCCCGCGACGCCGCTGATGTCGGTGTTCGGCCGGTACTTGCGGTACTGGGCCTCGAACTCCTTCATGTCGTTCGCGTAGGGGGCGAAGGTGTCGCCGTAGTCGCCGAAGCTGTAGCCGGGCCAGCTCGACAGGCCGACCATCGGCGGCGTCAATGCGTCGTTGTCGAGCGTCTGCGATGTGAGGTTGAACGGGAACGCAACCCACTGCGGGCTGTAGTTCTGCGCCTTGGCCTGCTTCACGATCTGGGTCAGCGCGAGGGTGTTCTCCCACGCCCATGCCACCTCGGCGCCGGCGTTGCGGAGCTCGATCAGCGCCTGGGTGTAGTTCGCCTGGTTCTTCTGCACGGGAACCGCCTTCACGAGGTTGATCCCCCTCGCCGCGGCCACCTGCTTGAACGCGTTGAACCCCGGCTGCCAGAACTCGCTGTCGCGATAGAGCGCGCCGACCTTCTTGCCTGGGTAGCGGCTGGCGACGAGCTCGCCGAAGGCCCGACCGACCTGCTCGACGCTGGGCTGCGTCGTGAAGCTGTACTTCTTGTCTCCCGCACCGACCTCGGTCGCGATGTGGTGGAGGTAGAGCTCCTTGTTCGCCTCGGCCCAGTTCCGCACCGACGGGATCTGGTCGAAGCCGATGCCACCGAGGATCGCGAACGGCTTCTTCCCGCGGCACGCGTCGGCGGCCTGGCGCGCGGTGTCGGCCTCGTAGTTGTCGTTCTCGTAGGTGGCGACGACCTTGCGGCCGTGGATGCCGCCTGCGTCGTTGACCGCCGAGTAGTAGACGTTGAAGTCGTCGGCGGTCGCGTTGAACGCGGGACCGTAGGTGAGGGCGGCGTGTCCGCAGAGGGTGATGGTCGTCGGCGTGATGCCGTGGGTGTTCGCGGCACCGCTGAAGAGCTGCGGATCGCCCGGTGCGTCGACCGGGGTCGAGGCCGTGCCGCCGGATGGCGACGTAGACGCGCCACCAGCGCCGGACGGGGCAGGCGCCTTCGTCGCCGTGGGTGCCGATCCGCGGGCACCGGCTCCTCCGCCCGCCGCAGCTCCGCCTTCGGTCTCCGGGGCCGCAGGGTCGGGCGCCGCGGTCGTGTCGGCCGGTTCCGTGACGTCGCCGGCACCGGGATCGGTCGCCGCCACCGTCGTGTCGGTCGACTGGTTGCCGATCGACAAGTCGGTCGAACCGCCGTTCTTCTTCACGCCCGTGCACGCGGCCGCAAGCGCGCACCAGAGCAGGACCACCGCCACGTGGCGGCGGGCGGATGTCGTCATCCGAAACCCCCAGATGTCTGTTCCGAACGAACCATCGTTCGGCGCAAACCGTACGACTGTCCGAAATACGCCGTCGAGCGGCGTTCGTTGCGTTTCGTGCTGGTGTGGCCGTAACCTAACGATCGTTCGCCATGGCCCGTCGCACCTCTGCTCCGACCGTCGCCGCAGTCGCAGACGACCCGCTCCCGTCGCGCGCCTCGTCCGACGGCACCCTCCGCCGGCTGCAGCACGCAGCGCTGGAGCTGTTCGCCGAGCGGGGCTACCACGGCGTGTCGATGCGGGAGCTCGCCGCGGCGACCGGCGTGCAGCCGAGCTCGCTGTACTCGCACATGCCGTCGAAGGAGCGGCTGCTGCTCGACCTCGTCGTCCTCGGCCACGAGGAGCATCGCGACCGGCTTCGGGCCGCGCTCCTCGAGAGCGGCGACGACCCGGCCGAGCAGCTGGCGTCCGTGGTCAGGGCCCACGTTGGGTTCCACGTCGAGTTCCCGACGCTGGCCACCGTCGTGAACAACGAGCTCCACGCACTCAGCGAGGACGGTCAGCGCGAGGTCCGGCTGATCCGGGGCGACGCCGAACGCACGATCGTCGACATCGTCGAACGGGGCGTGCGGCTCGGCTCCTTCCACGTGCCCGACGTGTGGCTCGCCGCCGCAGCGATCGGCGGCATGGGCATTCGAGCTGCGGCCTGGTTCCGCCAGGGCAACTACACGCCCGGCGAGGTCGCCGACACGTACGCCGAGTTCGCCCTGCGCATCGTCGGCGCCAGGTGAGGACGGATGGGCGCCACCACATGTGACGCTTGACCACTTGTTCTGTTACTTGAGGTAACGTTACCTTGGGTAACATGAGTGCTGTGGAAACGATCACCCGCATCGAACGTCTGAACTCCGCTGCCTCCAAGCGGGTCGTCGATCCCGACAACGAGATCGCCGGCCGGCCGGGGCCTGGCCAGATCATCCCCGACGAACTGCTGTCGGTGGCGGGCCTGGCCCTCGAGCTCACGCCCGAGCAGAAGGCGAAGCTCTCCCGCGAGGAGATCGCTTCGATCGCCGCCGAAGGCATCCGCTTCGAGGCGGTGCTCACCGCAGGCTTCGGGCTCGAGATCGCCACGGCGCCCAAGGTCACCGACCCCCGCGTCACGTTCCTCCTCCACGAGATCGGCGAGGAGAGCCGCCACTCGCGGCTGTTCGTTCGCCTGATCGAAGGCCTCGAGCCCACGGCAGAGAGCCCGTTCGACCGCCCGATCTTCAAGACGTTGATGCGGTTCGGGGTTCGTCAGATCATCAGCCGGCCGGCGCTGCTCTACACCCTCGTCCTCGGAGGCGAGGAGATCCCCGACCTCCTCCAGAAGCTGGCGAGCGAGCACCCCGACACCGACGACTTCGTGCGGGCGGTCAACAAGTACCACCGCATGGAGGAGGCCCGGCACCTGTCGTACGCACGGGCCGTGCTGCCCGAGGTGTGGGCGAAGGCGTCGTGGCACGACAAGTACGCCGTCCGTCGCATCGCTCCGCTCGCGATCAAGGGGATGTTCGAGACGCTGGTGCACCCGGGGGTCTACGAGAGCATCGGCCTGCCCGGCTGGGAGACGTGGAAGGCCGTCAACCGGTCGCCGGAGCGCATCGCGATCCGCCACCAGGCGACGCGGCCCGTGCTCGACGCCCTCGTCGACGGCGGCGTGTTCTCCAAGGGACGCATCCCGAAGCGCTGGCAGAAGCTGTGCGGCGTCGATCGGGGCGGCGAGCCGGTCTGACCGACGGCGGCGTCCGCCTACAGGTCGACCCGGGGCAACCCGAGCCACACCCTCGTCATCTCGAGCTCCTTCACCTCGACCCGCTGGTAGCGAGCGATCCGCGCCGCGAGCTCTCGTACGTCCCGATCCTCCGCGCGGTCGGCTCCGGCCTCGGCCATCTCCACGCCGCCGTCGTGGTGCCGCTTCATCAGCTCGAGGAACAGGGCGTCGACGTCTCGCCCCGTCGCATCGGCCAGCCGCTCCAGCTGGGTTTCCGTCGCCATGCCCGGCATCTCGTCGGTCGCCATCGCGTGGTGCCCCATCCACGCCATCGCGCGGCCGTCGTCCGGTCGGTAGCGGGGCTGGCCCCACCGCTGGAGGTACGCCTCCATCAACCCGATCTCGTAGCTCTGGCTCTGCACGATCTCGCGGGCGAACTTCGACACTCGCGGTTCGGCCCCTCCCGAGATCTGGTACTGGCTCATCACCAGCGCCTGCTCGTGGTGGGCGATCATGTCCCACAGGAAGCCGACGTCCGCGCTGTCGGGTGAGGGTGAGCCGCCGCCGGCGACGCCGTCACCTGATCGAGAGCCGATGGCGTAGCCGATCGAGCCGACGAGGAAGGCGAGGGCGACCAGCAGCGCGATCCGTTGGACGCGGGTCATGTCCCGGTGGACGTTACGCTCCGCCGCGATGTCATCGATCGCGGGGCAACGAGTCGCAGCCGGCGACGAGGAACCGCCGCCGCTGCGCGCCTACCTCGCGTCGCAGCTCGGCACGTGGCCGCCGACCTCCGGCTTCACCGTCGCCCTCGCCCCGGCACGCAGCCGTCCTGGGT
>DATLGL010000013.1:0-6352 GCA_035540495.1 Acidimicrobiales bacterium
TCGTGGTCGTGGGCGCCGCCGTCGTCGGCGGAGGCGAACCGCCACCGCTTCGAAGCTTCATGAAGACCTCGGTCACCCAGATCCGGCCGTCGCCACCGCGAACGACACCGATGCCGACGTGGGTGAAGTCGCTGTCGAGGATGTTCGCTCGGTGCGCCGATGAGTTCATGAACGCGTCGTGGATCTGCGGCGCGCTGTCGCCGGTACCGACGTTCTCGCCGAGCTTCGCCCAGTCCTGCGTGACCTCCTTGGAGAGGTTCGGGTTGTGGGCGAGGCGGTTGTCGGCCGCCATCTTCGCCGACCAGCGCCGAGCGATCGACGTGAGCTCGGCATCCACGGTGAGCGAACCCCGGCTGCCACGAGCGTTGTTCGTCAGCGAGACGAACTCCGCCTCGACGCCGGCATCAGCCGCCGCGGGAGGCGTCGCGAGCGCCAGCGTGGCGAGAAGCACGGCGAGCGCGACGACGACCTTCACGAGAGTCGTATCGACACCGGCACGTCCCCTTCTTGAGCACGGCGGGCCGCGCGTCGACTTGCGAACGCCCGCCGGTGCCTGCAGCGTTGCACCGTGAACCTGGCTTCGATCCTCGAAGGCAAGCCCGACGACGCGCTCGCATTGGTGAGCCGGGGCCGCCCGATCACCTATGGCGAGCTCCGAGACCGGGTCGGTCGTCTGAGGGGCGGGCTCGCCGCGCAGGGCATCGAGCCGGGCGATCGCGTCGGCATCCTCGCCGCGAACAACCCGTTCTTCGTCGAGGCGTACCTCGCTGCGCTCGGCGCGGGTGCGGTCGCCGTCCCGATGAACCCCGCCAGCCCGTCGGCCGAGGTGCGAAACGAGCTCGCGGCCATCGGGGCCAAGATGGTGTTCGTCGGGCCCAGCGGTCGTGGCGCCATGGCCGGCATCGGTCGCGGAGCGGTGCCGGTCGAGACGGTCATCGCCCCTGAGGGCGTCGAGCTCGCGGGTTCGGTCGTGCTCGAGAAGATCCTCGGCGACCCGACCCCGGTGGTCGAGCGCTCAGCCGACGACCTCGCGGTGATGATCTTCACCGCAGGCACGAGCGGGTCGCCCAAGGCCGCCATGCTCACCCACGGCAACCTGCTGTCGAACATCGAGCAGATGCAGCAGCACCCGCTGCGGGCGCTGACCGTCGACGACAAGAGCCTCGGCGTGCTCCCGATGTTCCACATCTTCGGCCTGAACGTCCTGCTCGGACTCTCGCTGTACGCCGGTGCGTCGGTCGTGCTCGTCGAGCGGTTCGACCCGGCGTCGGCTCTCGACACGATCAAGGACCACCAGGTGACGATCGTCGCCGGCGCCCCGACGATGTTCCAGGCGTGGGCGACCATGCCGGAGGCCGACCCTGGCGCGTTCCAGAGCGTCCGTCTCGTGGTGTCCGGTGCCGCGCCGCTCTCGCCGGAGACGGCATCTGCCTTCGAAACCCGCTACCGCGTCCCGATCTACCAGGGCTACGGCCTCACCGAAGCCGCGCCGACCGTCACGTCGTCCGTGGTGGGCGGCGAACCGCGGCCCGGATCGATCGGCGTGCCGCTTCCCGGCGTCGACGTGCGCCTGGTCGACCACGACGGGGAGGACGTCCTCCACGGCGACGAGGGCGAGATCTGGGTGAAGGGCCCGAACGTGTTCGCCGGGTACTGGAACGATCCCGACGCGACGGCAGCCGCGCTCACGAGCGACGGGTGGCTCCGCACGGGTGACATCGCCGTCGTCGACGACGACGGGCACCTCTTCATCGTCGACCGGGCGAAGGACCTGATCATCGTGTCGGGCTTCAACGTCTATCCGGCCGAGGTGGAGGACGCGCTGCTCGAGCATCCCGGCGTCGAAGCGGTCGCCGTCGTCGGCATGCCCCACCCCCACTCGGGAGAGACCGTGAAGGCGTTCGTCGTCACCCGTCCCGGCCACAGCGTCGAGGAGGACGAGCTCATCGAGTTCTGCGCCGGCCGCCTCGCCCGCTACAAGTGCCCGACGAAGGTCACCTTCGTGGCTGAGCTGCCACTGGGGATGGGCGGGAAGCTGCTCCGCCGGGCGCTTCGTTCCTGACCGGGACCGCCTGGAGTCGAGGCGCCGCGGGCGCCCCTCCGGTGGCGACGAGGAACCCGAGGAAGATCACGGTGATGCCGAGGGCGAGGGTGACCGCGAAGGCGTCCATCTCCCCGAGTACGGAGTTGAACAGCCCGCTGGACGACAGGAGCAGCGTCCCCGCTGCGATGAGCAGGTTCGCCCACAGCATCCGGCCCCTGCGGTAGCGCCACGCAGACCACAACGCGCCGCCGAAGATCACGAGCGCGGCGACGCCGCTGCACGTGGCGGCCAGAGCGCGAGGCAGCACGCCGAACACCTCGGAGCCCTTCACGAGCTCATCGGGCAGGATGTCCGCCTTCAGCGGCGCGGTGACGACCACCCCGGCGGCGAACGCGGACAGCAGGCTGATGAAGGCGCCCCACCGGTCGCCCCGCTTCTCGCCCCCGAGCAGGTAGATCGTGCCGAGCGCGAGGAACGGCACGTTGACGATCGCGCCGAAGAGGTAGAAGAGCCGGAACGACACGTCGTTCCACCCGAGGGCGGCGCCGGCCGCGAGGGACAGCGACGCCAGAGCGAAGAACGCTAGGGAGACGCTCCAGGCCAGTTCGTGGCGGCGCCGCTTGGCCAGCCAGCGTTCGAACGTCGACATCGAGAAGGCGATGGCGACGAGCGACGCGAACGACGCGAGGGCGACGTGGAGCACGGGGCCATTCTTGCAAGCACTCGATCGGAGCAGGGCTTCGGGCCCGGGTGTCGAACCTCTCGGACGACGTGCCGACGCACTACGACGTCCTGGGCGTCGCCACCGACGCGACCGAGGAGCAGATCAAGCGCGCCTACGTGCGCAAGGCGCGGCGATACCACCCGGACGGGCACGCCCTCGCTCCAGACGCTGTGCGGGCCGAGGCCGAGCGGGAGATGCAGGCGCTCAACGTGGCCTGGAACGTGCTGCGGGACGAACGGCGACGCCGCCGGTACGACCGCTCGCTCGAACGGTCGGCCGAGCGAACGACGCATCCGACCGACCGTCGATCTCCCTCCGGTCGCATCAGGCGACCCGAACCCACGTCCCCGGCCGCCGCACTCGGCTCCGGATTCTCCTACTGGTTGGGTGGCATCTCCGGCCCGGCCATCGGTGGTCATCGCGCCTACAGCCTGCGGGTCACCGGCGCCCGATCGCTCGCGCCGCTGGCGGCGTTCGCTCCCGACCGCCTCGTCGCCCTCCACGGCAGCGGAGCCTCGATCGGCGATGCGGATCTCGTCCACCTTCGCGACATGACGTCGCTGCGGGTCCTCGACCTGAGCGACACGCCCGTCACCGACGTCGGGCTGCTCCACCTGCAGGGCTGCGTCGAGCTCGAGACGGTGTGGCTCTGGAACACCGCGATCACCGACAGCGGGCTGGCGCTCCTCGGCCGGCTCCCGAACGTCCGCCAGCTCGGTCTCGGCAACACCCGCGTGACCGATGCCGGCCTCGCCGCCCTTCGCGACCTCCGGCGCCTGCGGTTGCTGCAGCTGTGGGGCACTAACGTGCGCGGCCCGGGCCTCCAGCACCTCCACCACCTCGGCGAGCTCGAGATGGTGACCCTTCCACGCCGTGTGCGGCCTTCCCACCGCCGCCGCCTCCGCACCGCCCGGCCCGCCGTCTCGATCGTCTAGATCCTCCGTCGCCCCGACTTCGTGCGTTTGTGAACGGCGGTGTCGCGCCGGTACGATCGCCGACGTGGCGGACACCGGCGCGCGGAGCTCATCGTCGTCACGACGCATCCCGGAAGCCACCGTTGCGCGGCTGCCGGTGTACCTCCGAGCCCTGCTCGAGGTGGCCGAGGCGAAGACGGCGACCATCTCGTCGGAGCGTCTCGCGGAGCTGGCAGGCGTGAACGCGGCGAAGGTCCGAAAGGACCTCTCGCACCTCGGCTCCTACGGCACCCGTGGCGTCGGCTACGACGTCGAGTTCCTGCTCTACCAGATCAGCCGCGAGCTCGGCCTGACCCAGGACTGGCCGGTCGTCATCGTCGGCATCGGCAACCTCGGCCACGCCCTCGCCAACTACCGCAACTTCAGCGCGAGGGGCTTCCGTGTCGTGGCCCTCCTCGACGCCGACCCGTCGAAGGTGGGCGAGCGGGTGGGTGACCTCGTGGTGCGCTCGCTCGACGATCTCGCGGAGATCGCGCGCGAGGAGCGCATCGCGATCGGCATCGTCGCGACGCCCGCTGGAGCCGCCCAGGAGGTCGCCGACCGTCTCGTCGCCGCCGGCGTCACGAGCATCCTCAACTTCGCGCCGACGGTGCTGAGCGTGCCGCCCCACGTGAGCCTGCGGAAGGTCGACCTCTCGATCGAGCTGCAGATCCTCAGCTTCTACCAGCAGCGGGCGGCCGGCTATCCCGAGGCGGCCGAGGAGCCCGTCGCCTGACGTGCCCGTTCGCGCGCCGCTGTACCCGGTCGGGCTCGTCGTCGACGGCCGCCGCTGCCTCGTCGTCGGAGGCGGACGGATCGCCGCCCGCAAGGTCGAGGGCCTCCGCTCCTGCGGCGCGATCGTGCACGTCGTCGCGCCATCGGTGAGCGACGAGATCAAGGCGATGACCGGGGTCACCTACGACGAGCGGCCGTACGAACGTGCCGACCTCGATGCCATGCGCCTGGTCATCACGGCAACGGGCGATCCCGCCGTCGACCAGCAGATCTTCGACGAGTGCGAGGCAGCCGGCATCTGGTGCAACAGCGCGGACGATCCCGATCGCTGCACCTTCACTCTGCCCGCGACGCTCCGCCACGGACCCTTGCTGGTCACCGTCTCGACGGGCGGGCACAGCCCCGCGCTCGCGACGTGGTTGCGCGATCGCATACGTGACCGGGTCGGCCCCGAGTACGAGATCCTCCTCGAGATGCTGTCTGACGCCCGGGGGGCGCTGCAGGCGGCGGGGGTGTCGACCGAAGGGCTGGATTGGCACAAGGCGCTCGACTCGGAAATGCTGGAGCTGATCAGGGCCGGTCTGATCACCGAGGCAAGGGAGCGACTCCGGTCGTGTCTGTCGTCGTCGTAGGGCTGAACCATCGCACCGTGCCGCTCGACGTGCTCGAGCGGATGACGGTCGACGCCCGTCAGCTCCCGAAGGCGCTCCACGACCTGCGCAGCCGTCCGCACCTCAGCGAGGCCGTCGTGCTCTCGACGTGCAACCGCACCGAGATCTACGCCCAGGCCGAGCGCTACCACGGCGCCCTCGACGACGTGCGGACGTTCCTCACCGACCTCTCGGGGCTGAACGTCGACGCGTTCGCCGACCACCTCTACGCCTACCACGACGACATGGCGGTCGCGCATCTGTTCAAGGTCGCCGCCGGCCTCGACTCCGCTGTCGTCGGCGAGAGCGAGATCCTCGGTCAGGTGCGTGCCGCTGTCGACGCCGCGAAGGCCGAGGGCGCGGTCACGAGCGAGCTCGATCGCCTGTTCACCGCGGCGCTCGCCGCCGGGCGGCGTGCCCGCGTCGAGACGGGCATCGGTCGAGGCACCACGTCGGTGTCGCAAGCTGCGGTCGCCATGGCGGCCGACCGGCTCGGCTCCCTCGAGGGCCGCCGCATCCTCGTGCTCGGTGCGGGCGAGATCGGCGCCGGCATGGCCGCCGCGCTCGCGGGCACCGACGGGCTCGAAGAGATCCTCGTCGCCAACCGCACTCGGTCTCGCGCCGTCGAACTGGCGAAGCGGATCGGCGGGCGCGTGGTCGACTTCGGTGAGCTCGGGTCCGCGCTGGTGGAGGTCGACCTCGTGCTGACGTCGACCGGTGCCTCGTCGATGATCGTCGACGCCGACGACGTCGCTGCGGTGATGGAAGAGCGGCGTTGCCGCCCGCTGCTGATGGTCGACGTCGCGGTGCCTCGCGACGTCGACCCCGCGGCTGATCAGATCGACGGCGTCACCGTCCTCGACATGGACGACCTGCGCGCCTTCGCCGACGCGTCGCTCGCCGATCGCCGACGTGAGATCCCGCTGGTGCAGACGATCCTCGCGAACGAGGTCGCGCGGTACCACGAGCGGGTCGCGGCGCGTGAGGTCGCGCCGCTCATCGTCGAGTTGCGCGAGCGCGCCGAGCAGATCCGGCAGGCGGAGATCGATCGACTGGCCGCTCGAAACGGCGGGCTCGATCCCGCGGTGCGGGAGCAGGTCGACGTGGTCACGCGCGGCATCGTGAACAAGCTGCTCCACGAGCCGACCGTGCGCCTGAAGGAGGAAGCGGCCACCGCTCGCGGCGAGCGCCTGGCCGAGGCCCTCCGCCAGCTCTTCTCGTTGTGACGGCCGCCCTTCCCCGGCAC
>DATLGL010000014.1:0-81599 GCA_035540495.1 Acidimicrobiales bacterium
ACCACGGACGTTGCTGACACTCCGGGTCCACCGATGAGCTGAGCCTCCGGGCGAACGTGTGGCTCTTCCACAAGACGCACGTTCCCCCAGGAGGCTCAGTTGCACGGTAACGCTCGCCTGACCCATCGCGGTCGACAGGAGCTCGTCGAACGGTTGAAGGCCGAGACGCCGCCGGCCACGGTGGCTCGCTTGATGAACGTGTCGAGAGACACCGTCTACAAGTGGCGAGACCGCCACAACGCCGACCCGGACGGCCAGTGGTGGGTCGACCGGCCCAGCCGGCCGCACACGTCGCGGACCAAGACGCCGCGCAAGATCGAGAAGAAGATCACCTCGCTGCGACGCAACAAGAAGCTGGGCCCGGCACGGATCGCCGGCCAGCTCGAGATCCCCGCGTCGACGGTGCACAAGGTGTTGGTGCGTAACCAGATGTCGCGACTGGCGTGGATGGATCGCCCGACAGGCGAGGTCATCCGCCGCTACGAGCACGACAAGCCCGGCGACCTCGTCCACGTGGATATCAAGAAACTCGGCAAGATCCCGCCCGGCGGCGGCTGGCGAGCCCACGGTCGAGCAGCCCGGCCCGGCCACCACCGCAAAGTCGGCTACTGCTACGTCCACTCGGCCGTCGACGACCACTCCCGCCTCGCCTACTCCGAGATCCATGACGACGAGAAGGGCTGCACCGCCGCGGGCTTCTGGACGCGGGCACGGTCCTTCTTCGCCGCGCACGGCATCGCCGTGAAGGCGGTCCTCACCGACAACGGGTCCTGTTATCGCTCGAGCGACTGGATCCAATCGGTCGTCGACGGCGGCGCCCTGCCCCGTTACATCGGCCCCTACCGGCCCCAGACCAACGGCAAGGTCGAGCGCTTCAACCGCACCCTCCTGGACGAGTGGGCCTACGTCCGGAAGTACTCCTCAGAAGCCGAACGCCGCCGCCGACTCGACAGCTGGCTGCACATCTACAACCATCACCGCTGCCACACCGCCCTCGGCGGCCAGCCACCCATCACACGCGTCGACAACGTGTCTGGGCACTACACCTAGTCGCCGCCGACGGTACGATCGGGCGAGTGATCGACGTCGTGTCGGGCGCCAGGCTCGTGCTCGCGGTTGTCCTCGGCGCAGCTGCGATCTCGAAGCTCCGGTCGCGCCGCGACACGAGAGCTGCTGCGACCGGCCTCGGTATCCCCGACCGACTCACTGGTGTCGTCGCTGCCGCTCTGGCTCCTATAGAACTCATCGTCTCCGTTCTGTTGGTTCCTGGCGTGAGTGCGTATTGGGCCGCTCTCGCCGCGCTCGCCCTCGTCGCGGCGTTCACCGCGCTGGTGGCGACGAACCTAAAACGGGGCAACCATCCGCCGTGCGCGTGCTTTGGGGCGAGCTCCGACGAGCCCATCTCCACGAAGACCCTCCTGCGGAACGTCGTGCTGCTTGTCGTCGCGGCGGCCCCGGTCCTCGCAGGGCCCTCTGCAAATCGGGGCCTGGTCGCATGGGCGACAGAGCAAGTCTCGGCGGCAGGGGCTGATGCCGCTCTCGCCGCCATAGCCCTCGTGTCAGTCGTTCAAGCTGCCGCAGTCGCTGTTCTCTACAGCGAACGCGGTCGGAGCGAGACCGGCACCGCGGGCGCCACGCCCGCGGTGCCGGTTCCCCAGCGCCCCACCCTCGTTGGATGGCCCCCAGGCACACGCGCCCCCGACTTCTCGGTTGAGAGCGTCGACGGTCTGAGGCTCTCGCTAGGTGACCTCCTGGGGCGAGAGAAGCCGGTCCTCCTGTTGTTCACCGACCCGTCATGTGCTCCTTGCAACGCGCTACTTCCCGAGGTGGCGGAGTGGCAGGAGTCGCACCACGACCTCATCAGCGTCGTCGTGGTGAGCTCAGGCACGATCGAGGAGAACCGCCGAAAGCGCGAGCAGTTCCGTCTACGTGACGTCCTCGTCCAAGCGGGCTCCGAGGTCGCCGACGCGTACCGATACGAAGGCACTCCTGGCGCAGTGCTCATCGGCCGTGACGGTCGGATCGCTTCGCGAATCGCATCAGGTGCCGGACCGATCCGCAGCCTCTTCACTGCGATTGCGAACGAGCTCGAGCCACCTGCGCGGATCGAGTCGCTGCCCGCTCCGAGGATGCCGATGGCCCTCCCGGTTGGGGAACCAGCGCCGCCGGTCCGGCTCGGTGCCCTGGGCGGTGGGGAAGTAGACCTCAGGGAGTTCGAAGGCAGGCTCGTCGTGCTTCTGTTCTGGAGCCCGAGCTGCGGCTATTGCAGGCAGGTCCGCGACGAGGTCCTCGAGTGGGAGGGGCTCGAGAGCACAGTCCAACTGGTTGTGATCTCTTCGGGCGGCGTTGACGCAAACGTGCTCCAGGGATTCGCTTCGCCCGTCCTCCTCGAGGAGGACGGCGCGACGCTCCGGGCCTTCGGTGCACCGGGCACCCCGAGCGCGGCGCTGATAGACGCCTCGGGTCGACTCGCAGCACCGGTGGCAGCAGGCACAGACGACACGATGAGTCTGCTCCAACGCGCCTCGCAGCTCTCGTCGTTGGCGAAGTCGCTCCCCATCGAGCACTAGTCGTTCAGGTAGTTGTGCGCCCGTTGGCGTAGTGGTTGGGCACGCGTGAGAAATCGTTGCGGGGCTGTTGTCGAGGTGGTCCGACACCAGGACCATGCGACGCTTCCGCAACCTGTTGATGGCAACCGCTGCTTCGATCGCAGCGTTCGGCGCATACGCGGAGCCGACCTTCGCCGCACGTCCCGAAGGCACCACGGCCGATGTGCTCGCGACGTTCACCGAGGTCGGCACCGTTGACGGCGCCGCGGCTCAGCCGACAGTTGTCGGTCGTCGGATCGTTACCCTCCAGGAGTGGCAGGGGAAGGTCTACGCAGGCTACGGGGACTGGGGGGCGAACACCGGCCCGATCACTGTTTCCTCGACGCCCGCCAACGGGACAGGCTTCACGGCAGAGTTCGTCCTCGACACAGAGGCGGTCGAGGTCATGCGCCCGATCAACGGGCACCTCGTCGTTCCGCATACCGACCCCCGCAGCGGCGCGAGCGACTTCGCGTTGGGCACGCCATGGACGGAGTCCGCAGGCGTCGGGGCCACCCACGTGTTCGACGCCGCGACGCTGATGGGCGACGACCTGTGGCTCGTGGGGTCGCGTGGGCCGCAGGCTGTGGCCTGGCGTTCCGCCGACGGGGGCGCGACGTGGAGCGTTGCGCTCGCCGTCGACCCGTCCGACCCCGGAAGCTTCGCTCGGTTCCACTTCGCGGCCGTCGTCGGCGGAAAGCTGTTCGTGCAGGCGTGGACGGGATCTGCCGGCAACGAAGGCCGCTCGTACGTCTTCGATGGCTCCTCCTGGTCACGAGGCCGGCCGCTCGTTGAGCGCTATCAACAGGGCCGCCGCCCAACGGCGATGAGCGGCAGGGTCGTCTACGCAACCAGCCCCGCCGGGTACGCCGGCGAGCTGCGGGTATTCGACGGGAAGCGAGCCACCGTGGCCCGAAGCGGCGTGCTCGACTTTGCGGTGAGCGGCGAGCAGGTCTTCGCGCTTGGGGCCGACGCGAACGTCTGGATGTCGTCGGACATGCGCTCCTGGGCAGTGGTTGCGCAGGCTCCGCTCGACGCGATCTCGATCACCGCCGCCGGGAATCAGCTGTGGGTGGGGACGGCCGCTTCCACGGTGTGGCGATCGACCCTCGGTTAAGGATGCGGTGAGGACGTGCCGAGGATGACGCTGGCGAAGAAGTCGGCGAACTCCTCGGCTTCGCCCCGGACGCACCGAATCACCCGAGCCTGATCGGCGAGCCGCGCGAGGCGCCGAAGCGACGCAGCGGGCGACCCGATCATCGAAGGACAGTGCTCGAGCAAAGCTGCAACCGCCTGACCACCGCTCAGCTCCTCGACGACCTCAGGCTGTGCCTTCGGTTCGAACGAAGTGAGAACAACTACCGCCGGCACGAGTGGGCTGGCTTCGACGCTGCCGATCGAGGTCGCATCGACAACGACACCGTCGGCGTCGCTGACGCCATCGAACCGAATCCGTCTGGGAAACGGGTGGACGTCACCGATGTCGTCGATCATGGCGTACTCGTCGGACATGTACCCGAAGCCGCGAGCGACCAACGCTACGACGAGCGTGCTCTTCCCAGCGTTCGACACACCGGGGAAGAGATGAGCCTTGCCCGAGAACGACACGGCTCCCGCGTGGAGATAGGCGTGGTCAGTGCCCACTGACGCCGCGTGCCACATCAGATGCCCGCCGAACACCGCGAAGACGTGGCCCTCGGTGCCGGCGGTGACGGGTTGGTTGCGATAGCTCAACAGCCACCGTTCATCCGCCTGCTCGAGCCCATAGGTGTGATGGATGTCGGAAACCCGTACGGCATCCGAGTTGGTGACGAAGTGGAAGCCGGGAGGTAGCGCTCGCACGGCGCACGACGGTTCGGAGAGTGCGCCGGTCAGCACCACGGTCAGACCGTGGCCGGCCACCAACATCTAGCTAGCAGTAGCTGCCGGTAGAGCTCTTGCACACCTTTCCGGGCGTGCTCGGGCTGGTCTGCTGCTGGCACGTGCACCCCGAGACTGAGTCGCAGTCGCCGTTGTTGGAGCATGGTCTTGCGCAGCGCCCGCCGTCACACACCTCGGCCTGGTTGTTCTCCGGATTAGTACCGACACAGGGAATCGAGGCAGAGCACGTCGCTCCGGGCACAGCCGCCGCCGGGCTTGCGGTAAGGATGGTGGTCACAAAGGGCGCCGCGACCGCAGCGAGGCCGACGCGGCGCAACAGCGCCCGCCTAGAGATGCCGGCGTTCGCAGCGGAAGTCGACGCAACGAGAAGGCCCGCACTATCCAGTTCCGCCACCGCCACGCGGATCTCGTCGAGGCCGCCGGTCGGCTGGAACTCCGATGCGAGGACGTCAAAGGCAACCCCAGCGCGAGCCCGCGACCAAATCGCCGCAGCGAGGGGGTTGAGGACGTGCGCCGAGCCGATATCGGGGTCGTAGACGACGAGGTCGTCGCCCGCTGGCTCGGCCAACAGGCCTTCGACCTTCGATTGCACGTGCTCCACTGCGGTCCACCCCTCGGTCGCCGTTCGCAGCGGAGCCGCCCTCCGCTTAGCGGTTCAGGCTACCGCGTCCGCTCTCCGCCCTGCTCGTACCGGAGGCGCGTCGAGTCGACCACACCGTCGCTACCGCCCTTGGGCCGTGCCAGAGGAGGTAAATGGGCCGATATGCGTACATCGCGGCCATTCCTCGCCGTGTCGTAGTCCGACCGGGCCGCCAGTAGCGGAGGCCATCAGGGGTGGGAACTATTTCCCGGGCTAGCACACGAGCGCGTTCCCACATGCTCGCTGGTTCGAATAGGCGCGCCACGCCTGCGACCAGCGGGGTCTCGGCGATGAGCAACTCGCCCGCCGGAGACGGAGCCTCGAGTCCGATCCGGGAGAGGAACTCGCCTCCCCCGGGAGCCAGGTTCAGGCCGGCGCTCATCACACCCGCGGCTCCCAACGCCGACCCGAGCCGGAACGCGCGCATCCACACGTCGACGTCCAGCTTCAGCGACATCGCGAGGTCCAGCGATGGGTGACCATCTCGTGCCGCGTTCACTGCAACGACAACGAGGACAGCCTCCGGGCCGAACGCGCTCAGTTCCCGGCCGGCCAGCTCAATCGGGACGACTGCTGTCTTCCACAGCGACCATGCTGCGGACGGCGACACGGCGACGCCTGGGACTCTGTCGTGGAGGTCGACGACGGCTCCGGCACGGAACAGTTCGATCGCATGGGGCGCAACCTCCGAGCGCCGCGCGCCGGGATGACGCTGGACCCAACCTGCGTCGCCCAAGGCTCGCCGTGCGCGCTCGAAGGCGTCGGGACCCACGAGCAGGTCGATGTCGCTGTACGGCCGTCTCTGCCCTGCCGGATAGAGCCAGCGCTCGATGACCGGGCCCTTCATCAGAATTGCGTCGACGCCACACTGATCGAACACCTCGAGCGCTCGAACGGTCTCCGACGCGAGGCGCAGGCGGTGGGCGACGTCACTCGCTGATGTCATGGGTCGTTCACCGCAGCCCGCGATAGAGGTCGACGAGCTTGTCCACGTGACCCTCGAGGGAGAACTCCTGGCGTTGGTACTGCTGGAGCTGCCGCCCGTACACCTCCAGCTCCGCCGCTGAGAGCGCGAGACGGTCGAGCAAACGCTGCAGCGCTTCATGATCGCCCGGCGGGAACAGCCACTCGTGCGACACGGCGCCGACAGTCTCGAGGTGCCCGCCGCCGGCAGCCGCTACCACGGGGATGGCGCGTGCCATCGCCTCTGTCACCGCCAACCCGAATGGCTCCGCCGGCGCCGTTGCGACCAAAGCCGCCGCTTGAGCCCAGAGTTCGTCGAGGTTCGAGACAAAACCGCGAAACTCGACCGAGTCGCGCACACCGAGCTCCGCTGCTAGCGCGCGCAGCGAAGGCGCGCACGCCCCGCGCCCGGCGATCACCAACCGCCATCCATCCGATGGAAGCCGCGAGGCGGCCCACGCTCGAAGCGCCACGCCCGTCTGCTTCTCTCGCTCCAAGCGTTGCGCGACAAGGACCGTGTGGTCGGGTCGACGGTGGAACTCAGCGTTGGCGACGCCGTTCCTGATCACAGCGCACCTGCCACCGACAGACGCGGCTACGTAGTTGCTTATGGCGACGTCACGCGTGATGCCGCGCTCGACCACCGGTCGCGCGATTCTGCCGAGGCGGCTCGCCCCCCGAGGCAGCGCGAAGTGCCGGGTCGACACGACCGGCGCGCGGTGGACAGCTCGGAGCGCGACCGCGAGGCCGTCGGCAGTCGTCATGTGCGAGTGGACGATGTCCGGTCGCGTGCGCGCGAGCGATGCGGCTGCGACAGATGGTGAGCTGCCAGCGCGCCAAACCACCCCGTGGCCAACGGATGGCGCGACGCCATCGCGACTGCCGCCGATCACAGTCACCGCCAACCCGCGTCGGGCGAGCGCCGCGGCAACATCCGACACGTACCGCTCCACCCCTGCGAACGCATCTGTGACGACGATGTGTGCGACGTGAAGCCGGCGCCCTTCCACGACAACAGTATTCCGGCGATGACAGAGGCTCGGGCGGTGCCCGTACTCTGTATGGGTTGACCCCAACGGCGACCTCCATGCTCGACACCTCGCGTACGTTGATCCTTCGCAGCGCCGCGACGGCGTGGCCGGTTGCCGGCGTGGTAGTCGCCGCCCGGTTGTACCTGCGAGATGCCGGACAACTGAAGATGCTCACCTACGCATTCACGGGTGCGGTGGTGGCCATCGTCGCTCCGCTCCCGCTGCTAGCCGTGTCGCTCGCGTCGTCCTTCGGCTTCCGTCGTGTCGCCGCTCTCGGCATCGACATCAGCATCGCTGATGTTGTGCTCACAGCCGCTGCCGCAGCCGCGGCCCGGTTCCTGGCGGCGCCGGGCCGTCGGTTCCGAGAGTTCCTTCTCGTAGCGATCGCCTTCCAGGTCATCATGCTCGTACCCGTCGCCGCGAATCCGACGAGAGCCGCCTTGTTCGAGTGGTTCCACCGGCTCGTGCTCGTCGGCGGCGCAGCTGCGGTCGGAGCGGCCGTCTTCCGCACCCGCCTCTCGTTTCTTGCTTGGCGTGCCTTCTACGCCGTCACCGGCCTCTTCGCCGCCCACGCGATCTCGCTCGCCGTCCGCACCGGTTTCGAGCCTGCCTATCCGTTTGGCATGCAGAAGAACCCGGCGGGGCTGCTGATGGCCTTCGCTCTGCTGTCGATGTTCGTGGCGCCGCGCCTTGCTCGTGTGCCCACGTCGCTTGTGCCCGTCGCCGCCACTGTCCTGCTCCTTGGTCTGCTCGCCACGCGCTCGCGCGGGGCGATGATCGCGCTCCTCATCGCGTCAGCCATCTGGGTGGTTAGGAGCGGCAAGGTTCGGCACACGTTGCCGGTCGCTCTCGCAGCCAGTGTCGCCCTTGTTGCTGTCGTGTACATCACGACCGAATCGGAATTCGAATTCGTCCGAGCGAACCCTGAGGCGGAGCGGTTCCGCGGCATCGGCGCCAGAGTCGAGCAGAACGAGCGCGCCGTCGAGATTTGGCGCGGTTCGCCCCTCGTCGGCGAAGGTCTCCGCTACTTCCGAGATCCAAGATTCGAGATCGTCGAGCCGCACAACGTCGTCCTCTACGTCGCTACCGAGAGTGGATTCGTCGGACTGGTTGCGCTTGGAGTGCTCCTCGGTGGGGGGTTCTACGCACTGCGGGGGCTGCAGGGCCCGCTAGCGCAACTGGCGCGGCTCGCACTGCTCATGCGGTTCACGGCCGGGCTGTTCGACATCTACTGGGTTGCCGGCACGGGATCGCTGCCATGGATCATCGCGGGCATGGCCCTCGCCGAGGAGCGGCGCTCGCTTCCTGAGTCGACGGCGGGTCGCGACGAGCGGTTGGCCGTGTCGTGAGGGTCGTGCGCATCTACCACTCGGCGGTCGTAGCTGCTTTCAGGGCCCGCGACCACCGGCTGCGCGACCGTGGTGTCGACCTGTGCCTGATCGCGCCGACGCGGTGGAACGAAGGCGGTCGCGACGTCCACCTCGACATCGCCGCGCACGAGCGGTCGTGGCTGTGCCCGGCGCGAACCGTCGGGCGCCACCCGTACGTCTTCGCCTACGACCCGCGCCCGATCTTCCGCGCCCTTCGGCGACGCCCCGATCTGATCGACGTGCACGAGGAGCCTGCGAGTCTCGCCGCCCTGGAGGTCCTCGTGCTCCGAGCGCTGCTAGGTGTCCGAGCGCCGCTCACGATGTACTCGGCGCAGAACATCTACAAGCGCTATCCCCCGCCGTTTCACTGGATCGAGCGGTGGGCCTTCCGGGCCGCGAAAGCGATCTACTGCTGCAACACCGAGGCTGCGGAGGTCCTCGCCGCGAAGGGGTACCGAGGCGCCATGCCCGTCATCGGTCTCGGCATCGACACAGCGCGCTTTGCCCCGGCCCAGCACACCGCAGCTCGCCCTTTCACCGTCGGCTACGTCGGCCGTCTCGAGAGCCACAAGGGCGTCGCGGTGCTGATCGATGCTCTCACGCAGGTGCCGTCGGCAGAGCTGCGCGTGGTCGGAGCGGGCCCTGACCGCACCCGGCTCGAGGAGCGTGCCGGGGCGCTCGGCAGCCGCGTGCGGTTCGTCGACTTCGTCGACCACGCGTCGCTCCCGGGCCTCTATCGCACGTTCGATGTCGTCGCGATCCCGTCACTGCCGACACCACGATGGAAGGAGCAGTTTGGGCGGGTTGCCGTCGAGGCGATGGCCAGCGGCGTGCCCGTCGTCGCCTCCGCCGATGGCTCGCTTCCCGAAGTGGTGGGGCCAGGCGGAATCCTCGTACCTCCCGGTGATCCCGATGCGCTTGCCGACGCGATCAACCAGCTGCTCGAACACCCCGAGCTTCGGGACAATTACGCGCGAGCGGGACGCGAGTGGGTATCCCGTTACTCCTGGGAGGCCGTCGCCGACCGCCATTACCGGGTGTACGAGGCGGCGACGCTATGAATGTCGACGTTGTCATCGTCACGTACCGCTCCGAAGCGCTGCTCCCCCAGTGCCTCGAGTCCGTGCCGCGTGGTACCAACGTCATCGTCGTCGACAACGCGTCGGGCGACAAGAGCGCTGTTATCGCGCGCAAGGCCGGAGCGACGGTCATCGAGAACAGCGAAAACGTCGGGTTCGCAGCTGCTGCCAATCAAGGGGCGGCAGCGGGAGACAACCCATATGTGCTGTTCCTGAATCCCGATGCGGTGCTCCAGCCGGGGTGCGTCGAAGCGCTCGAACGAGCTCTCAACGGCGACCCTGATGCCGCCATCGCGGGGCCACGCCTCGTATTGGCTGACCGCAGCGGTGAGCAGCGAGTCCGCTGGCCGTTCCCATCAGCGGCACGGTCGTGGGCAGAAGCAATCGGGCTCTCGCGACTGCTTCCGACGACCGACGACGCGAGCTTCCTCGTCGGCGCGTGCCTGCTCGTTCGTCGCAGCGCGTTGGAGGCGGTCGATGGCTTCGACGAGGAGTTCTGGCTGTACGGCGAGGAAGCCGACCTCACCCTCCGCCTCCGCCAGCGCGGGTTCGGCGTGCTGCACGTGGCAGAGGCGGAGTGCAGCCACATAGGTGGCGCGAGCGGCGAGGGCAGCGACCGGTCGTTCGACGAGTTCCAGCTCGGCACCGAGCGCTTCTTGCGGAAGCACCGCGGGAGAGGCGCCGTCCTGTCGCACCGACTGGCGCTCCTCGTTGGGTCGGCTCTCCGAGTGGTGGTGCTCACGCTGCTACTCAGGGGCAGCACACCCACTGCTTGCCACCGCCGCCGCGTTGTGCGCCGCCTCGTCCGCGTGCTCGTTACAGGGCCGCTCGTCGTTCGGTCATCACCTCGGAAATCCTCGTCCGTCGTGGTTTTGTCGCTCGAACCATGGGACGACGTCTGGCGGCGCAATCAGTTCCTCGTTCGTGAGCTCCTCGCCGCCGACTCATCGCTTCGGGTCCTGTTCGTCGAACCACCCGTCGACATCCTTCACCACCTCCTGCGCACGCGCCGCCTTCCATCTCTGCCTGGCCTCCGCAAGAGCGATCACGACGAACGACTCCTGCTCTTCACTCCGGTGAAGGCCCTGCCGCGGGCGCTGGGTCCGTGGGCAGACCGCGATTTGGTTCGGCAGCTGAAGCGGGTGTTATCACGCTGCAGTTTCGAGGGGGCAACGCTGTGGGTGAACGATCCCGCATACGCGCAGCTCGCGCGGTGGCGGATGCCGTTAGTTTACGACCTAACTGACGACTGGACGAAGGCCGATCGGCCGCCTCGCCAGCATCGACGCCTGGTTGAGTGGGACCGGACGCTGACGACCCGCGCGAACGTCGTCACAGCCTGCAGTGACGCGTTGGCGGCTTCGCACTCCAATGCTCGTGATTTGCGAGTGATTTTGAACGGCGTCGACGTCGACCACTTCCGAGCGCGGCAGGAGCGACCAGCCGACCTCCCAACGACGCCCGTCGCGACATACGTCGGGACACTCCACGAGGACCGGCTTGACATCGGCCTCGTCACGAGGACCGCCCGCGCGCTTCCCCAGATCAAGTTCGTTTTCGTTGGGCCTTGCGCCCTCGGGGCGAGAGCACGGAACGCCCTAGAAGCTGAACCGAACGTGATCCTCCTCGGTCAGCGGCCTTACGAAGTAGTCCCGTCTTACCTTCAACACAGTGACGTGATCGTGATTCCGCACGTCACGTCAGAGTTCACTGCGACGCTCGACCCGATCAAGGCGTACGAATGCATGGCGGTCGGAACGCCCACTGTCGCCACCCCCGTCGTCGGATTCGTCGGCGCCGGCCCCCCGATCCACACCGCGCCGGTGGAAGACTTCGCAGCTGCCGTCGCCGACGCCATCGGCATGACACCCGCGCCCCGCGGCGACGTCCCCACATGGCGTTCACGGGGCATCGAGTTCCAAAGGGCGCTCCTCGACGCCCGCCGCCATGTCCAACGAAGGCGACTTCAAGTTGCCTACGTGAACCACTGCGCCCGGTTGTCCGGTGGAGAACTTGCCCTTGTGCGCCTGCTACCTGCACTGGACGTGGAAGCACACGTCATCCTGGGGGAGGACGGTCCGCTCGTGGACAAGCTCCGCCAAGCGGGCGCAAGCGTTGAGATCATTCCGATGGCGGGCGTAGCTCGTGACCTCCATCGGGAGGCAGTTCGACCAACTCGACTCCCCTTCCGGTCGCTGGTCGCAACAGCCACCTATACGTTCCGGCTCGCTCGACGACTGCGTGAGCTGCGGCCCGACCTCGTGCACACGAACTCTTTGAAAGCGGCGATCTACGGGTGCGTCGCGGCCCGATTGGCCTCGCTACCGGTCATTGCACACATCCGCGATCGCATCGCATCCGATTACCTCCCTCGCTTCGCCGTCGGCGGCATCCGCGTGTTCTTGCGCTTCGTACCTGACGCGGTCGTAACGAACTCGGCGACTACGTTGCGGACTCTTCACCTACCGGCATCGCGCACGGCCGTCGTGTCCAGCCCCGTAATTCACGACATTGCAGTCGCGCCGTCGCGGCCAGCGGACCACTCGGACGCGCCAGGACTCCACGTCGCGATGGTGGGGAGGATCGCGCCGTGGAAAGGTCAAGACGTCTTCCTACGCGGATTCGCAGCGGCGTTCGACAGAGGGCGCGCACGAGGCCTTATCGTCGGTGCCCCTCTGTTCGGCGAAGACGAATTCGAACGAGAGATCCGTGCGCTGGCCGACGATCTCGGGATCTCCGACGAGATCGAGTTCCTAGGCTTCCGTGATGATGTCGACACGATCCTGGCGGACGTAGACATCCTGGTTCACGCTTCCACGCTGCCCGAGCCGTTCGGACAGGTCGTGGTCGAGGGCATGGCCGCAGGGGTGGCCGTCGTCGCATCCTCAGAGGGCGGACCAGCTGAGGTAGTCACAGACAGCGTTGACGGTCTCCTTGTGCCGCCGAACGACGTCGCCGCCCTAGCAACGGCGCTCCAACGGCTCACCGATGCGACCGTGCGGCGCCGGCTCAGCACAGCGGCACGGGCGCGCGCCGCCGATTTCGCGCCGGCTGTCATCGCTCGGCAGGTCGAAGCAGTTTACGACGGTGTGCGGCGCCGGAGGGTCGACTCCTCGTGAATGCGCCGCAACGTGCGCAGAACTCGAGGGTAGGACGATTGCGCGCCAACCCACCAGTGAGAGCATCCACAAGAGCGTCTGCCACCACATGAGTTCCACATCGCTGGCGCCCGCCGACTCCGTCAAGGTGATCGCGTTCTACCTGCCACAGTTTCACCCCATCCCAGAGAACGACGCGTGGTGGGGCCGCGGATTCACCGAATGGACGAACGTCGCCAAGGCGCGGCCGCTGTTTCCGCGCCACGAGCAGCCGGACCTCCCAGGCGAGCTCGGCTTCTACGACCTGCGTGTACCCGAGACGAGAGAGGCACAGGCGGCTCTCGCGGCCGACCACGGCGTCGACGCCTTCTGCTACTGGCACTACTGGTTCGCCGGTCGACGCCTCCTCGAGCGCCCCTTCGAGGAAGTGCTCACGAGCGGCACGCCCGACTTCCCGTTTTGCCTCGCGTGGGCAAACCAGACCTGGTCGGGCATCTGGCATGGAGCAGAGGACCGGATCCTCATGGAGCAGACGTACCCAGGTCCGGAGGACGATCGAGCCCATTTCGAGTACCTGCTTCCGGCGTTCGACGACGACCGGTACCTCAAGGTCGACGGACGTCCGGTGTTCTACGTCTTCCGACCTGAGCAGCTACCCGACCCCGTCGCCTTCACTCGCCGTTGGCAGGACATGGCTCGAGCGCACGGTCTCGCAGGGCTGTACCTCGTCGCTGAGATCTCCGACCTCCACGGAAACGGCCCGAAGATCGGACGCCCTGAGGAACTCGGGTTTGACGCTGGTGTGTACATTCGCCTGCCGTTCCAGGCATCCACGGTTGACATGCTCTGGATGCGCTTCAAACGCAAGGTTCTGCGGTGGCCGGAGATGTACGACTACAGCCCCACCCCCATCGAGCCGCCTCCGTCCCTCAACCGCCCGAACGTACACACGTGCGTGTATCCGAACTGGGACAACACACCGCGCTCGGGTCGACGCGGGCTCGTGATCCGCGGATCGTCTCCCGAGGACTTCGCCGCCCACCTCCGCCACGGCTTAGAGCTGACAGCGTCGCGCCCACAGGACCACCGGTTTCTCTGGATCAAGTCGTGGAACGAGTGGGCGGAAGGCAATCGTCTCGAGCCGGGCGCGAGTGACGGGCGCGCCTACCTCGAGGTGATCCGCCGGATCAGGGAGCTCGCATGATGTCCGAGGTGCGGGCGAAGACGAACAGCCCACTGCGCATCGCACTCATCTCGTATTACCTCCCGAGCGAAAGCAAGATCGGCGTCGGGTACTGGGTGCACTCGTACGCCAATGCGCTGGTGGAACGCGGACACCAGGTGACGGTGCTATCTCCTTGCGCGCGTCCTGACGACGCGCTGTATGACGTCGAGCGCGTTGCCCTCAGCGGAGCGAACCGCACGTTCAAGTTCGCGCTCGCGATGCGACACGTCGACTGGAGCCGCTTCGATGTCCTGCACGCTAACGGCGACGACTACTGGCTCTGGAAGCGACGGGTCCCCGTGCACATCCGAACTATGCACGGCAGCTGCTTCAGCGAGGCGCTCCACATCAAAGGCATCAAGGAACGGGCCCGGATGTTGGCGCTCGGCGTGGGTGAACTGCTGGCGACCCTCGTCGCCGACCAGACGGCGTGCGTGTCGCCGGAGACCCGACGCTGGATGCCATGGGTGCGGACAGTGATCCCTGTCGGCGTCGATCTCCGGCGGTTCACGCCTGCGAGTGAGAAGGAGCCAGCGCCGACAATCCTCTTCGTCGGGACGTACCACCAGCGCAAACGGGGGAAACTTCTGATGGAAGTGTTCCAAGACGAGGTGCGGCCGGCCGTTCCGGATGCTCGACTGTGGATGGTCTGCAGCGATGCGCCGTCGGCTCCGGGCGTGGAAGTTCTTGGACGACTCTCGAACGAGGAGTTGGTCCGGCGCTACCAACGCGCGTGGATCTTTTGCCTGCCATCTTCGTACGAGGGGCTTGGCGTCCCATATATCGAGGCGATGGCGTGCGGACTGCCGGTAGTCGCAACGCCGAATCCCGGCTCAAGGTTTGTCCTCGGAGGCGGAGCGCACGGCGCGCTAGCTCGTTCATCCGACCTCGGGCAGCGTGTCGCTGAGCTTCTAACAGACGCGCGACTGCGGGCGGACATGTCACACCGATCGCTCATGAGAGCCCGTGACTTGTCTCTAGACGCGGTGTTACGTGCATACGAGGTCCTCTACGCCGACGGCGATTCAGGCCGTCACACTTGGACATGGTGAAGATCCACCTAGCCGACATGGGCGTCCCAGAAGCACACTCGGCGCGGCTCGGTTTCCGTTACCTTGCGCAAAGGGACGAGACGAGGGTCCATATCCTTGTCGATAACCCCGCTGACGCGGATGCGACCCTGTTCGTGGACTGTCACTTGGTCGGGGACCGAAGCGTGAACAAGCTCATCCGCCAAAGTAACGCATACAGGACGCGGCCTGACACGTGCATTGTATATGACGAGAGAGACCGCCCTTGGTGCGAGGCGCGGGGACTTTACGTCAGCATGCCCGCTCGCACATTCCGGCCCCAACATCAAATCGCATTTCCCTATTACACCGTGAACGATCCGCGTTCTTGGGCAGATTCCGCCACGCAGGAGGCTGACTCGCCCGACTTGCTCTTCAGCTTCATTGGGTCCGCCACCCACCGTTCGCGCAGGCCGCTATTCAACATGCGGCACCCACGTTCACTCGTAAGGGAAGTGAACGATTTCGTCTTCTTCGATCCGTCCTCTCCTCGCTTCAATGAAAGGCGTCATGAGTTCGCGACCTCGTTGATGCGATCGAAGTTCGTGCTCTGCCCCCGAGGACAGGGTACGTCTTCGATACGCTGCTATGAGACGCTAGCGGCAGGTCGTGTTCCGGTCGTCATCTCGGACGATTGGGTGCCACCCGGCGGTATCGACTGGTCTTCATGTTCGTTGCGGTGGCCGGAGAACGTTACGGCAGGGTTGATCGAACTCCTGGAGGAGCATGAGCCGTACGCGGCCGACATGGGCCGAAATGCGCGCCTTGCATTCGAACGAACCCTCGCCCCAGAAGTCATGTTCGACCGTATCGGCAACGCGATCCAGTCACTCCTTGATCAGGAGATCCGCATGCATTTCCCCACCCGGGGCTTTTGGACGACGTCGACAATTCTCTTTCACGCGGCACGCGCCAATCGACGACGGATTCGTCGGATTATTCACCCGCGACCAAAGTGTGGCTGACTCTGCGACGTGCCCTCCTCAGGCTTCTCCAACCGGCACCTCCTGAGTCATCAGAGCAGACTTCGCCAGATTGACACCGAGTTGCTGAACGGAAACCCGCGGCTCCGTCTGTCCCGCACACTCAACTCGACGTCGAACGTAGCTGGCGGAGGTGCGGGTTCAGGTGCCTTCAAAAAAGGATGTAGGACCGAGACGCACAAGTCGTCGGTAGCCAACCCCGCCAAGGAACTCTGCGACCGAGCGGCCTTCGTGTTCCTCAGCTGCGATAACGCGCGGTCGGAATCGTTCCCAATCATTTGACCGTAATACCTCGAGGTCGTGACCCTCGCAGTCGACGCACAGGAATTGCGAATCCTCAGCGCCATGCTCGGCGACCACCGCTGCCAGAGTCCTCGTCTCAACTTCAATCGTGTCGGCGGCCATGCCGCGCCAAAGGTAAGACCCATCGTTGATCCCAGAGAACGAACCTGCGCGGCTGAATGCCACGATTCCTTCGCCAGTCGAGATCGCGTACCGAAGGTTGACGTCGCGGGGCCGGTACGCGTGGAAGAGCGCGAACGCATCTGGATCGGGCTCGATGTTCATGCCACGCCAGCCATGGCGGTGTAGCAAGAGCGTGTTCGACAGATGGAACGGGTGGAACGCCCCGACGTCGACGTACGTACCAATTTCATCCCCGAAGTACGACAGCAAGAACACGTCCTCGCCGAATTGGGAGAACGAAACGGTTCGCGACCATGCGAGGTCAACAAGGCCGATCTCTCGTCGGCGCAGTCGACGGCCTATGAGTACTGCTGGACGCAGCCGATCCTTCAATGTCACCGTGCCATCGTAAGTCAGGGTCCAGAGCGGACAGCCCAGAACGACAACCGTCTTCGGTTGCACCCGTCGCTGTCAGTACACCTCAAGCTCGAATCGTCACGGCGTGGGCGCCGCGCGCCCACCACCGCCGGCGGTTGCCTGCGTCACACCACGAATAGAGGTCCAGCCCTGGATGAAGAACTGACCGCTCCGACCTGCGTGGCCTGCGCCTGTCCGCGGGCGTTTCGTCGTACTCAACAAGTGAGACTCGTCGCTATCGCCACGAGGCCGTCGCGACGTTTAGATCAACTCACCAGAGTAAGAGCCGTTGTAACAAAGTGGGTCGGTCCGAATCGACCGCTGTCATTCATTGAAGGTCACCGCACGATATAGGCCGAGCACCACGCCAAGGGAAGCTGCAACTAGGCGCGGAACAGCCCGAGCACCTCGCGTCCGAACTTCACGCGCGTGGCCGCTGATCACCGCTACTACTGCTCGCGGCGGAAGGCGATGACGGAAGCCGAAGTGGTGAGCCAGGACAAAAATGTGGTTGCGCGTGGCCGTGAGTTCGTAGCGCAGGTCGAACCGTCGCCCTCGAGCTTGCGGAGCACCAATGTGGCGAACAACGGCCTTCGGGTTGAACCTCAGCGTCCAACCGGCGCGAGACACCCGAAGACTCAGCAACAGATCTTCACGCACCGCAGAGACACCGGCTGGCCAGTCGGGGATACCGCCTGCCTCCTCAAGCGCCCGCCGCCGAAATGACATATTGCAGCCGATCAGGTGATCAACCGAAATCGATGAACCCGGATCGGCTGCAAAGTAGCCGGTCGTGAGCCCGTTCGGTAACAGGCGACCGATCTCACCCACGCCCTCGCGCGCTTCGTCCGGCTGGCCATTCAATGCACGACCGCCCACGCCTCCAACACCGTCTTCATACGTCGCAGCTAGCTCTTCCAGCCAACTCGGAGCAGCAAACGCGTCGTCATCAAGGAACGCTATGGCCGCGCCCGTGGAGTGCTCCACGCCGAGTCGACGAGAGAGGGGCAGCGTGCCTAGCCCAGCGGTGTTGTGGAGGTAGCGAACTCCGCGGAATGCACTAGTGATCGACTCCGCACTGCGCGACGCGGAGCCGTCTACAACCAAGATTTCAAGCGGACGCTTCGTCTGACGTTCAAGATGTGACAAGCATTCACGGAGCACGTCTGGACGCTCGTAGGTGGCAATCACCACTGAGACGTCACAAGGACGAATCTCTCGCTTGGTCGGTCGCGTGTTCTCCTTCACCTTCCACTCCGGCCGCCGCACGTCAGAACGATCTCCGCCAGCATGCTCTCAAGCCCCGACAGCGCCTGCTGCAAATCCCAGTTCTGCTGCACGTGTCGCCTGGCCGCTAGACCCGCCACGCGGGCGGCAGATCTATCCGCACTCAAGCGATCGATGGATTTCGCGAAAGCGAAGACATCACGGGGACTGAGACATTCTGGAGGAAGACTCTCGCGAGGACCTGCTTCGTTCACTGCAACAACGGGCAATCCAGTGGCTGCGCCTTCAAGGGGAGCCAAGCCCAGCGGCTCCAGCGTGGCTGCAAACAAGAACACATCGGACGCGTGCAACTCCTGCACGAGTTCTGCATCTGAGACCTGGAGTCGGAGCGTGAAGTCCACACCCAGACCCGCAGCGAGGTGGTGCATCCGGGTCGCGAAGTCTCGATGAGCGAAGTTTGCGACCCATGTCAGTTGCCGAACACCAGCAGACGCTGCCACCGCTCGGATTATGAAATCCACCCCTTTGCCTGGGACGAGAGCGCCGACGGAGATCGCGCGTTCTACCGGACGATGGCGTTCTACATGTGGGAAACGGCACAGGTCCACACCGAGTCTGGCCATCCACGCTGTTAACCCATACGCTCGCGTTATCGACTCGCACGAGAAATACGAGTTCGTCAGCACCCGAGCATAACAGCGGGCGTTCACCGCTTCGCGTCGTGCTTGTTCGGAGGCCTCTACGACGGCAAGATGCCGAGCGAGGCGCGGCTTCAGCCCTCGTCCTCCTTCGAGACAGCCAATAAAGGACCGGTCCCCAAACTCGAAGAGATGGCGATTAGGTTCTTGCAGATAGAGAACCGACGGACAGTCGACGAGACCGCCGATGCACGGCGCGTACTGCTCTACGCATGGGTGCGCCAGGAGCACATCAAATTTGCCATCATTGATCGCGTTTGCGCACGCCTGTGCGTGGGCGAGATGGCGTTCGTAGAGCCGATCCTTGCCTCGTAGGACATCTGCGACTCGTCCGGGCAAAGTGGTCTTCCGGCGCTCGGCTAGTGGTACCCGTTGTTCGTTCGCAGGCGGCTGAAGGGGTGCCGCAGCGGGGGGCGACCAAACTGCAACTTCGTGACCTCTAGCCATGAGACCGTGCACCTGGTCCGACATCGCGCGGTGCGCTCCGCCAGAGCCAAGGTTGTGCCAGACAGCTATTCGCATTGCTCGACGTCGCTGCTCGGCTTCTGCAAGACGAAGGCCTGCGCCACGCAAGGGCCTACATCCCCCCAGAGGTATGAATCGAGCTCAGCAAGCACCGCCGCCGGGTCGAACTCGTCGAACCCATATAGCTGTGCTGGATTCCCTTCAACGAGAGTGAGTCCGGACATTTCGACGATGTGGCGAATATTGATATTCGAGCCGTGCGCGTTGGACGACCGACGAGGGGTAAACGGCACTTGGTCCAAGAACAGATCGACCGTGAGCACCGCCTTCCCTCCTGGAGACAAGGAGTCACTCATCGCCCGAATGACCGCTGGAATCTCCGCAGGTGGAATGTGCTCGAGCGTCGAGATCGCAAAGAAGCGATCTATAGAGTGTCTAGCGATAGCGGCGTCTTGAAGTTTCGTGGCGTGGAGGCTGACGTTCGTGCCGAAGGCAGCGTTCAACTTACCGTGGGTCGAAGTGGGGACGTTCCACCCCATGGCTGCCGCAAGACCCGGGTCGACGTTGTGGACCACGAGGCCAGAGCGCGCCAGAACGAACTGAAAGCCACCGAGACTGCCGCCTAAATCAACGGCCCGCTGTCCTTGCTCAAGCTCCGTCACGTGAAACGCCCATGGGTACTCGAACAACCGTGTTCGGTTGTTGAAGGCCTGGAAGCCAAAGGGCCCGACAAGGGCAGCTTTCAGCCGCAACGGCAGGCGGGAAGTCACGGCATCAGGAAGGCGCTTGTGCCCGTACGGAGCACCCCATCGCGCGTTCCATTCCTGAAATTGCGAAGGAAGATACTTAAGCGCGATCACAATTGGCCGCCAACCGTCGCGGCATCCTCGATGGTCCATCGATGCGGTAGGTGCAAGAGCGATTGCTCTGGCGTTGGTATGAGGCCAGAGCCATAAACGTCGGCTGGCTCGATTTCAAACGTTGCCGCGGCTTCTACACGATCTAGATCGCTCATCGCTTCGTCATGGACGGCAATGTCGACGTCGTAGCGGCCAGACACCAGATTGACAGCAGGCAAGTGCAACACAACTACACAATCCCGCCCGGCTCCTCGCAATTCCACGCCAGACATCTGTGTGTTGAGCCCGAATGCAGTGACGCCCGTGGCTGACCGCACTCGAATCCCGAGGATTGGCCGAGACACTTCGGGAGTTAAATGAAGCCGGAATCGGAATTCGATCGAGTCGCCCATCCGGATAACCGCTCCGCCCACGCCGTGGATAGCCACGGAGGTGACCCAAGGCCGTCGCCCATCAGCGCGCTGGGACAAATCGAATGAGCCGGTCGCACCGGTACCGTGACGGCAACGAGCGTATGCCTGTAGTGCGTCGTGGACAGCGCCGACCACGTAGACGGCGCCGCCATCAAGAACAAGGCCACGCGTGCACACGGATTCGACAACGGCGAGCTGGTGAGACACCAAGATCACCGTCCGCCCACTCGACCTGCGAAGCTCGTGCACCTTTCCTAGAGCTCTGGCTTGGAACTCCTGGTCACCCACCGCGAGCACCTCGTCGACGAGCAGGATCTCGGAGTCAAGGTGCGCAGCGACCGCAAATGCGAGCCGCACGTACATGCCGCTCGAGTAGCGCTTGACGGGGGTGTCGAGGAACTTGTCAATGCCGGCAAAGTCAACGATCTCGTCGAAGCGCTTGTCGATCTCTCGGCGGCGCATGCCGAGGATCGACCCGTTGAGGAAGATGTTTTCGCGGCCGGTGAGCTCAGGGTGGAAGCCAGTGCCCACCTCCAGCAGCGACCCGACCCGCCCGTAGAGGTGGATCTCCCCGACGGTCGGTGACGTGATGCGGCTGAGGAGCTTGAGGAGCGTCGACTTTCCCGCGCCGTTGCGACCGATGACGCCGAGCACCTCGCCCTGCTTCACGTCGAAGCTGAGGTCGTCGAGCGCCCAGAACTCCTCCCGCTCGGACCGCTCGAAGGGATGCTTCACCTTGTGCACGAGCGCTTCGCCGAGCGTGGTGTGTCGGGCCTGGTTGTGGCGGATCGTGTAGCTCTTGGACAGCCCTCGCACGCTGATCGCGACGTCAGATGACATCGGCGAACTGCCTTTCGACACGGGTGAACCAGGCGGCTCCGACGACGAAGAGCACGACGGCGGCGATGGCGGAGTAGGCGAGCGCGCCGGCGGAGGGCGCGTCGACGTCGAGCAGGGACCAGCGGAAGGCTTCGAGCACCCCGACGAGCGGGTTGAGGTCGAAGAACGGCCGGGCCGACTCGGGGACGGCGTCGACGGCGTAGGCGACGGGACTCGCGAAGAGCGCGAACTGGATCGCCACCGGCAGGACGTACTGCACGTCTCGATAGCGGACCATCAACGACGACGCCAGGAAGCCCACACCGAGCGCCAACAGCAAGACCAGGAGCAGCCAGACCGGCACGAGGACGATCGCGACCCCTGGGGTGACGCCTCCGACCACGACCAGCACCGCCATGACGACAAGGGCGACAGCGAAGTCGAGCAGCGTCGATCCGACGACTGAGAGCGGCAGCAGCATGCGCGGAAAGAAGACCTTCGACACGAGCGCCGCATTGCCTACGAGCGATCCGCTCGCCTTCGTGAGCGTCGAACTGAAGGCGGTCCAGGCGAGCGTGCCCGCGTAGGCGAAGACGAAGTACGGCACCCCTTCGCTGGGAAGGTCGGCAACGGAGCCGAAGACGAACGACAAGATCCCGGCTGCCAGAAGGGGTTGGACCACGACCCAGATGACGCCGAGGGCGGTCTGTCGGTAGCGCAGCCGAACGTCGCGGCCGGCGAACGTGACGAGCAGGTCGCGGAACTCCCAGAGCTCTCCGAGATGGAACAGCGACCAGCGAGCCTTCGGACGGATGATCAGATGTGGGCGGCGTTCGGCGATGTCGCTCAACGCGCGCTCTCCAGCCCGACGGCGTCCGCCGTTGACGAGTCGACGAGGCGAGCCACGTGGTCCGCGAAATGCCGCTCGTCGAACAGCGCGGCGCGCTGTTCGATCGCTGCGGAGTCCCACTGCCTGGTCACGAGCGCTTCGATTGCTCTCGCGATCTCGAGCGGGGTCGGGTCTTCGAAGAACACGGCGGTCTCGTCGGTCATGGTGTCGAGGAAGCCACCCCAGCGAAGCACCGCGGAAGGCTTACCGAACGAGGCCGCCTCGAGCGGCGTGAGCCCGAAGTCTTCGCGGGATGCGGCGACGAGTCCGAGGCAGTTGTCGTAGAGCCAGTGAAGCTCGTCGTCGGATGCGTTTTGCAACAGCGTGACGTTGTCGCCCGCAGCGGCAGCGAGCGTCTCGCGCAGGGGTCCGTCGCCGAGCACCACGAGACGGTGTTTGGGCAACGCCTGGAACGCTTCGACGATTCGGTGCACGTTCTTGTAGGGCAGCAGGCGCGACACGCAGAGCACAAAGCCCGGCTCGATCCCCGCCACGGCGGTCGTCCGACCACCCGGCAGTAGCGCCGGCGGAGGCGGGACTAAGCACGCTTCGATGCCATAGCTCCGTTGAATCCGTTTCGCGACGATGCTGGAGGACGTGAGGTAAGCGTCCGCACTGAGAGCGGCGCTGCGATCCCATCGCACTAACACCTGGCGTAACGGCTTGATCGCGACGCGACCCACCCAACTACCGCCTCCCTCGTACTCGTCCGCCTGGTAGAGCCAGCGGGCCGGGTTGTAGCAGTACACGACCTTCGGACCGTCACACCGAACACCGTGGGCCCATCCACTGGAACTGCAGAGCACGACGTCGGCGTCGACCTTCATCCTCGAGAAGACCGGCGCGTACAGCGGCAACCCGAGCCGGTGGCGGCGGGCGAGCCCGGGAATTCGCTGGAGCACAGACGTGCGCACGTCGAGGTCCCGGAACTCTGGGAAGGTGCCGTCGGGGTCATACAGCGAGGTGTAGATGGGCGCATCGGGGAAGGCGCGCGACATTGCGAGGACAACACGCTCCGCGCCGCCTCGTTGCGTCAGGTAGTCGTGCACGATCGCCACTCGCACGGAGTACGAGTATGCCCGGGATGCGGGCGGTCAATGCCGGAGCCGCTTGTACCCTGCCCCCATGCAGCCTCGGGCGGAAGCGCCTGCAGAACTCGACCTTCGCACGTACCTGCGCGTTCTCTGGCGCAGGAAGCTCCTCATCGCGTTTTCGGCACTCGCCATCGGGTCCGCTGCGTTCTTCACCGAGTCGTCGAAGACCGAGCTCTATCGGGCATCGAGTCAACTCCTCGTGAGCCGGTCGCTGGCCGAGACGCTCTTCGACCCTCTCCGCGGCTACGTCGACCCCGACCGCGCGCTCGCCAATCAGATCCGGGTCATCCAGAGCCCGGCGCTCGCTGAGCGCGTCCAGGAACGCTTGGGGTACACGGCGTCCATCAGCGCCGGCGCATCAGGCAGCGAAGACATCCTCATGCTCACCGCGGTCGACACCGACCCTCGGCGGGCTGCCGCGGTAGCCAACGCCTACGCGGAGGAGTACGTCGAGTACCGCAGAACGCAGGGCATCGAAGGCACCGAGGAGGCGCAGGCTGAGCTGCAGCGCCGGATCGCGGACATCGAGAAGCAGGTGCAAGACATCGACCTGCAGATCATCGCCGCGCCGCCTGCGCAGCGCGAGGCGGTCCGCGAAGCAACGAGCGCACAGCGCTCGCAGCTGCAGAACAACGTCTACTCCCTGCGCCAGCAGCTCGATCAGCTCCAGTCTGCGGCCAACGTCGAAGGCAGCGGACTCCAGGTTCTGGGCAAGGCGAGCGTTCCGCTCGAGCCCTTCAGCCCCACGCCCGAGCGAAACGGGCTCCAAGGGCTCCTCGTCGGCCTGGTGCTGGGCCTGGGTCTCGCATTCCTCGTCGACTACCTCGACGACAGGATCCGTTCGAAGGAAGACCTCGAGCGTGCAGCAGGTGGCCTGACGGTGCTCGGGCTCATCCCTGCGGTGAGCGGTTGGCGCAACCGGAAGGACGCGCGACTGATCTCGCTCGAAGATCCCACAGCGGAAGCTTCCGAGGCCTACCGCACTCTGCGCACCTCGCTGCAGTTCCTCGGCCTCGACCGGCCGATGCGGACCCTGCAGATGACGAGCCCGGTGAAGGCCGAGGGGAAGTCGACAACGATGTCGAACCTGGCGGTGTCGTTCGCCCGAGCGGGTCAACGCGTCATCGTCGTCGACTGTGATCTGCGCCGGCCCCGCCTGCACCAGTTCTTCGGCGCCCACAACGACGTGGGCTTCACCTCGGTTCTGCTCGGTGATGCGCCGCTGTCGGCCGCACTGCAGGATGTTGGCGGTGAGGAGAACCTGCGGGTGCTCGCGTCAGGGCCCCTCCCGCCGAACCCTTCGGAACTGCTGTCGAGCCGCCGCACCGTCGAGGTGCTGACTGCACTGCAGGCCGACGCCGACGTCGTGCTCCTCGACTCCCCACCGGTCCTCCCCGTGTCGGACTCGCTCGCCCTCTCCGCACGAGTCGATGCGACGCTCGTGGTCGTGAGCGCGCGAGAGAGTCGCCGCAAGCAACTGCACCGGGCGCTCGAGTTGCTCGAGCAGGTCGACGCGCCGATCATCGGCATGGTCTTGAACGGCGTTGGGCGCGAGAGCCGCTTCGGACGGGCCTATGGCTACGGGTACGGCTACACGCAGTACGCGCAGGACGACGAGGTGCGAAACCGGAAGAAGCGGCGGCAGCCGGAAGCTGTCCGCCCCAACTGACGCCCAACAATGGACGAATCCTCGACGACGCCTCTAGTGACCGAGGGTGGTGCCGACATAGGGTGCGGCGGAACCCGAGGCGGCGGAGTGGGTGACAGCGTGAGCATTCTCAACCTCGATCGGCGGATCGAACATCGGCCCAGAACGCTCCCGAGCGAGCGAGGCAGCGCCGGACGACCGGCGTGGGCGCGGCGTTACGTCCGGATGACGATCCTCATGGATGCACTTGCCGCGCTGGCGGCGGCACTGGTGTCCAGGACCGTCCGATTCGGCTGGTCGAGCGAACAGCTCTTCAGCGAGTTCGGCGGCCTCTCGTACACCGTGGTGGCGCTCCTCGTCGTGCCGCTCTGGGTCGGTGTGCTGGCGCTGAACGGCGCCTACGACAGCCGGGAACTCGGCAACGGGTCAGAGGAGTACCGGCGGGTGTTCAACGCCGCCGTGCGAACCCTCGCTGTCATCGCGATCGTCGCCTTCACCGCGCAGATCGCCCTTGCACGAGGCTTCGTCGCCCTCCTCCTGCCGCTCGCCCTCGCGCTCACGCTTCTGAGCCGCCACGCACTCCGCAAGCACCTCCACCGCAAGCGCGCCAAGGGCGAGTGGGCGAACAAGGTCGTCGTCGTCGGGTCAGTGGAGGATTGTGTCGACCTGATCGAGCACCTCAACCGCTCGCCGCACGCGGGATTCAGCGTTCTCGGCGCGTGCGTGCCGGGACCGTTCAACACGATCGGCGTCGGCGACGGCCATGTTCCTGTGCTGGGCGCGCCCACGGAGGTAGTCGGAGCCGTCCGAGCCGTTCACGCCGACGCGGTTGCGGTGGCCGGTAGTTCCACCCTCGGGCGGCGAGGGCTGCGTGAACTCGGGTGGCAGCTCGAGGGCACCGGCGTCGATCTTGTCGTGGCTCCCGCGATCACCGACATCGCCGGCCCCCGCATCGTCACTCGTCCGGTCGCGGGTCTGCCCCTTCTCCACGTCGAGGAGCCCGAGCTCACCGGCTTCGCCCGCTTCATGCGCGACACGGTCGACCGTGTGCTGGCGGCGCTCCTCCTCGCTGCGATCTCACCCCTCCTGATCACGGTCGCCCTTGCGGTTCGGATCGCCGACCGGGGTCCGGCGTTGTTCAAGCAGGTGCGCGTCGGCCGCGATGGGCGGGAGTTCGTCATCTGGAAGTTCCGCACGATGCGCCGCGACGCGGAGAGGGAGCTCACCACGCTCGCCGAGCAGAACGACCACGACGGCGTGCTCTTCAAGATCCGCAACGACCCCCGTCGCACGCGCATCGGCACGATCCTCCGGCGATACTCGATCGACGAGCTGCCGCAGCTGTGGAACGTCGTGAAGGGCGACATGTCGATCGTCGGCCCGCGACCGCCGCTTCCGAACGAGGTCGCCCGCTACAGCGACGACGTTCGCCGGCGCCTGCTGGTGAAGCCGGGGCTCACGGGCTTGTGGCAGGTGAGCGGTCGTGCCGATCTCGCTTGGGAAGAGGCAGTTCGCCTCGACCTGTACTACGTCGAGAACTGGTCGCCCGCTCTAGACGCTGTGATCCTCTGGAAGACGATGCGCGCAGTCGTATCAGGCCGCGGCGCTTACTGACGAGAACGGTCAGGCTTCCCGACGGAAGCCGAACAGCGGATTGCGCTTCGACTTGTTCGTCTCTTCGAGCGCGGCGATTCGCTCCGCGAGCTCGCGCACCGCAGCGACGACCTGCTCCCTTGCGTCTCGGTCTTCTGACACCTGATCGGCAATGCGCTCAAAGGCGTTCGTGAGACGGTCGAAGGCGCTGGCTAGCTCTTGGTCTCGCACCGCGAGCTCGTGGCTGATGAGCTGCACGGCGTCGGCAGTGCGATCAGGTCGGTCGAGCAGCGCTTCGAGCATCGATCGAACCGCCACGATCTCGCCCTGGACGCGAACCGGCGTTGGGGCCTCGTCGGGAACCGAACGGGTGCGGGTCGCCGGTTCAACGGCTGCCGCGGGAGCGCCAACCTTGGGCGCGTTGACCGGAACGTAACCCGGCTGGGCGATGATCGATGCACACGCGTTGAAGCGGCCCGTGCATCGCGCTCCGCATTCGGCGCACCCACACGCGCCGCCGTCGTCGATGACGACCATCGCATGCTCGCAGCCCTCTTCGACGGCGACCCCAAATTCGTAGCAGCGCCCCATGCCGTCTCAGAAGGTACCGGGTGCGCACCACATCCGGATATGCCCACCTGTTGACCGGCTGTTGTCGGAGCGAGTCGACATCAGCACATGCCTCTCGTGCCGATGATCATCGCCGTGTGGTTCGCCTTCATCCTCGTGGCTCTCGTGCTCGGTCGCGCCGCAGCCATCACCGACGCGGCGTACGTCACGCCTCAGCAGGGGTCCGCCGGAGCAGTGAAGACGCCGGTTCCGACGGCCCCCTCGCTTCCGGCTGCACTCACCGCTCGGCCTCTCACCTGAACCTGCGAGCCCGGCTGCCGACCGCCGATCGGTAGCTGCGGGTCGCTCGCCCTACGGACCGGCAGCAACGGGTTCCACTGCGACCCGTCGACCTCGGCCCACTCGAAGTGGTAGGTCGAGGTGCCGTACGCGGTGCCCGGGAAGTCGATCGACAACGACCAGCCGCTACCCGGCGATGGGCACGAGAAGCCGCCGTTGATCGCCGGTGCATCCGGCTTCGGGAGCACGCTGTCGGAGAGGGATGCCACGAGGCCAGGCACCGCTTTCACTCCGACCACACCCAATGCGACGAGTGCCAGCCCGCCGACCGCAGCCGCAACAATCTCACGAGAGGTGCGAGTAGCGCGACCGCGCTGAGCCGTTCGGAGCGCCTTCGGCTGGCGTCGGCCGGTGGTTGGAACACTCCGCGGCGCCGTCGTTCCGTAGGGCGGCAGGTTCCTCTGGGCTGCGAGCACGAGCCTCGCCGTCGCCTCTAGCGAGAGGTCGGCCGGGCCGTGCTGGAGCACATCAAGAAGCGTCGTCGGCGTCACGGCTCGCACCCCACCCACTTCGACCACCGCAGCGGGAAGCTCCGCGGCAACGAAACACAGCAGCGGCTCCACTGGCGCGCCGATGGCCGCCGACGCGGACTCCGCCTCCCACACGACGCGCTCCACCTCGCGGCGCATCGGCCGCCGCCCCTGCCAGATCGTGCCGTCGCCCACCCGCAGCGGCCCGCGGTGGTTCTTGCTGTCGACGACGAAGACGCCCGTTGGACCGATCACCAGATGATCGATGTTGGCTCTGTGGCCGGGGATCGAGAGGTCGTGCAAGACGGTGAACGCGGGCGAGAGCGCTTTCAGCGCGTCGGCCGTCGCACGCTCGCCGCGGGCGCCGCTGTCGAATCGGTCTGCTCGAGCCAGCAGCCGCGCCGCCTTCTGCCGGTCCTTCTCCGCCTGACGTGCCGCCGAACGTCCCGCCGTGTCCACCATCTGGTGACTATCGACAGGACACGCAGAATCGTTAGCGACGGGTCGAGATGACCATGTCCTCGTCGAGCGCACCGGAGAAGCTCGCGCCCGGCGCGCGGACGGTGATCTCGTCTGGCTCGACGAGAGGCTGATGCAGGATGAGGAGCTCGTAGTGCGCGCCGTGGGGTTCGAGCGGTTCGAGCTGGAGGACGAGCTCGCGGGCACCGCCGCGTGGTATCACGAGGAAGGCCGAGAAGACGTTCGCGTCGAACTCCGTCTCGGACTCCATCGTGAGCGGCTGGCCGTCGAGCGTGGCAGCCCGGAGTCGTCGGGTGGTGTGTACGGAGACGTAGGTGCGGTTGGTGCCGAGCGGGTCGCCTTGGTAGTTGCCGGCCGCGAGCACGCCCAAGCCGTCAGGTGCGTCGTTGCGCAACTGAAGCGTCAGCGTCGCCGCCCTCGTGCGTTCCCCGACCTCGTAGCGGTACGCGCGGCGGAGGAACGTGTCGAGCTTGTTGCCGCCGGCGTTCTGGTTGACGACAGCGAGCACATCGGGCGCGGTCGGTCGGGCTCGCCCGCTGGCTCCGATGCGGTCGAAAAGCCGCTGCTCCTCGCCATCGAAGCTGGCGAACACGAGATGTCGTCCTCTGACTGCCGGCCCGAGGATGTCGATGAGCCGATCGGGCCGCGGCAGCTGCCCGGTCGTGAGACGGTCGGTGACGGCTTCTGCGACGTCGCCGAGGAACCGCTTCCGCTCCGTCTCGGAGCCGGCCGGGAAGCGGACGTACTGATCGACATAGAGCACCTGCTCCACGTTGGCGGCCGTCAGCGGTGCGGGCCACGGATCGACGGCGACCGGGCCGGTGATGGAGAGCAGCGCAGCCAGAGCGGACGGGTCGACCGACACGACGCCGTCGATCTGTGTGCCACCCGACTGCGGGTAGAGCACGCCCACGACCTCGGCGACCGTCGGGAAGTCGATCGACGCGGTGACGTTCTGCCAGAAGAGGTCCGGGTTGAACCTGGCGAACCGACGCTGGTAGTCGGCAGGTGCGCCTTCGAGGCTCGCGTTGTTCGCCTCAGCGGCCGCGTTGAGGTCGCCGTCGGTACCGAAGCGAACGACATCGAGACGTCCCGCATCCGCTGCGAGCTCGCCGAAGTTGCCGATGATCCCGCCGCTGCCCCGTAGCTCCGCTGGCTGTTGGATTGCGAGGAAGTAGCGCCGTTGCCCGTCGGCGCCGAGGAGCTTGGGAAGGACCCGCGCGATGTGCAAAGCCAGATCAGCGTCATCGCGGGCGGTCTCGACGCGGTCGAGCTCACGCGCCAGTGCCTTCTGTGCTGGTGCGAGCAGCCATGGCGACGCCGATCGTTTCAACGCTCTCTCCGCGTGTGCGAGCGACCGTCTCGCGTCCCCCAGCGGCTGCTCGAGCGAGGCCACCTGTGCGACGTCGATTGCACCGTCGGTAACGGTGAGTTGCTCGAGGCGAACCAGGCCCACCGACCGGGCGCCGCTGATAGCGACCTCGTAACCTGCGCTGGCGGCGTCGTGCATCGCTGCGATGTGCTGGCTCTGAACGGGGACGAGGCGTCCCAGCACAGCCCAGGGCTCCTCGAGTCGATCGCGCGCGGTGGCGAAATCTGCGGCCGCCGTGCCGAACTGCGCACTCGCCGTTGTGGTGTCGCCCTCGCGGGCCGAGTCCAGCCCGGCGCGGGCGTCGACGATTGCATGCTGCACGGGCCGCGCGGCGAGCACCATCCCGACGATGCCGCCGATGGTGGCCAGGGCGCCCAGCGCCGCAACGCCGGCGAGAAGGCGAGCGTTCCGCTGCTTCCGCTCCGAACGCTGATGGCGCCACCCCGAGATTGCGACCGGCACCGGAACTGCGATGCCGACGATCGCCGAGGCCCCGTGGAAGCCGAAGGATCCGAGGTGCAGGCACGCGAGCGCGACGAGCCCGGCCACCACCGCGCCGGCGACCGGCGCCCGCCGCTTCACCGTGGCGCCGACCGCTACGGCCATGCCCGCGGCCGGCGCAGCGAAGGCCGCGGCGTCCGATGACCCGGCAGCAGCGGCCGCTGCAAGCGCAAGCGTGCCGCCGAGCAGCAGAGCGATCGGCCGTGCTCGCACACCTAAGTAAGCGAGACCGAAGGCGACTGCGGCCCGAAGAACGGCGTCCCACACCGCGACACCCGTCGGAGCAGCATCGGAGAGCACACCTGCGGCCACTGCGGCGACACAGGCGGCACCGAGTCGGACGCGCGCGGCACGCGCCCGGAGAGCGTCGGGTCGAATGCGCGCCAAAGCGGCGGTCGCCGCGAAGGCGGCGGAACCCAACAGCAGCGGGAGCAGGATCGGTCTCAAGAACGCGAAAACGGGCGGCCTCGTGGCCGCCCGTTCAAGCTAGGTGGTGACGTGCGTGCGTCAGGCCGCAGCGGCGGGGCGTCGCCGGCGAGCACCGACCACGAACACGGCACCTAGGCCGAGCAGCGTCACGCCGAGGAGCGTCATCGCAGCGATCGCAGCGCCCGTGCGAGCGACGCCCGCTCCGGCAGCTGCTGCGGCGCTGCTGCGACCTCGGTCGGCCGCAGCGGGAGCAACCACCTCGAAGGCCGCGCTCAGCACCTGCGCCTCCCCCGAGGCCGTTACTTCGGTGCGGCCGTACGCCGCATCGTTCGGGACCGTGAGATCGGCGACGGCGGCACCCGTGGAATCGGCGACAGCCGTGGCGACCTGGCGTCCGCCGATCGAGAACGCGACGGTTTCCCCCGGCACGAAGCCCTCACCGCGCGCCTGCACGGTCTGGCCTCGATCTGCGGCCGACTGCGACAGCGCGAGGTTGCATCGGCCGGGCGGGTACGGCGGACGCCCGTCGGGTTGACCGGCGTCGTTCGGCGGCGTGCCCGGGGGCCGCCCCGTCGGCTGCCCGGGCGGGCATGGCGATGCCTGGGCACCTGCAGGTACGGCGAGCACGAGCGCGAACACGCCGCTGAGCGTGAGCGCCAGCAGCGCCGCAAGGATCGATCTGTAGGTACGCAAGGTGCCGCCCTTTCGCCGTTGTCAGCGACAAGTGTCGCCTGGAGTGTAGAGGGCGTCAATGAATCCCTCGCCGAGATGCCTCAGATGATCACTGTCAACCGTTGATTAATGAGGAGATGGCTGGTAATCAGGCGCACATGACCCGGCGGCGGCTTGTTCCGATTCTCGCGCTCGTTGCACTTCTTGTCGGCTTCTCGGCCTTGAAGCCGTCGGAGTCGCCGGTCCGCCTCGGCGGTGTCGCTCCGGCTGCGGCGTATCCGTTGGGCGACGGGTACTGGCTCGCCGCGCAGGACGGCGGCATCTTCAGCTTCGGTGATGCGCAGTTCTTCGGCTCGACCGGCGCGCTGAACCTCAAGGCGCCGATCGTGGGAGCGGCGGCCCATCCCTTCCTCGAGGGCTACTGGCTCGTTGCATCGGATGGAGGGATCTTCGCCTTCGGATCGTCCGCGTTCTGGGGGTCGCTCGGCGACAAGCGCCTGAACTCGCCGATCGTGGGCATGGCGTCGACACCGACGGGCCTCGGCTACTGGCTCGTCGCTGCTGACGGCGGCGTCTTCGCCTTCGGTGACGCGCAGTTCTTCGGTTCGGCCGGCAACCTTCGACTGAACCGGCCGATCGTCGGGATCGCAGCGACTCCGTCGGGCAAGGGCTACTGGCTCGTCGCTACCGACGGCGGCATCTTCAACTACGGCGACGCGGCGTTCCTCGGTAGCCAGGGGGGCCGTCCGCTCAACCGGCCGATCGTCGGGATCGCGTCGACGCCGTCCGGCGGTGGCTACTACATGGTCGCGAGCGACGGCGGCGTCTTCACGCACGGCGACGCCGTGTTCCGTGGCTCTCGTGGCGGTCAGCCGCTCAACGCGCCGATCGTCGGCATGGCCGTCTCTCCGGACGGCGGCGGCTACCAGTTCGTCGCCACCGACGGCGGCATCTTCAACTACGGCGACTCGAAGTTCTTCGGGTCCACCGGCGGCCAGAAGCTCAACAAGCCGATCCTCGGCATGGCGATTCGTCCGCGCCTCGGCGTCATCGCTGACGCCTTCGCACCGACAGCGGGGCAGACCTCGGAATGGGTCCAGGTCGGCAACGACTGGCGGCTCCGCCTGAACTACCGCCCGGCGACGTCGTCGGCGGTGCCGGCCGGTGCACGCATCTACGGCGTCGAGGGTCTCGATGTCGACCAGCTGGGCACGCTCGAGTACGTCATCGACAGCGGCGCCTGCGACAGCCAGCTGCGCTTCCAGCTGTTCTACGACGCCAACCGCGATGGTCGGCAGGACGGCACGGTGATCATGGCCTGCAGTGGCGCAGCGACCGGCCTGAAGCAGTTCAACCCCGTTGGTGCGGGTGCTCCCGCGAAGGCGATCGTCACCGCCCTCGACCTTTACTACGGACCGCTGGCGGGTGGCACGGTCGAGATCGACGATCTCAAGATCGCCGGCATCGCCGTGCCCGACTACCTGACGCATCGCCTGAAGTAGGAGTCCTCACACCGGGTCGTCCGCGGCCGAAACTATGGGCGTGCGTCGCGTTCGTCCGTTTCTTCTTGCCGTAGCTGTCGGAGGCGGGTTGCTGGGTCTCATGCCCGCTCCCGCCTCTGCCGCCGTTTCGATCTCCCGGTCGTCGGGTGAGGTAGAGGCCGGGCGAGGGACCTCGTTCACCGCCACCTTCACCCCGACGGTCGGAACCTCTTGCCCAGGGATCGACGGCGGCGTTCCCGGCGAGGTGAGCGCAACGCTCAGCCGGACCGACTGCGACGGGCAGACGTTCACTGTGACGGTGAACGTGTCGACAAGCGCCGCAGCTGCGGGCAAGACCTATCCCATCACGGTGCGAGATCAACGGGACGGCGACGCGCGGACGTTCACGCTGACGGTGCGCGCGGCGGCGCCGCCTACGACGACGACTGCTCCCCCGCCGCCGGGATCGACCGTGCCGCCTCCGCCGCCCTCGACTGCTCCGCCGGCCACCGAGCCGCCGCCTCCTCCGACGACCGATCCGCCGGAGACGACTACCACCGAGGCCCCTGCGACCACGACGACGGTGGTCGTCGATCCTGGAGCGTTCGCTTCGGTGGAGTCGCTCGCGGCGCAGGGGATCCCCGAGGAGGGTGTGTTCCTGCCGCTCGAGGGTGCCGGCTATCGCGAGTGCCTGCCGCTGAACAAGCCGTGCGCGGATCCTGACTCGGCCCTCTTGCTCCTGCCGGCGCGCGACACGTCGCTCGCGTGGGCGGCGCCTCCTGAGGGGGCGACGCCGCTTCCGCAGCTGTCGGTGCGATCGGTCCCGCCGCTGCAGCCGGTGGGCACGCCTCCGTCGGACGAGCCTGCGAGCTCGAACTACCTCCTGACGATGCTCGACCTCGCCGACCAGGGGCAGTTGAAGAGCCTTCCTCGCGGGTTGAACGCCGGCGGCGAGCTCGTCGCGGCCACGGCAGACCAGCAGGGCGTCGTGGTCCAGCCGGAGGACTTCTCGGCGCCTTCTGGATCGCGGACGTTCCTCGCGTCGCAGCCGTTCGGGAAGCCGTACCGGATGAAGACAGCGGGGCTGACGGAGGCCGCGCCGGCGATCCCGGTGTTCCTCGCGAGCCAGCCGCGCGTCGTCTACGGCGTGCGCACCGACCCTGCGTGGAACGTCGGTGCCGACGTCATCCCGCTGCTCGGCAACGGCAACGTGCCGTACCTGGTGCGGGGAGCGAACGGTCCTCCGGGGCTGCTCGTCCCCATCCCTCCGGGCGTGACGCTCGCCGACGGGCCGGCGACCGCCGAAGCCGCGGCGACCGCGGACGACGAGGGCAGCGGGTTCCCGATCGTGGCCGTGCTGCTCGCCGTCGTCGTGATCGGTGGCGCCGCAGCCGCTGCGTTCTGGTTTCTGCGCCGCCGCAACACACCGCCGCCTCCGCCGCCGACGCCACCGTCGGCCCGCGATCGCCGCTTCGGGATCTGAGGCGTCTCGCGACAGGGCATTCCTGTCACACCCCCTCGTCATACTCAGTCGATGGCTCTTGCGATGACGAGTGGGGCGATCGGTGACACGCCGATCGACGAGCTCGAGAGGGAGATCGTGCACGGCGCTGCCGTCGTTGCCGCGGCGATGTGTCGATGGTTGCTGCTGGTGGCGGAGTTCGACCGCAGGCAGGGGTATCTGCGGTGGGAGCGTCTGTCGACGGCCGACTGGCTCGAGTGGAAGTGCGGCATCCGGACGTCGACGGCGCGCGACCACGTACGCGTCGCGCGGGCGCTGAGAGAGCTGCCGAAGACCCGGGCGGCGTTCGCGTCGGGGTCGATCTCGTACTCGAAGGTGCGGGCGCTGGCGCGGGTCGCCGATCGCGAGAGCGAGGCCGACCTCCTCGAGATCGCGCGCCTCTACACCGGCAACCAGCTCGAGCGGATGATCACCGGCTACGAGCGCATCCAGCGCGCGATCACCTTGAGCGACCTCCAGCGGATGGAGTCGAAGCGGGTCGTCCAGCGACGTCGCGACGCCGAGGGTGACGGATGGATCTGGTCGGTCCACGTCACCGACGACGAGGATGCGTTGCTGCAGCGGGGCATCGACTTCGTCCGCGACGACGCCTATGCCAGTGCGCGGCGCGAGTCGACCGAGCCAGTCGAACGGATGTCGCGGATCGACGCGTTCGTGGAGCTCGTGTCGCTCGGCCTGCGAGGAGCCGTCGACACCGATGGCGTGCCGAAGGAGAACTACCTCGTCGTGATCCATGCCGACTCCGAAGCGATGGTGGGCGACGACGGGCTGGTCCACCTCGGCGACGGAGTAACGCTGCACCCTCGAACCGCGCAACGGTTGAGCTGTGATGCGATGGCGCAGGTCGCGCTCGACGACGCGCTGGGCAACACACTGAACCTCGGCCGAAGAGCGCGGCTGTTCAACCGCGACCAGAAGATGGTCAAGAGCGCGAAGGCGCCGACGTGCGAGTGGCCCGGCGGCTGCGGCGTCGCTGCCCGGTACTGCACCATGCACCACGCCCACTGGTGGACCCGAGGCGGCGCCACCGATCTCGACAACGCGGTGCTCCTCTGCCGGCGGCACCACAAAGCCGCGCACGAGGGCGGCTGGGAGCTCGTGCGGAACGCGGACCAGACGCTGACGGCGGTGGCTCCTGACGGGCGGTCGATCGCGTCCGCTGCTGACCAGTCGGTCGCAGTTGGTGAAGCCGACGTCGATGCATGGACTGCCGGTGTCGAGCCCGACCACGACCCGCACTTCGATCCTCGGCCGAACCTCGGGTACGTGCTCGACACGCTCGCGGCGCGTCATTTCCCGGAGGCGGATCAGCTCGCGAACGTCGAAGCGATCAAGCGGCGCGTGCGCGAGACGTTCGGACGCGGGTGTGACCGACGTCAGCGAGGTGACGGTCGCGGCCGCGGTGACCCAGCGCTGAACTGACCCGCGGAGACGCCTCCGCGGAGTTTCTCGGGGCCGTAAGTTTCGGTCGCGAACACCGTTCCCCCGCCACAACGTCGGAAAGGAACGGACATGAAGAAGCTCTCGGCGGGACTGATCGCACTGATCTTCACCGCAGGCGGTGGATGGACCGCGACATCGCTGGCATCGGCCAAGTCGGGTGACTGCCGTGCGGCGTCGAACCAGGCGTCATGCGGCGACCTCGACGGCGACGGCACGCCCAACAAGGACGACGACGACATCGACGGCGACGGCGTCTTGAACGAGGACGACGCCTGCCCCCGCGATCCCGAGAACACGTGCGAAGAGGGTGAGGGTGGCGGTAACGACCCGTCGCTCCCCGAGCTTCCGGTCGATCCGGCTGCGCTCGTCGAGGAGATCATCGGCCAGCTGCCGCCCCTGCCGATCCCGCCGGGCGAGGAGGACCCGGGCGAGGATCCCGGTGAGGACCCGGGTGAAGATCCTGGTGAGGACCCCACCGAGCCGGGGACGCCGGATCCCGCGGCGATCGTCGAGGAGATCGTCAACCAGGTGATCGGCAGCCTCCCGCAGCCGCCGTCGGAGCCGCCCGCACCGCCTGCGCTGCCGGAGCTTCCGGAGCTGCCCGCGCCGCCGTCGGAGCTTCCGGTCCCGCTTCCGTAGCGTCGTCGAGAGCCTCCGCCAACGGGTGGAGGCTCTCGCGCGTCCGGTGGCAGGCCGGGGCTGCTGTCCCACCGGTGTGAGAAGCTGGTCAGGGTTCGAAGCGGCCTTCATCGCTTCCGCGACGTTGCGGTTGCGATTGAAGGGGAAGAGATGGCGATCAGTGAGCACAGCCGCCACCAGTTGTACAACCGGCTCGAGGAGCTCCTCGGAGGCGAAGAGGCGGCCACGTTGATGGCGCACCTTCCCCCGGTCGGTTGGGCCGACGTCGCTACCAAGCGCGACGTCGACATGCTCGCGATCGAACTGCGGGGCGAGATGGCGTCACTCCGGGCCGAGGTTCGAGGTGAGATCGCAGCCCTGCGCGGCGAGTTCGGTGAGCTGCGCGGCGAGTTCGGAGCGCTTCGGGCGGAAGTGAGCGGGCTCAAGAGCGAATGGCGCGGCGAGTTGCAGTCGCAGATGCGGACGCAACTCGTCCAGCTGCTCGGGATACAGATCGCTGCCGCGGGCGTGTTCGCGTCGATCGTCCGCTTGTTCTGACGGCCGCCGCGCCGGGCGGGCCGGTACGGTCGACGGCGTGTCGCAGTCGATGGATCTCGCGGGTGAGGCGATGTCGCGCTTCGACATCGACGCGGCCGTGGCGCATCTGTCCGCCGCGATCCGCGAGTACACCGCGGCGGGCGAACCATGCGCGGCGGCGATGGCATCGGTGCAGCTGGGCGACCTCATGGCGAACGCCATGGGGAACCTCACTGCGGCGCGGGCGTGGTTCGCCCGGGCCGAGCGGCTCGTGGCCGACCAACCGCCCTGTCTCGAGCAGGGTTGGGTCGCGGTTGCGGCCATGGGCTGCGACGTCGACGACCCTGCCGTCCTGCTGTCGCGGGCCGAGCTGGCGCTCGACCGGGCCCGGCGCTTCGGTGACGTCAACCTCGAGACGAAGGCGCTCGCTGACGCGGGGCTCGCACACGTCCAAGCGGGCCGGCTGGCCGAGGGGATGGCGCTGCTCGACGAGGCGATGGCGCTCGCGTGCGGGCCGGCCGACGACGTCGACACCACGGCGAAGTCGGTGTGCAGCTTCTTCACCGCCTGCTACCACGCCGCCGACTTCGGCCGCGCCGCCACGTGGGCCGACCTCCTGCGCCGGCACGGGCTGATCTCGCCGGAGCCGGGCGGGCCGGTGTTCCTGTCGAGCCACTGCGACAGCGTCCAGGCGGCGGCGCTTATCGAGCTGGGCGAGTGGGACGAGGCCGAGCGGGTGCTCCTCCGGGCGAAGGAGTCGTTCGAGACGGCGATGGGCGGGCTCGTCCCCGCGTGGCATCCGGACACCGCGCTTGCGGACCTACGCATCCGGCAGGGCCGCCTCGCCGAGGCTGAGGAGCTGCTGATCGGCAAGGACCAGTCGATGCAGGCGCTGCTGCCGATGCTGCGCCTCCACCTCACGCGGGGCGACGTCGACCTCGCGAGAGCCGCGGCTCAGCGTGGCCTCCGCGCGGTGAAGGACGACAGGCTTCGAGCCATCAAGCTCCTCACTTCCCTCGTCGAGGTCGAGCTCGCCGTCGGCGACGTCGACGCGGCAGTCGCCGCTTGTGACGCGCTCGCGGAGCGACTGGCGGGCGTCACCGTGCCGTCGCTGCTCGGTCGCGCCGCGGTCGCCCGAGCACGGGTCGATCTCGCTCGCGGCGATGCGATCGGCGCCGCGCTCGACCTCGAGCGGGCGCTCGACGAGCTCGACCTCACGCGGCTCCCCCTGGTGCGTCGGTCGATCGAGACTGCCCTCGCGGCCGCTCGGGCGCCCCGACAGGCCGACGTCGACGGACGCGGCCGGCCTGCTGTGCTTCGACGCGACGGCAAGCTGTGGACGGCATCGGCCGGCGAGGTCACCGTGCGTCTGCCCGACACGAAGGGGCTGCGCTACGTCGCCGAGCTCGTGGCCCGCCCTGGTGCCGAGCAGCACGCGCTCGACCTGGTCGACCGGGTCGAGGGGGTGGGCGACGTCGACCGTCGCTCCCTCGGCGACGCCGGCCCGGCCGCCGACGCGACGACGCGCGACACGTTCCGCCGTCGCATCGAGCAGCTGCGGGCGGAGGTCGATGACGCCATCGCGATCGGTGCGCTCGAGACCGCCGAAGCCAAGGAGCGCGAGATCGAGACGCTGGTGCGCGAGCTTGCTGCCGCGTTCGGGCTCGGCGGACGCGACCGCAAGGCGGTGTCGGCCGCGGAGAGGGCGCGACTCAACGTCACCCGGGCGATCCGGGCCGCTGTGGGCAAGCTCGAGGAGGCGCTACCGGACGCCGGCGCGGCCCTCGACCGCCACGTCCGAACCGGCACCTATTGCGCGTATGTCCCGGCCCCGGGCGAGATCCGTTGGATCGTTCAGTCCTGATTGAACGCCGCGCCGCGCCACGGAACGCCATCCGGGCATGGAACCCATGCAGCCCGAAGTCACCGAGATCAACGACGGCATCTACCGCATCTCCACCTGGGTGCCCGAGGTCGGGTCGACGGGATTCACGTTCAACCAGTTCCTCGTCGTCGACGACGAGCCGCTGCTCTTCCACACCGGCCATCGCGGCTTCTTCCCGCTGATCGCCGAAGCCGTCGCCACGGTCATGCCGGTCGAGTCGCTCCGGTGGATCACGTTCGGCCACGTCGAGGCCGACGAGTGCGGGTCGATGAACATGTGGCTCAACGCGGCGCCGAACAGCAGCGTCACGTTCGGAGCGTTGGGCTGTGACATCTCGCTCAACGACCTGTGCGACCGCCCGCCCCGTGCGCTCGCCGACGGCGAGACCATCGAGACCGGCACGAAGCGGTTCCGCCAGATCTCGACTCCCCACGTCCCCCACGGGTGGGAGGCGCAGGTGCTGTTCGAGGAGACCACCGGGACGCTGTTCTGCGGCGACCTGTTCACCCACGTCGGCGCACCGCCGGCCCTCACCACGAACGACATCGTCGGCCCTGCGCTCGAGGCCGAGGAGATGTTCCACGGGTTCTCGCTGTCACCGACGACGGGGCCGACCCTCCGCCGCCTCGGCGACCTCGAGCCCGGAACGCTCGCGCTGATGCACGGCTCGTCGTTCCAGGGCGACGGACGCGTCGCGCTCTACGACCTCGCCGACGCCTACGACAAGCTCGTGGTCAACGCGCTCCCGTAGAGCCCGAGGTGCGGCTAGCGGCCCTTCTTGTCGGGGAAGGGCCACACGCCGTTGGTGATCTCGATGTTGTAGAAGCCGCTGCTGCCGTCGGAGTACCAGATCTCGCTGCGCTCCGGCACGAACGTCGGCGCGGACATCGCATAGGGCGCACGCGGCGAGCTGCTCGTGGTGTTGGCAGGCGCGGCCTGGTTGGCGTATGCGATCTCGACCGGGTTGTACGGGTCGCGGATGTCGAACACCCGCAGTCCCGACACGATGAACGAGCAGGCGACGATGCCCGGCTCGTTGCGCTGGGGCACGGCGCAGTAGTGGGCGTCGTAGCCCTGGAGTCCGCTACTCGCCCCCGGGTCGTTCGCCCAAGCCTTCGCCGCCTCCGTGTGCTGGTTGTTCACCGTCAGCCGGAGGTTCGACACGACGAACGGCTTCTTCTCGTTGTCGATGTTGATGATGCGGGCCGCGCCGACGGCTGCGCCGCCACCGAACTCGTCGACCTCGATGAGGAACTTGTGCGGACGGGCGGGCTTGCCCGTGGTGATCGTCACCGGGATCGCGGTCTGGGGGATGCTCACGGTGTCCCACGTCAGGTGGCTCACGAGGCGGAGCTGCGGGTTCGGCAGCCGGTTCTGCACGTCGCTGACGTCGAGGATGGTCAGGCCGTCCGAGCCGTCGGTGCCGCCGCGCTCGGGACTGCCGGTGTCGGCGCCGTAGAACCGGGTCCCGTCATCGCTGATGTTGAGGCCGTGGATCGACCAGTCGCGCCACACGCCGAGGATCGAGGGGACGAGCGGGTTCGTGACGTCGACCGCGACGATCGAGCTGGTGAACGGCGACGTCACCCAGTACGTCCGCCCGTCGGGGGAGAACTCGCCCTCGTGGCCGATCACGCCCAACGGCAGCGACGACATGAGCACCGGGTTCCGGCAATCCTGGCTCACGTCGTAGATGTCGACGAAGCCGGGCTGGAACGTCGGGTATCCCATGCCGGCGGCGAGCAGCCCGCGCTTCTGGTTGAGGCTCATCGACTCATGCGGTGACTGCATCGCCGGCGTCAGCATCGACGCGGTCTTGACCGGCTTCGTCGGGTCGCTCATGTCGAGGGCGAACGCGCCGGTGCCATCGGTGTCACGGGACGCTGCGTTGCCCGGGAACAGCAGGGTCGAGTCGTAGAACGCGCACTCGTGACCCGCTGCGTCGACGTAGCGGTGCACCCGGTACCCACCGGAGTCGCCGTGGCGTCCCTTCACCCGGGCGTTGCAGTAGTAGCCCTGCTCGGCTCGGGTTCGAGACGAGCCATCGGTCGCGGTGCCCGGTGCGTAGTCGGCCGCAGGGATGCGGCCCTGCGTCTCCTCCGGAGTCGAGCCGGGGCCGCACGGGCCGCTCGGCGTCGTCGCGTAGTGATCGACGACAGGCGGCTGCTCGCGGTCGGGTCGTGCGGTCAGCGCCTGTTGCCCGACCACAACGGTGGTCACGGCCAGCGCGACGGCGGCCGCGAGGGCCAGCGTCCTCTTGCTCATCGGTTCCCCCAGCTCGTTCTCGTCGGCCCCCGCCCGACCGAAAACGTCTGATCTGAACAGTAACCACGGCGACACTTACGCTGCGAGTTCGTGGGGAAGCTCGTGGGCGCAGTGCTCGTGCTCGTGGTGGTCGCCGCGGCCGCGTTCGTCGCCGGACGTTCTCAGACACGGGACGACCCGCCACCTGCCGACGGCGTCGACGTCGGCTTCGTCCAGGACATGATCGACCACCACGAGCAGGCGATCCTGATGTCGTCGATCGTCCTGCGAGCGACGGACGCGCCGGAGCTGGTGCGAAACGCCGCCGTCGACATCATCGCCAGCCAGCGGTACGAGATCGGGGTGATGGACGGGTGGCTGCGGGTTTGGGGCCATGGCCGCGGATCAGTGACCCGGACTGACGCGATGAGGTGGATGGGACACGGCATGCCGGTCGCCGAGATGGAGGGCATGGCGACCGTCAACGATCTCGACCGCCTGTCGAAGGCGTCGGGCGGCGAGCTCGTCGAGTCGTTCTTCGCCCTCATGACCGCTCACCACCAAGGCGGGATCCACATGGCCGAACGAGCGGCCGAACGCGCGCGGGAGCACGACGTGCGGTGGCTGGCTGGGCAGATGGCCCGCACGCAACGCCACGAGATCAAGGAGATGGAGTCGATCCGTCTTCAGCTGAGCTCTTTGTCCGGTTCGTCCCGTTGACCACGCAGAGTGGTTTACAGCGCGCTATGGGTGTGGTACTAACTAGTCCGTCCTGCAGATGCAGGTCATGGGAAGCGTTGATCCGAACGGTCCTCACCGGCCCGCACCACGGGCACGGAGACAATGCGGTCGCCTAGACCGTTCGGGGAGTGAGTGGCGAGACCGACCCGCCCAACGCCGGCACCTCGGTGCCTCGACGAAGGACGGGATCACCAGTGGACAAGGGGCGAGCGCTCCAGAGATTCGGGTTGGCCTCTATGGGGCTGACCATCGCCATGGGCATCGGTGCCACTGCGGCCGGTGCCTCGGAGACGGCGTCGACCGTTAGTGCGACGTTCCGTTGCACGGCCGTCGACGTCACCTCCACCAAGCACGACCTCTCGAACGTGGTGCTCCGCTTCGAGGGCGGCGACCAGAAGTTCGAGGGCCTGCGGGGCACGACCGGCACCTTCTCCGGCACCGGCGCGTTCGCCGACAAGCCCATCAAGGCGGTGTTCGTGAAGGCCGGCAACAACAAGTCGACCGAGGGACCCGGATACGGCGAGCAGATCGTCCCTTCGACTGACACCTGCGGGCAGTCGGGGCAGGCAGGCGCGTCGAACACCGGCGGGTCGAACACCGGCGGGTCGAACACCGGCGGATCGAACGAGACGCCCGACCCGGCAAAGGAGTCGAAGGGGGACAGCGCCGTCGTGGGCGCGACGTTCTCGTGCGACAACAAGACCGTCGACGTCACGTCGACGAAGGACATCTCGAACGTCGTCCTCCTCCTGAGCGACGGTCGCGAGATCAAGTTCGACGGGCTCTCGGGCACCTCGAAGACCTTCACCGCTCCCGCCGGCACGACGATCGTCGCCGTCTGGATCAAGTCGGGCTCCAACGCTTCCGGCGACGGCCCCGGCTACGGCGAGAAGGTCATGGCGTCCGGCGCCGGCTGCTTCACCGGCGGCTCGACCAACACCAACACCAACACCGGTGGCTCGAACAACACCAACACCGGGAACACGAACACTGGCGCCGTCCTCGGCACCACCGAGGTGAACGAGGTCGCTGCCACCCTCGGCACGCCGGCCAACGGCACCAAGGCTGCTGTCGGTGGTCTCGAGGCTGAGCGTCCCCGCGGCGCTCAGGTCCTCGGCGTCACGCTCGAGCGGCCCGCACGGGTCGCCTCGGCCGGGGCGGCCCGCACCGCTCCGGCAACCCTCGCAGCGACGGGCTTCGCGCTCGACCTGTCGAGCCTGCTGCTCGCCTCGGGCGGCCTGCTCACCGGCGGGACCGTCCTCGTCCGTCGCAGCCGGCGCAACCCCCGCAGCCGCCGCTAGGCGATGACTTGGAGCTTGGGCCGCGGACGGAACAGTTCGTCCGCGGCCTGAGGCCTCGCGAAGTACCAGCCCTGCGCCATGTCGCAGCGCAGGCCCCGGAGGGCGTCGGCTTGGCCCGGGACCTCGACGCCCTCGGCGATCACCCGCAGCCCGAGGGCATGAGCGAGGTTGACCATCGCGGCGACGACCGAGTGGTCACGGGCGTCTTCGGCGAGCCGTCCGATGAACGAGCGGTCGACCTTCAACACGTCGACCGGCAACCGGCGCAGGTACGACAGCGACGAGTAGCCCGTCCCGAAGTCGTCGAGCGCCACCGACACGCCGAACCGGCGTAGGCGGTTGAGGACACCGAGCGCGGTGTCGAGGTCGCGCAACAGCGCGGTCTCCGTGATCTCCACCGCCAGCTGGGCCGGGCTCAGGCCGTGGCGTCCGATGGCAGACACGATCGTGTCGACGACGTTGGTGTCGACGAGCTCGACGGCCGACAGGTTGATCGCCACGGTGAAGCGGTCGTCGACCATCCCGTCCCGCCGCCACTGCGCGAGGTCGCTGCACGCCTGCGCCGCGACCCACTCCGTCACCCGGCTGATGAGGCCAGTCTCCTCGGCCAGCGGGATGAACAGGTTCGGCGGCACGAGCCCCCGCTCGGGATGGTTCCACCGGACGAGCGCTTCGACGCCCGCCATCTTCCCGGTCTGCAGGTCGATCGCCGGCTGGTACTGCAGGCACAGCTCCCGCCGATCGAGGGCCTGACGCAGGTCGAGCTCCGTCTCGAGGCGCTCGAGGGCCTCGGTGCGCATGCGGGTGTCGAACACCTCGGCCCGAGCGCGTCCTCCGTCCTTGGCGCGGTACATCGCGGCATCGGCGTCACGGATCAGCGACGACGCGTCGTCGGTCGACGAGCTCGACCGGGCCACGCCGACCGACACCGTCGCGTACACCTGGTGGCCGGCGAGATCGAAGGGGGCCGCCAGCGCGGCCGCCAAACGGTTCGCGATCTCGAGCGCCTGCTCGTCGGACGCGACGTCGTCGCACACCACGACGAACTCGTCGCCGCCGAAGCGGGTGGCGGTGTCGTCCGGACGCAGCACCGACGAGATGCGACGGGCGGCGGCGACGAGGAGGCGGTCACCGAGCTCGTGGCCGAGGGAGTCGTTGACGACCTTGAACCGGTCGAGGTCGAGGAACAGGACGGCGACCGACGTCCCCCGCCGCTTGCTCCCCTCGAGCGCGTGCTGGAGGCGGTCGAGCAGCAGGATCCGGTTGGGCAGGCCGGTGAGCGGATCGTGGAGTGCGCGGTGCGACGACTCGTCGAACAGGCGGGCGTTGTGCAGCGCGGAGCTGATGTTGTTGGCGAACGTCCCGAGGATGTGCCGGTGGCGGTCGGTGAACGCCTTCGGATTGCGGAAGCCGAGGTGGAGGACGCCGACGACCTGTCCCTGCACGATGATCGGCGCGGCCACGACCCGCTCCGTCCCCGACATCGCGGGCGACAACTCGGCGACGTGGGGCGCCTCGAAGATCTCCTCCGCGAGGGCCTCGTCCCACGACGCGGGCGCCAGCTCGTGGGGCGTCCCTGCGCGCCACTCGACCGGCGCGCCGAAGCGGCGCGAGGCCGCCCGCGCCGCCAGTCCCTTGGAGTCGGTGGTGACAACGACCTCGACCACGTCGGCGTCGAACAACTCCGTGCAGCGGTCGAGCACGACCTCGACCAGGTCTTCCTCGTCGACCTGCAACAGCTCACGCGACGCGCCGAGCAGCACCTGCCAGGTGTCGCGCTCGTGGATCGCCTGCAGGTACGAGCGGTAGGCGAGCGACAGCAGCAGGAAGATGACGGGCAACAGCGCGAGCAGAAGCGGCGACGCGTCGGCGAGGGTGACGATGAGCAGGCCCAGCGCCGTGTTCCCCATCCACACCAGGAGGTTGAGGATGAGGCTCCGGTCGTTGACGTCGCGCAGCCGCATGCCCTGCGAGAACGCGACGGCGAGCGACACCGTCAGGCCGTTCCAGAGGAAGAACACGAACGACGCCGCGCTCAGCGCAACCCACGCCTTGGGCTGCGACGGGTCGATGACGTGCGTGCCGAGGATCGCCCGCACCGTGTGGCGCGCGAGCTGCACGCCGGTGACGCAGGAGAACGCGTTGAACGCGACCTTCACCAGCGGGCGGCGCCGCTGCAGGTGGATCAGCGCCGGACCGGCTGCGGCGACGAAGCGCAGCCACGGGACGGGCACGAGCCAAAGCCCCACGACCATCGCCGTCTCGAGCCAGTTGAACGACTGGTGCTCACGGCCGAAGCGCAGGCTGAACATCGCCCGCTCGCCCAGGTAGAAGAGGCCGAACCCGACGGCGACCTTCCACCACTCCGGCGTCCGATGGTCGCTGGCCTGGGTGATGCCCTGGACGCAGAAGAAGGCGCCGGAGACGATGACGACGGTGATCAAGACGTCCAGGCGGCGATCGCTCGCCGCCCGGACCTGCTCGTTCGTCTCCGACTGGTCGTCCACCGACTATGACCGCTGCGGGAGGTGGCGGGAGATCTCGATCTCGCTGACCTCGCCGGGGAGGCGCGTTCTCGGACGTCCACCCCAGAAGGCGGTGAGGAACTCGTCCTCGTCGCCCCACGTACCGGTCGTGTACTCGGCGGTGGTCCAGGAGGTGCCGGTCCAGCTCGTGCCGGTCCAGGACGTGCCGGTCCACGACGTGCCCGTCCAGGACGTGCCGGTCCAGCTGGTGCCCGTCCAACTCGTGCCGGTCCAGGTGCCGCCGGTCCAGCTGGTGCCCGTCCAGCTCGTGCCAGTCCACGACGTGCCGGTCCAGCTGGTGCCGGTCCAGGAGGTGCCCGTCCAGCTGGTGCCGGTCCAGCTGGTGCCGGTCCAGCTCGTGCCGGTCCACGATGCCGGATCCCACGACTCGCACCGGTAGGTGATCTCACCCTTGATGACGTCGATGACGCCGTCGGGCTGGCAGTCGGTCTCGACGTTGCGGCCGCCGCGGCTCGCCTCGAGCGACCCGAGCCCGCCGGCCGTGACCGCCTGCACCGGCGCAGCGTCAGCCGAAGCCTGGAGCGCCGCTTCGAGACGCACCCGTCCGGAACCCTGCGCCGTGGAGCCGGTGTTCGCGATCGGGTTCGCCGTCGACCGGAGGAGGTGCTTGACCTGGTCGGGCGTCAGCTCCGGGCGCTGAGCGAGCATCAGGGCGACAAGGCCGGACGTGAGAGCCGACGCCTGCGACGAGCCGCTGCCCTTGATGTAGCTCGGGGAGATGAGCGCCTTGGGGTTGTCCTTCTCGACGGTCGACCCGAACGCGCGAGCGGCGATCAGCGTGCGGCCGGGGGCGACCACGTCGGGCTTGGCGACGCCCTGTGCCGTCGGGCCCCTCGAGCTCCAGCCGGGAACGTTGTCGTCGGCGGGATCGGTGTTCTGCTTGTCGTCGTAAGCGCCGACGGTGATCACGACGGGGTCGTCACCGGGCTTGGTGATCGTGCCTGACTGCGGGCCGCTGTTGCCTGCGGCCGTCACGACCACGATGCCCTGGCGCCAGAGCCGCTGCACCGCGTAGTTGAGCGGGTCGATGGCGGGGTCCTGCTTCGAGGTGGTGCCCCACGAGAGGTTCAGGACCCGGATGTTGTACTGGTCCTTGTAGGCCGACACCCAGTGCATCGCCTGGAGCATCGTGGAGACGTCGGTGACGCCGTTGCGGCCTGCGGCCTTCACCGACACCAGGTGGGCCTTCGGTGCGACGCCGGTGTAGCCGGAGCTGCCCGTCGATCCGTTTGCGCTGTCGGCACCGCTGCCGCCGACGATGCCGGCCATGACCGTGCCGTGGCCGAACGAGTCGATCGTGGTGCCCTCACCAGAGAGGTCGGGACCGTGGACGACGCGACCGGCGAAGTCGTTCATGCCGGCGATGCCGGTGTCGATGATGGCGACGCCAACCCCCTGGCCGAGGTTGCCGGCAGCCCAGGCCGACGTGGCGCCGGACGAGCGGGCGAAGTTCGAGGCGGTTGTGGTCTCGTCGTAGCTGACGTTCTCGAACTCGACCTGACGGTTGGGCGTGATGCTGACGATCGCATCGCTGGCGACGGTGGCGCCGGCGGGGAGCTCGGCCTCGAAGCCGTTGATCAGGGCGAGCGCTTCGCCGACCGACCCGCCGGCGTCCTCCACTGCCTCGGCCGCTCGGGCCGCGCCGCCGGGAACTGCCTGCACGATGACCGACCCCGTGGCGTGCCCTTCGGCGGCGGGTGCGGGCGCCGCTGCAGCGGGTGCCGCCTCGACCTTCGGCGCGGCGGCGACGAGCCCAGCGACCAGGAGTGCGGCGATCAGTGCAGCGAGCGGGCGCGTACGAGCCCAGCTGATTCCATTCACGTGTCGAAACCCCATCCCTGTTCGGAACCACGAACCGTGAAGCTCCCACCGCTCCACGCAGCCAGTGTGTGCGTTGGGCCGGGAACGCACCATGGCCCTTCGGCAGGGTTTCGGCGCCCTACTCCGGACTAGTTCGCAGGACGCGAAAGGGACGTTGCCGCTGCCGTTCTCGCTGCTCTGTACGTGTTGCTGCCCATTTCGCCCGCGACGCGGACGGTGACAGCGGCTCAGGCGCTCTCGGTGGTGTCGGCGGAACGTTGCATGACCTTGAGCCGGAGCGTCATCGCACGCGTCCACTTCCCAGCGACAAGCGACAACCGCCTTGTCGCTTGTCGCTCACAAGTGGGCACTTCTTCTTGAAGCAACGAGATGACATGTCGTACCGTCTGACGCTGATGCGCCGCGGCATGGGGATCGCGCTCGCGCTGACGCTGTTGCTGACGACGGCGTGCAGTGATCGGGACCAGTCAGCCGCGCCCCGAGCGACGGTCCCACCGGCCACGTCGACCACCACCATGGCCGCCCCCGCCGACCCCTACGCCATCCCCGAAACGATCGACATCGCCTACGTCCAGCGCGTCATCGACAAGCTCTACGAGATCGACGGCGACGCGACGCGCATCATCGCCGCGCGCCAGGAACTCGTTCCCGAAGCAGCACGAATCCTCCAAGCGATCTACCTGCCCGACGAGTTGAACCGGCAGCTGAAGCTTTGGGGAGACGCTGTCGCGCAGGGCCTCGAGCCGCTGAAGGACCCGCCCGGAAACATCGCTGCGACTATCACCCAACTCATCGTGACGGACAAGAGCTGTATCAGCTTCCGCGCCGAACGAGATTTTCGGGACGTACTCGATGCGCCCCCAGCGCCGCGAACGAACACCATCGTGCTCAAGCCGAAGGCACAGCAACAAGACCCGGCACACATCAACCCGACGCCGTTCATGATCGATGAGCAGTTCGTAAACGACCCGACAGCGCAACCGTGTCCCTAGCAGCCCGGATCGCTCTGCTGCTGGCCGCGTTCATCGGCACTCCAGCAGCCGCGCGGGCGGCCGAGCAACGCTGCGTGGAGAGTCGATTCAGCGAGCTTGTTTGCACGATCATCGAAGTCGGCGGCTCTGAGTCCAGTGCTGCGCCGGCGCGAGCGACACGGGCCGCTACGCCGCGCGAGAACATCATCTTGTGGCCGGTGCTCGTCTACCGAGATGGCGTCGGCATGTGCCTTGCGTTCCAGCGTGAGGTGTTCGAAGGGGCCAACAGCACCGTGCGGGCGAGAGACGCCGAGTTCCGCACGCTCGAGATGATCGCCTTGTACGACATGTGTCCTGGCGTGGAACGTCCGTCGCCGTCGCCCGCAGCAGTAGCGCGCCAGGTGGTCGAGGAGTTCCTCCCGCCCCCGCCGCAGCCGGAGATCGACCCCGGTTACGCGATCACCGGCAAGCCGGCGTACCTCGAGACCAACGGCAACCTGGCGCCGGGGCAGCAGCGGCGGGCGACGGTCCTCGGCGACATCGAGGTGCGGTTCCGCGGAACCTACGTCGTCGACTGGGGCGACGGCACCGCGCCCGAGGAGTTCACGGTCGAGGGCGAGCCTTGGCCCAACGGCCGGATCACCCACGTCTACCAACGAGTGGGGCGGTACGACGTGGTCGTCACCGCGAGGTGGGTCGCCGAGTGGAGGATCGGTTCGACGTCGGGGCGAATCGACGACAACCTGGCGAGCGTGGGACGCATCGAAGGCTTCGAGGTCCGCCAAATGCAGGCGGTACGCGACCGATGAAGACACCCACCACGGTGTGGCGCATCAGCCCCGAGCTCATCGCGGCGCTCGACGAGAAGTTCGGCGACCCCGTCGATGCCTACGTCAACGGATCGCAGACATGGCTGATCGAAAACGGCCCGAACGAGACGACCCTCGAGTGGCGGCTGCACCCGGTGTCCGCGTACGAGCGCCCGAAGGGCATCGACACCTACGCCGTCTTCCGGAGCGCGGCTGACGGTCGCACCGAACCCGCGACGTTGTGGGACGGGCTCGAAGCGTTCCCCGCATACGACGACGAGATGACCGTCGAGCAGCTCCGAGCCTCGGTCGTCGAGGCGCTCGGCCTCGAGCCCGACGCATCGGGCGAGGTGGAGCACGACGCGATCGGCGACGAGTGGGAGTCGACGAGCGGTCGAATCAGCATCGTCGACCGGCTGTTCGATCAACTCCGCAGCAACACCCGCGAATAACGCGGGCAACACGCGCAAGAAGCAGCGTCCGGCGACCGACAGCAGCGGCATGGCCGACCGCATCGACATCCTCCTCGCCTCCGCGGTGGCGCAGCAGGAGCGCGACATGGTCCTCCGGGCACGCGTCGCGAGTGATCTCGTCGTCGGCGCGCCGCCTGCGCCTCCGTACTGGTACCGCCGTCCCCAGCGCGGCGAGCGCGTACGCCAGTGGGCGAAGGCGCAGCCAGAGGCGGTGACGGCGAATAGTCCACGGTGACTATTAGGACCCCCGGTGACATGCGCCGATACCGCTGAGGTGAGCCCGGCGGTCCGGATGGAGTCCGACCCCACCCCTGCCCCCATCATTCCTGTCGATCGGGAAGAACTCGCCGCCGAGGCGCGCCTCGTCGGCCTGCGCGAATTCCACACGCCGACGCTCGAGGCCATCGAGAAGCGGCGGGTGCAGCTCTGGCTGCTCTCGATCGTGATCCTGCTCGGGGTGACGGCCATCGTCACCGCCGGCTCGCTCTTCCCCAGCCTGTTCGACGACCTCGGCGTCGGCGAGGCGTGGTTCACCGGAGGACAGTTCCGGGTCCTGATGCTCACGCTGACGATCGGTTTCAGCGCGTACGTCTTTGAGAAGGAACGTCACCTCCGCCGCCTCACCAGGCTGCTCGTCGACGAGCGCGTCCTGAGCGCGGCGTTGAGCAACCGGCTGGCCGAGGTCACTGCGCTGCTCGAGGCGGGCAAGGCGATCAACTCCGTCCTCGAGATCGACGCCGTCCTCCACATCATCCTGAACAGCGCGACGAGCCTCCTCGGCGCGTCGGCCGGTTCGATCATGCTGAGCGATCCGGACGCCGAGACGCTGCGAGCCGTGTGCGTCCACGGCAACGACGCCGCGCTCGACGCGGTGGTCCGCTACGACGAGGGCATCGCCGGACGTGTCGCCCGTAGCTGGGAACCGCTCCTCATCACGGGCAACCTCGGCGGTCGGGCGAAGCCGATCGAGTCGGCGATGTGCGTCCCCCTGCTCCACCGCGGCCACTTCCTCGGCGTCCTCAACCTCAACGGATCCTCGAACCGCTCGTTCACCGAGTACGACCTCCGAGCGCTGAGCCTGTTCGCCGAGCAGGCCGCGGCGGCCATCGCCAACGCCCGTCTGTACGAGATCGAGCGTCAGCACGTCGCCGAGCTCGTCGAGTCGGAGATGCGCAAGAGCGAGTTCCTCGCGGCCGTGTCGCACGACCTCCGCACGCCGCTCACGTCGTTGAACGGGTGCACGAAGATGCTGCAGCGGAACGACCTCACGCAGGGCCAGCGCGACGAGCTGACCGAGATGATCGGTCGCCAGTCGGCCCGCCTCTCGCAGATGGTCGAGAGCCTTCTCATGGCGGCGCGCCTCGAGCACGAGAACCCTCCGGAGCTCGAAGCCGTCGACGTCGCTGCCCTCACCCGCGAGCTGGCGAATGAGTACCACCTCGGCGCCCGCCCCTTCACCGTTGTCGCTCCCCCGACGCTCGTGGTCCTCGGACGAACCGACGGCCTGCGCCGCGTACTGACCAACCTGCTCGACAACGCCTTCAAGCACGGATCGTCCCCGGTGAGCGTGACCATCGAGGCGGTCGAAGGCGAGGTCGCGGTGGCGGTGCGCGACAGCGGCCCCGGCATTCGTCCGGAGGACCGCGAGCGCGTGTTCGAACGCTTCACCCGCCTCGACGCCAACCGCCAGATCCCTGGGATCGGGCTCGGCCTGTCGATCGTCCAGGGGATCGTCGTCGGCTACGGCGGCAAGGTCTGGATCGAAGACCCGGACGACGGCGGCCCAGGCACCGTCATGGTCATCCGCCTGCAGGCGGCGTAGCTCAGTTCAACGAGCGGCCGTTGCGTTACCCCGCGCCCGCGGGACCGTCGCGCCACACGTCTGGACGAGGTGCGTCGAACGCGACGTCGATCGGTTCGCCTCGGATGGCGGCGAACGCGTTCGGCCCCCAACGCTCCCATCCGGCGAGCGGCGCCGGCAGCGCGTCCTCCGCGAACCAGCCGACATCGGCCGTTTCGAGCTCATGGCCCTTGAGCTCGCCGCCCGTCTTCCGGCAGTGGAAGACGAGCGAGTAGAGCGGGACGCTCGTGAACCCGAGGCGCAGCCCGTCGAGGACCGCGATCAACCGCACGGGCTCGCACTCGATGCCTGTCTCCTCGAGCACCTCCTTCACCGCCACCTCGCTGGCCGAGTAGCCGATGTCGGCCCATCCGGTCGGATACAGCCAGATGCCGGAATCGGACCGCTTCACGAGGAGGATGCGCCCGTCGTCATCGCCTACCACCGCACCGACAGCGATCTTCGGCGTGACGTAGCCGGCGACGCCCGTGCCGACGATCTTGAGCCACTCCTCGACGAGCACCTCGCTCTCGAGCTCGTGTCCGGCGGCGACCCGCATGTCGGCCGCGACCTTCAGCACCTCTTCGTAGCGCTCACGCTCGTAGAGGTTCTCGGTGAAGCCGAGGCCCGTGCGCGCGATGCCGGCCAACGCCTCGCTCCAGCGCAGGAGGTCGTTGGCCGACACGGCCGGGCCATCACCAGCAGGGTCCCCGAGCGGCGCGTCGACCATGGGCCGACGCTATTCGTTAGGCGACGGCTGCTACAGCCGGCGCGCTCGGCATGCGCGGCTGCTGGCGTCGCTCGAAGCGGTAGCCGACGCCGCGCACCGTCTGGAGCCAGCGAGGGCGTTCGGAGTCCTCCTCGATCTTCAGCCGGAGGCGGCGGATGTGCTCGGTGACCGTCCCCTCCTGTTGCCACTCCGACGACGAGTGCCACACCTCACGCAGGAGCTGATGACGGGTGTAGACACGTCCGGGGTTGCCGGCGAGGAAGGCGAGGAGGTCGAACTCCTTCGCTGTCGTCTCGACGAGGTCGCCGCGCGCCCACACCTCCCGAGAGGCGAGGTCGATGGTGAGGCCGTCGTACGTGATCGTCTGCTGAGCGGCCGCCGCGCCCTGGCTACGACGGAGGAGCGCCTGGACCCGGGCGGCGAGCTCGCGGGGCGAGAAGGGCTTGGTCATGTAGTCGTCGGCGCCGAGTTGGAGGCCGCGCACCCGGTTCTCCTCGCTGCCCATGGCGGAGAGGATCAGGACGGGCGTCGTCGAGTGCTGGCGGATGTTCTGCAGGACCTCGAGGCCGCTGATCGCCGGCATCATCAGGTCGAGGATCACCAGGTCGGGCGCGTCGTTCTCGATGCGCTCGAAGGCCTCCATCCCGTTCGCTGCGGGGAGGACCGTGTATCCCTCGACCTCGAGGGTGAAGGTGACGAGCTCACGGATCTCACCCTCGTCCTCGACGATGAGGATCCTGGCTGCGGTGCGGGGAACGGTCATGGTTGAACTATCGACCCTGCTTGGTTGTCGTATTGAGACGCATTCGTGACAGGTAGCCGGGAGTGACCAGTTGTCATGGTCCGGCGGGGTGACCGTATGGGGAGCCTGTGTCGCTATTTCCGATTTGGGTCTGTCGTGTTGACCGTTCGTTGATGTTCCGTTCCTCCTATGGCTGGGGGGAAGTGGCGGGTGCTGGTCGTGGACGACGAACCCGACCTGCGGGAGCTCATCGCGCTGACGTTGTCGCTCGACGACCGTCTCGAGGTGGCCGGCGTCGCGTCGTCAGGCGAGGACGCCCTGTCGTTCGTGTCGTCGCCCTCTGGTCTGGTCGACCTCGTTGTGCTCGATCACTGGCTCGGCGGGGCGCTCACCGGAACGCAGGTCGCTGCCGAATTGCGCGCTCGTTGGCCAGGCGTGCGGGTGCTGTTGTTCACCGCGGTCGACGACGTGGATGTGGATCTGACGGCTGCCTCCGTCGACGCTGTGCTCGCCAAGCCCGAGTTGGTCCGATTGCCCGACGTGGCCTTGGGCGTGATGTCCGACTAGGGCTGTCATAGCCCGAAGATCCCCGTCAAGGACGGTCGGAGGTAGCCCGATGACCATTGACAGAACCACATCAGCGACAAAGGCAAAGCCGGCGGGAACCGGTGACGCAAAGCCACGGGGCCAGAACGGCCAGCCGGGCTACCGAACGATGTAGGGGTCTGGAGGGGCCCCGTTCCTTGTCCTGAAGCGGTTCTCGCACATCGGACCTGGAGGGACGAGGAGAACCAATGCGACTTCGAGTTGCAGTCATCGCCGCAATCGTCGGGCTGTCGTCGGTGGTCGGGCTGTCGTCGGTGGTCGGGCTAGCCATCGCGCCCGCGAGTGCGAACACCGGATCGATCTCCGGGGTCGTGTTTGACGACACGAACCGTAATGGCGTCCGTGACACAGGCGAGGCTCCCATCGCGAACGTCCAGATCTGGTTGTACCGCGGCGAGACGCCGATCGAAGGGACCGCGACCGCGGCGGATGGCAGCTACGTCTTCTCGAACCGTTCGGCTGACACCTACGGAGTTGAGATCCCCGACGTCTCGTGGCGGCCGATGGAGATGGATTGGGTGCCGACGACCACGGGCGACGTCAAGCCCTTCCGTACGGTGACGGCGCCGACAACCACCGCGAACTTCGGCTTGCGGCGGATCGTCCGTAGCACGGACCCGTCGTCGCCGGTGTCGGCCTACACCGGCCCATCTGGTCTCCAGGTCCGGAGCTTCAACGACGTGTTCTCGGCCCACGAACTGCACGACCTCCTCGCCAGCACCGGTGTCGTCGGTAGCGAGTCGGCAACCACGATCGTGCACTTCGACTACGGCTCCGCAAACGTGACCTTCACCTCGCTAAACGGCGCACCTGGTTCCTACGTCGGGGCCGCCTCGGACGCGTACGTGACCTGGCGGAGTTGGCTCGACGCCCGCGACGCGACCTTGTTCCACGAGTTCGGCCACGCATGGACGAAGTACTACGCCTATCTCGCCCTGCAGGACCCGTCACTGCAGGACTACCTCGCACTGCGAGGCATCGCAGGAGACCCGCGGCTCGACACCTCCCACGCGTGGGACCGTTGGGAGCTGCTCGCGGAGGACTTCCGCCAGCTGTTCGGTTCACCGACCGCTCGTGCTGCGCAGCAGGAGAACGCCGACCTTCCCGCCGCAGCCGTGGTGCCGGGTCTGCGCGAGTACCTGCTGGGTGCGTTCCGAACCGGAGGCTCGCAGAGCTCGTCGGATCCGGCGGAACAGCCGGTGGCGGACCCTGGCCCGGAACCGGCTTTGCTCGAGGTGTCGAGCGTCGCCGTGTCACCGACACCGGTGAAGTCCACGGGCACGGTTGCCTTCACTGTGTCGAAGTCGGCGACCGTCAGCGTGACGATCCGGAGCTCGGCCGGCTCGGTGGTCAAGGAGCTGGTGGTCGATCGACCGACGGAGGCGGGCACCTCATCGGTCGCGTGGGATCGCACTGACGCGGCGCGCAAGCGGGTGAAGCCGGGCACTTATCGCGCCGAGGTCGTGGCCACCGACTCGGCATCGCGAGTGGTGGCCACAACCTCCTTCAGCGTGAGTTGAGGCTCAGCGCGTCAGTGGGGCTTGTGCGTAATCGTGACGGTGCAGACGATCGTCGACTGCTTGGTCTGCAAGCCGTTGGCCGTGTGGGTCACGGTCGATGTTCCCGTCGAACCTCCGACAGGCTGCGACCCTGTGCCACCCCCGTTCGTGACGCAGCTGATTGCACCCTGGGTGTGGGTCGTCTGAGGGGTGAAGATCACCTGGACGTTCGACAACGGGGTGTTGCCGAACGAGACGGAACCCGAGGCGGCGCCTGAGGCATTCACCGTCACGCTCTGGTCGTTGCTCGTCGTCAGCAACCACCCTGACGGGGACGTCGAGCCGGAGGCACCCCCAACGGTCGCCGCCCCCTCACTGTTGACCCGCTCGTGGACGGTGTAGGAGCCCGGAGCGACGTTCGCGAACGAGAAGTTGCCATTCGGTGCCGATGTCGTGCTGGCGATCACCGTCGAACCGCTCTTCAACTCGAACACGAAGCCGCCCAAGCCGAGGTCGCCGTTGTCCTGGTTGGCGTCGCCGTTGATGTCCTCCCACTTCGTGCCGCTGATCGTGCCGAACTGGAAGCTCACGGTGTCATCACGAGCGCAGCCGGGGTATGCGGTGCCGGAGAAGCTGAAGCTGCGGTTGATGTTCGTGTTCTTCGTGCCGCCGAGCTTGTAGCCCCAGGTGATCGAATCGGTGGGCTTGAAGATCGCTCCTGTAGTGCCTTCGTAGATCGACCCGCCGGTCGTGGTGGCGGCCAAGGCCACATCGACGTCGGTCGCGCCCCCACCGAGGTTGTACCAGGCGGCGACGTTGGACGTGTTGGCCGGCACGCCCGTGACCTGGAACTTCATCGTGCTGAGGCACATGTTGCCGAACGTAACGCTGGCGCTTGAAGTGGACACCTGAACCAGGCGACGCAACGACGGAGCCCCCGTTGGGGTCGTGACGTAGTGGTTGGTGCCGTCGGTCTCGATCACGGTGTACCAGCCGGGCTGCAACTGGCTCAGGTCCCCGGGAGAACCGCTTGAGCAGGATAGCGCGCCCGTGGTGTCTGTGGTTCCTGCGCACGCCGTGGTGGCGGCATCCACCTGAGCGTCAGTTGCAGCCTGGGCATGGGGGCCCTTCACGGTGAACTGCCAGCCGCTCACGTGCGGCCCGGACGTGATGTCGGCGGGTGTGCCGGTCGTGTTCACCACGCCGTTGCCATTGACGTCGATGAACTTCGTGACACTGAGTCCGCCGCAGAAGCCGAACTGCTTCGGACCAGTGGTGTCCTTGAGCTGGCTTGTCACGGACTCGGAGGAGCGGCTTTTCACGGTCACCCAGTTGGCGCACACGCTCGAGAGGCCGGCAGTGCTCGCGAGGTCAACCTGAACTTCGGCAAAGCCGAACGGCAGGATGGTCTCCGCAGGCTTGCCGCCTGCGTCATAGCTCCCCCAGCTGCCTGCGGGAATGCTCTCAAGGTTCATGGCGGCCTTGACGCCGTTCTTGACGTCGGTCCCGTTGCCATCGAAGGTCAACGAGATGTCGGCTTTCGCGTAGTTGTACACGGCCTCACAGTCGGCACCGTTGCAGTTGTTGTCCTTCTTCACCGCCTTGTACACGCTGACCTTGATGCCGCCACCGTTGGTGTCACGGTTGCCCGCCATGTCGTAGGCGATGAGAAGATCGTTGACTCGACGCGCCGGGATGCCGGCCTCGGTCATGACCTTGTTGTATTCGAAGTCGAGGTGCAGGTCGCCCGCCTTGGGGAGCCGCTCCATCGCGTTGATCAAGATGGGGCTCGATCCATCGAGGAAGCCATACGCGTAAACGTTGGTGATATCGGTCTTCGGTGTCACCTGGCTCGCTTGGATCGGGAGCCAGCCCGATGGGTCCGACTCCTTGGCGCCACCGGGGAACGTGGTTGCGTCCGTCTTCACGTCGTCACAAATGAGGATCGGATTCGTTCCTCCGGCAGCGCAAGTCCTGCCCGCGAGCACTCCGGCCCCTGAACCGGTTCCCTTGTCCCAGTCCTCCAGCGATCCGGTGGACTTCACGCGGCCGTCGATAGCGAAGGACGTCGCAGTCGAGGCGAATCCGACGTTCACTATCAGCAGGCCGGTGATGACCGCCATCACAACAGCAATAGGTGCTCCGACTCGCCTCCGCCACCGCTTCGCCGCCGGGGAATTGATACTCATGCGTGCCTCCCGCCCATGGCCCGCGCCGACCGCGAGTCCACTCCTGCGAGGTCACTGTCGGTGAGGCGGCGGTTGACTCCTATGGCCGGGGCTCGTCATATCGCCGTTGATGACACTCAACAGCTGAGGGAGCTTCAGCGGCGGGCGGCTATTCGTCGTCCAAGAGGGCGAAGGCGGATTCCCGATCGGGCACCTGGAGCTTGCGGAGGATGGCGGCGACGTGCGTCCGGACGGTTACCGGGGCCATGCCGAGCATGGTGGCGACCTGCGACGTCGACTTCCCGTTCTTCAACAGCTCGAGCACTTCCCACTCACGAGACGTCAGCACGACGCCGGGGCGCTTCCCAAGCAGCGGCATGCGGCGGCGCGACCGTCCCTGGAACTCGGTGATCACCCGCGCCACCAGCGCACGCGGCAGCGCGGCCTCGCCGGCCAGCACACCGGTCAACGCCGCCGGCAGACGAGCAGGGTCGGTGTCCTTCAGCAGATACCCCGACGCGCCCGCACGCAGCGCGGCAAACAAGTGATCGTCGTCAGCAGCCACGGTCAGCATCACGATCGCGACGTCGGGCAGCTGCTCGTGGATGCGCGCTGCGGCAGCGATCCCGCCGCCTGGCATGAACACGTCCAACAGAGCGACGTCCGGCTGCCACTGCAACACGGCGTCGACAGCCGCGGCCGCGTCGCCGGCCTCGGCGACGACCTGGAACCCATGACCCACCAACGAGTCCTTGATGCCGGCGCGCGCCGACGGATGGTCGTCAGCCACGACGACCGTCGCAGCGTCGGCCTTGGCGGGGGCGGCTAGTTCAGTGATGGCACTCTCACTTCCACCGACGTCCCCCCGCCAGGAGACGACGTCACCGAGAGCGAACCGCCCACGGCGGCCGCCCGTTCCTTCATCGACGTCAGCCCGACCCGACCGTTGCTCACGGGCGCCGACGTCTTGAAGCCACATCCGTCGTCGGACACCCGCAGGCGAAGCTCGCCGTCGGACTGCACCTTCAGATCGACAGTGATCACCTCTGCTTGACCATGTCGGGCTGCATTGGCCACCGCCTCACGGACAATCCGGACAAGTGCCTCCCGCACCGCCCCCGGCACCCGCACGTCGTCGTCGACGTCGAACGAGATCTCCGCACCTTCACGCGCGGCCACGTCTTCGGCCGTCGCCACGACCGCCTCGTCGAGCGGCTGGTCCATCGGCGAGATCAGCGCGTGAATCGCGCGACGGGACTCGTCGAGCGCCCGCTCCGCCGCCCGCGAGATCCGGTACCAGGTGATCGCGTCGGGCGGACCGGCCGCGCCCGCGCGGCGCGTCTCCGTCGCGATGAACGACAGCTCCTGCGCCATGCCGTCGTGGAGCTCCCTAGCGAGGCGGCGACGCTCCTCGAGCACGCCGACACCTCGCCAGTAGCTGCGGATCTCGAGCACCGCTCCCACGACGAGGAACAGCGCGAACACCAACCGCCCGAGGTCGGCGGGGTGGATGACGTCGTCCCCCGCCGGCGACGTCATCGCGTACAACAGCCGTGATCCAGCCGCGACCACGCAGCCCGCGCCGAGCCAGAGCTGCAACGCGTCGCCGTCCCGCTCCCCCTTCGACGTGAACGCGAAGGCGCCCGTACCGAAGCCCGTCGCCGTGAGCAGGAGGATCATCGTGCGCGAGCTCCCCGAAGCGACCTCTTCACCGATGGCGACGAAGCCGCCGACCGCCAGCGCGGGCGCGACGAGGCCGGCGAGCACCGCGGTCGTCCGGCTGACCTGGCGCCAGCCCACCCCGCGCTCCTGCGCGCCCGCGGCGACCAGCACCGCGAGCGACCCGAGCGCGCTCGACACGAGCTTCACCCGCTGGGGCGGGTCGACGTACGCCGCGAGCAGGTTGCCGACCGCGAGCGCGAAGAACGCCCACACGAGCGCGATGTCGGCCAGCAGCGCGGATCGACGGAACCGCCCGAGTACCAGCAACGCGGCGAGCATCGACGCCGCGGCCGACAGGGTGTCGAGCACCAGCAACCCGCTCGACGCACCCTTGAAGACGGGCACGCCGGCAAGGGCGACGGCAGCGATGGCAGCAGCCGTCACGCCCGTCACCGTCAGCGTGAAGTTGCGTGTCCGCATGCCGTTCCCCAACGCCCAGAACGCGAAAGAGGCGCCCACCCCGCCGATGGACGCCCCGATCGTTGGATTCGCCGAACTGACGAGTTCCGCCGAGTCGCAGTGTCGTCCCCGACATTGAAGGAATACTGGGGATCTACTGAAGTTCCGCTGAAGGCCGCCGAATGAACAACGAGAAGCCGTGACCGAGAACGCCCGCATCCTCGTGGTCGACGACGACCCCGCCCTGCGCGACCTCCTCCGCGCCGCGCTCGAGCGCGAGGGGTGGAAGATCGAAGCCGTCGCCGACGCCAGCGAAGCCGAGAGCGCGCTCGACCGCTTCGAACCCGACCTCGCGATCCTCGACGTACGCCTCGGGTCCGGCGCCGACGGCTTCACGCTGGCCAAACGGGTCCGCCAGCGCAGCGACCTGCCGTTCATCTTCCTCACCGACGAGAACTCCGTGGAGGCGCGCCTCGCCGGCTTCGAGACGGGCGCCGACGACTACCTCCCGAAGCCGTTCGTGCTCGCCGAGCTCGTCGCCCGCGTGCGCGCGCTGCTCCGACGGGCCGGTCGATCCACCACGACGCTTCTGGAAGTGGGCCCGCTGCGCATCGACGAGTCCGGCCGCCGGGCGATGATCGGCGACAACCTCCTCGAGCTCACCCGCATCGAGTTCGAGCTCCTCACGGTGCTGGCGAAGCAGTCGGGGCGGGTCGCCTCGAAGGCGTCGTTGCTCACCCAGGTCTGGGGGTTCGACGGCTACGACCAGAACCTCGTCGAGGTCCACGTCAGCAGCCTCCGGCGCAAGCTCGGCGCTCCCGGCAAGGCGCTGATCCAGACCGTGCGGGGCGTTGGTTACGTGCTCCGGGCCGACTCCTCGTCGTTCTGACCCGGCGCCACCAGCGCGTCGAGCGCGGCGACGATCCGCTGCTCGACGTCGCGTAGGAGGACTTGGTCGTCGACCTTCTCGCCGCCGCCGTCGACGACGTAGAACGCGTCGACCACCTCGTGACCGAGCGTCGACACGCGAGCGGAACGGATGCCGAGCCCGGCAGCAGCGATGGCCGACGTGATCGCATGGAGGACGCCGACGCCGTCCGGCGCCCGCACCTCGATCACCGTCGCCTTCGTCGACGCGTCGTTGTCGACGATGACCTTCGGCGGTGCTGCGAGCGCGAGGTCGCGCCTGGCGTAGGTCCGCGACCTGTGCAGGAGACGTTCGCCCAGCGGCAGTGACCCCTCGAGTGCAGCGTCGAGATCGACCCGCACCCGGTCCCATTCGGGCGGACGGGACGTCGCCGTGGCGATGTCGAAGATCTCGACCGCGCGGCCGTTCGGCAGTGTGCCGGCCGTCGCGCCCAGCACGTCGATGCCGTTCAGCGCGAGCACGCCGGCGACGGTGGCGAAGAGGCCGGCGCGGTCGGGCGCGACGACCACGCATCGATCCTCGCTCGCATGGACGCCGTCGTCGAGGAACGGCGGCACGAGCGCGGCGATGTCGGGCTCCGGCACGCCGTGTCCCTGGAGAACCGCAGAGGTTCGCTCCACCAACGTCCCGACGAGCCGCGCCTTCCAGTCGCTCCACGCGGCCGGACCCGTCGCGAGCGAGTCGGCCTCGGTGAGCGCGGCCAGCAGCTCCAGCGTGTCGCGATCTCCGACCGCGTCTGCGACCGCGGCCGCCGTCTCGGGGTCGTCGACGTCTCGACGGGTGGCGGTGTCCGCGAGCAGCAGGTGGTGCTGGACGAGCTTCACGAGCACGGCGACGTCGGCCGGAGGAAGACCGATGCGCGGCCCGATCTTCGCGACGAGGTCGACGCCGACCTCGGTGTGGTCACCCGGGAACCCCTTGCCGATGTCGTGCAGCAGCGCACCGAGCAGCAACAGGTCGGGCCGATGCACCCTCCTCGTCAGCGCGGCGGCCTGAGCCACGGCTTCGAGCAGGTGACGGTCGACGGTGAACCGGTGGTACGCGTTGCGCTGCGCCTTCGACTGCACCGACTTCCACTCGGGCAGCAGCCGGACGAGGAGCCCATGGTGGTCGAGGGCCTCGAGGACCGGGATCGCCGCATGCCCCGCACCGAGGAGCGCGACGAACCCCTGCCTCCACCCGTACGGCCACGGGCTGACCGACGCCGGCACCTCGGCGACGAAACGCTGCAGCGTCCGCCTCGACAGCGGTGCACGAACGTCCGCCGCCGCGGTCGCCGCGGCGAGCCACGACGAGATCGGGCCGTGCAGGTGGACCTCGCCGTCTTGCAACGCGATGCCCGGACCGAGCGGACGATCCGGCGGGGCGCCCCTCCGCTTCGGATCGAGCCACCCGTCGATGCGCCGCCAGCAGTCGTCCCACACGAATGCCGTGGTGGTCGCGGCCGCGCTCACGCGACCGAGGAGGTGGTCTGCGTCGCGCAGGCCGAGGTCGTCGGCGATGGCATCCTGCTCCTGGAGCAGGAGCCGGTCGAGCGCCCGCCCGGTCCGGACGTGCAACGCGGCGCGGATCTCCGTCAGGTGTTGGTACGGCCGATCGAGCGGGCCGATCAGGTCGCCGAGAACCGTGGTGATCTCAGCGAGCGACCGCAGCAACGCGATGTCGCGGAGCCCGCCCTTGCCCTCCTTGATCTCGGGTTCGAGGAGGTACGCGGTCTCGCCGAAGTGCGCGTGCCGTTCGAGCGCCGCCTCACGCAGTTGCGGGATCCATTTCCTCGCCCGCTTGCGCCACAGCGACCCGATCTTCGAGTCGAGCTCTGCGGTGAGCTTCGGATCACCCGCGACGTGCCTTGCGTCGAGGAGGCCGAGCGCGACCTTGAGGTCGCCGTCTGCTGCGGTCACCGCCTCCTTGACCGTACGGACAGAGTGGTCGAGGCGCAGCTTCCTGTCCCAGATCGGATACCAGATGCGGTTCGCGACCTCGCCGATGTCCCGGCGGGAGCGATGCAGCAGGACGAGGTCGAGGTCGCTGTGCGGTGCCCGGTCGCCTCGTCCGAAGGAGCCGACCGCGACGAGGCTGACGTCTCGCTCGCTGCCGAGCAGGGACGCCAGCCATGCGTCGAGGTGCGCCTCGTCGAGGTCGGCGGGCTCAGACGGCGTCGCCGTCACGCTCCCCTGTGCGGATGCGCACGATGCTGTCGACCGGCGTCACCCACACCTTGCCGTCGCCGATCTTGTCGGTCTTCGCCGCAGCGACGATGACGTCGATGATGCGGGCCACGTCGGCGTCGTCGGCGACGATCTCGAGTCGCACCTTGGGGACGAAGTCGATCTGGTACTCCGCGCCCCGGTACACCTCGGTGTGACCACGCTGGCGGCCGAAGCCCTGCACCTCCGACACCGTCATACCGGTGACGCCTTCGCCCTTGAGGGCCTCCTTGACCTCGTCGAGCTTGAACGGCTTCACGATCGCGGTGATGAGCTTCATCAGATCCTCCCTGCCATGGCGTAGGCGGTTTCGGCGTGCTGGCTCGTGTCGAGACCGGCGTTCTCGGCGTCGGGATCGACCCGCAGCCCGATCGTCGCGTCGATCACCTTGGCGAGGACGAACGACACCACGAACGAGAAGGCGAGCGTCACCAGCGTGGCGACGATCTGGTCGATGAGCAGCGCCGTGCCGCCACCGAAGAAGAGGCCGTCGCGCCCGCCTTCGTTGGCGCCGGTCGAGGCGAAGAAGCCGAGGATGACCGACCCGATGATCCCGCCCACGAGATGGACGCCGATGACGTCGAGGCTGTCGTCGTAGCGGAACTTGTACTTGAGCTGGATGGCGAGGAAGCAGAGCCCGCCCGCAATGGCGCCGATGACGATGGGCGACAGGCCCGACACGAAACCGGCGCACGGCGTGATGGCGACGAGTCCGGCGACGACACCTGACGCCGCGCCGAGCGTCGTGGCGTGTCCGTCCTTGATCCGCTCGACGACGAGCCAGCCGAGCATGCCGGCGCTGCCGGCGAGGAAGGTGTTCATCAGCGCGACCGCGGCGATCTCGTTCGCCGCCAGCGCTGAGCCGGCGTTGAAGCCGAACCAACCGAACATGAGGATGCCCGTGCCGAGCAGCGTGAACGGCAGGTTGTGCGGCGGCATGGGCTCGTTCGGCCACCCGTTGCGACGACCGAGGACGAGGATGAGCGCGAGCGCCGCCGCCCCTGCGTTGATGTGCACGACCGTGCCGCCCGCGAAGTCGAGCGCCTCCATCTCGAAGATCCATCCACCTGCGGCCCACACCCAGTGCGCGACCGGCGAGTACACGACGATCGACCAGATCCCGATGAAGACGGCCCACGCGGAGAACTTCATCCGATCGGCGACGGCACCCGAGATCAGCGCCGGCGTGATCACCGCGAACGTCATCTGGAAGGCGACGAAGATGATCGTCGGGATGCCCTCCCCACCGCCGGTGTCCTTGAGGCCGACGTGGTCGAGGTTGCCGATCAGCCCACCGGCGGTGTCACCGCCGAAGGCGAGCGAGTACCCCACCACGGCCCAGATCACGGCGATCAGGCCGATGGCGAAGAAGTTGTACATCAGCATGCCGAGCACGTTCTTCGAACGAACCATGCCGCCGTAGAAGAAGGCGAGGCCCGGCGTCATGAAGAGCACGAGTGCGGTGGATATCAGCACCCATGCGGTGTCTCCCGTGTCCATGGGTGCGGATCGTGCAGGAGCAGCATTTCCCGTCCGTCACCCCGATGTTTCGAGCTTGTTAAAGGCTTTCCGCCAGCTTTCGTGACGCGATGAGCACCGGGTCCCACACGGGGCTGAACGGCGGCGCGTAGCTGAGGTCGAGCGCCGTCATCTCCTCGACCGTGAAGTCGGCGGTGATCGCGGTGGCCACGACATCGATGCGCTTGGCGGCACCTTCCTGTCCGAGGATCTGCGCGCCGAGCACGCGTCCGCTGCGCTTCTCGGCGAGCATCTTCACCTTGATCGGCGCGGCGCCGGGGAAGTAGCCGGCCCGGGTCGTGCTCTCGATGGTCACGCTCTTGAACTCGAAGCCGGCCGCCCGCGCTTCCTTCTCGTTGACGCCGGTGCGGGCGCACTCGAGCTTGCACAGCTTCGTCACCGCGGTGCCGATGACGCCTGGGAACGTCGCGTAGCCGCCGCCGATGTTGGTGCCGGCGGTGCGTCCCATCTTGTTGGCGACCGTGCCGAGCGCGACGTACACCTGCTCGCCGGTGAGGCGATGGAAGGCGAGGCAGCAGTCGCCGGCGCTGTAGACGTCCGGCGCGCTCGTCAACTGGCGACGATCCACGATGATCCCGTCGCGCTCCCCCACCTCGATGCCAGCGTCGACGGCGAGCTTCGAGTTCGGGCCGACGCCAAGGCCGAGGACGACGAGGTCGGCATCCAGGGTGCCGTTGTTCGTGTGGACCTTCCCCTTCTCGAACCCGGTGGCGGACGTGCCCGTGTGCAGGTCGACGCCCTCCGCTCGCATGGCATCGGCGATGAGTGCGCCCATGTCGGGGTCGAACATCCCGAGGGGCTGCGCGGTGCGGGTGATGACGGTGGTGTGCGCGCCGCGCTTGACGAACGCTTCGGCCATCTCCAAGCCGATGTACCCGCCGCCGACGACGACGACCTTGCACCCGTCGCCCAGGTGCTCCGCGTGGTGGAGCAGGTCGGCCGCGTCCTCCAGCGTTTGCACGCCGTGGATGGCACCGCTGTCGATCCCCTCGAGCTTCGGCCGTGTCGGCGTCGCTCCGGTCGCGATGTGGAGGACGTCGTAGCCGAGGCTGTACGTCCGCCCCCCGTGCTCGTGGTCGCGCACCTCGACCTTCTTCGCGTCGACGTCGATGCTCACGGCCTCGTGCAACGTGCGGGCGTCGATGTTGTGCTGCGTGCGAAACGTCTGCGGATCACGGGCAACGAGGTCTTCGAGCGTCGCCACGTCGCCGCCGACGAGGTACGGGATCCCGCAGGCGCTGTAGCTCGTCCACCGACCCTTCTCCAGGGCCACGATCTCGAGGTCGGGATCGAGCCGCCTCGCCTGCGACGCCGCGCTCATCCCGGCGGCGTCGCCGCCGATGACCACCAACCGCCGCCGCCCACGAGAGCCCTCAGCCATAGGGCGTCACTCTTGCGCGTGTCAAGCGTCATGGTGACGCCTCCCGCTGCAAAGAAGCGCTGCGACCTGGTCGACGACGTGTCGCTTCCGCTTCGTGACCTGATCCCACGTGAACTGCAGAACAGCGACCCGCTGCAGCTGCATCTCGTTGCTTCGCTCAGCATCCGCGGTCAGCGCCTCTCGCGAGGAGTGCCACTTGAAGCCCAGCAGCTCGATCACCCCGTCGACGCCGTCGTACGCATAGTCGGCGTAGGCGAACCGGCCGTCGGATCGCCGCACGATGCGCTGGCGGGTCGGAAGTGGAAGCCCCGCCCGTCGGAGGAGTTGGAAGAACCTCGTCTCGAGCTCGCTGTGATTGACCTGTCCGTCGTCGAGGAGCAGACGGGTGAGACGGCGGGCCCGCACGATGCCGCGGTTCCCAGAGCCGCTGCGCGCCGCGACCATCCCGCGAACCGCGTCGTGCGACGTCTCGCCCCGCCGCTGCGCGCACTCGAACACCTTCTCGAGCACCTCGAACGACGTTCCGCGATCGGCCGCCATGTCGACCACGATCCGGGTGCCGATCGCCGTCGGGATCCCGTCCACCCACGACCAGTCGTCGTCGGCAGCGGTTGTCACGTGGTGGAGCACGACTCCGCGACGCTTCGTCTGCCCTCGGCGGGACGTCGTGAACTCGAGCGACGCGCTCGAGACGCCGTCGTACTTGCGGAGCATCGCGGCGAGGCCGTGGCTGGCGAACGCTTCACCGCCCAGTTGGAGCCATGCGAGCATCGCCCGCTGTTGCAGGGTCGAAGGCCACCCGGCGAGCTGGTACACGCCGGGCGACACCTTGACCCATCGGTTGTGCCTGACCCGGTACCGGATCTGTTGATCGCGGAAACCGAGCGCCAGAGCCTGACGTTGCGTGAAGACGCCATGTCGAGCTCGTGCGAACTCGAAGAGCCGGCCGTCGAGCCAGTCGTCGCCCATCAATCCTCCATCGGTGGAGTGACGTCGGGCGGCGGACAGCCGCAAGCAGGTTCCCGTCAGATTCGCGTACGACTGCTCTTTTCAGCAAGAGGCGTCTTCATGACGCCTCAGCCGCGCAAGAGTTCGCTGAGCGAGCCGAAGAACTTCGACCGCGGGAGGACGTCGACATCCGCGGGCAGTGTCGGCGACAGGCGCGGGATGTCGACGTGGCTGGCGTAGGCGAGGACGCGGGCGGAACCCGCGGCGATGTCCGCGAGGACGTCGACGGCGCCCTTCTTCGACAGGTCGACGATGACGGCGTCGACGCCGGCCAGCCCGACGAGCGCCTCGGGCGTGCCGGCATAGGTCAGCTCGTGCGACGCGGCCGACGCTGCGGCCGAGATCTTCGACCGGTCCATGAGATCTGGGGTGTAGGCGACGATCCTCACGAGTGGCGAGTCTTGTGCACGAACGCCTTCGCGGCGCCCCATCCGATGCCGGGACCGGTGAGCGACTCGTCGATGTCCGCCCATGACGAGGGCGTCAGCCCGTAGACGTCGGCGGGAAATCGGGAGCGGGCGAACTCGTCACGATCGCTCGCGGCCAGCGGCGGCACGCCTGCGGCCGCGAGCGCCGCCGTCAGCCGGGGAACGACGAGGTCACGCAGCAGCGCCAGCGGCGTCGTGGTCTGTTCGTCGATGTCGGCCGCGAGCAGAGACCGCACCCGAGGCATGACGTCGGCGACGATCGGGGCAGGATCGACGCCTGGTGCGACACGACCGATCCACCTCGGCAACGCCACCTCGATCGCATCGGCGAGTGCGGTGGCATGCTCCAGCACGACGATGAGGATACGGGCGCTGTCGGTCTTCGAGGGGATCGTCTACCACTGCGTGTGCGTCGACGATTCGCGTCCGTGCCGGCCGACGCTCGAGGTCGACGCCCGCACGCAGGAAGGCGACCTCGACATGGGTCCGCTCATGGTGACGGTCGCCGACTACGCCCGAATGGTCGGCAGCCGCGAGCAGGCGAAGCAGTGCCTCAGCGTGCTCAAGGAGCAGGGCCGGCTGAAGGAGCACATGGGTGTGCTCCATGTCACCTTCCCCACGTGGACCACGCCGTCGTAGCCTGCAGGGGATGGGGGCTCGTAGGGCTGCGCAGCAGGCGTTCCAGGTTCACGCGGCGGTGTGGTTCGCCGTCAACGCCTTCCTCTTCATGATCTGGCTGCTGAGCGGCGCAGGGCACCCGTGGTTCCTGTATCCCGCCGGCGGGTGGGGCATCGGCCTCGCGGCCCACGCGGTGGTCGCCTTCAACGGCGGCCCGGACGACGACGAGCTCGAGCCCGGAGCCACCTACCGCGAGCTCCGTTAGCTCTCGAGCAGGTCGCCCAGCCGGTCGACCTCGACCCCGAGGTCCTGCAGCCACTGGATGGCCTTCTCGATGTGGTCGTCCTCGCCGCCGAGTTCGCACACGACCCAGCCGACGTGCTCCTCGATCTTGGCTTGGCGGATGTTCGGCATGACGTCGAACTCACGCACGAGGCGGGCGATCACCGGCTGCTTGATCAGGTGCTCCGGGAACGTGAGCTTGATGCGGGCCTGGTTGACGTTCATGCGAGGGTCCCATTCAGGTTGCCCGACCGGAAGCCTTCCAGGTCGAGGGTGACGTATCGATACCCGGCCGCCTTCACCGCGGCCACGACTTCCTGCCGGCGCTCCACCGCCGTCGCGAGCTCGTCGCCGTCGAGCTCCACTCGGGCCGTGTCGCCGTAGTGGCGGACGCGCAGCTGGCGGAAGCCCAACCGGCGCAGGCCTGACTCGGCCCGGGCGACACCGCTCAGCAGCTCGACCGACACGGGCGTGCCGTACGGGATGCGGCTGGCGAGGCATGCGGCGGCCGGCTTGTCCCACGTTCGCAGTCCCAGCCCTCTCGACCACGCCCGTACGTCCGCCTTGGTGAAGCCGGCGTCGACGAGGGGGAACCGCGCACCCCGCTGGGCCGCCGCGAGCTGACCCGGCCGGTGGTCGCCGAGGTCGTCGACGTTGACGCCGAGGACGACGACGGCCTCCTCACGCGAGGCGACGGGCGAGGCGACGTCCATCAGCGCGGTCTTGCAGTGGAAGCAGCGGTCGCCGTCGTTGGCGACGTACATCGCATCTTCGAGCTCGTTGGTGACGACGGGTTCCCATCGAAGCCCCCACTCCCGGGCCAGCGCCTCGCAGTCGTCGCGCTCCTCGGGCGCGAGCGACGGCGAGACCGCCGTGAGCGCGAGGCACCCGTCCGCGCCCAACGTGTCGTGCGCGACCCACGCGAGAAAGGCGCTGTCGGCGCCGCCCGAGAACGCGACCACCACCCGATCGAGCGACCGGAGGACGTCGCGCAGCCGGTCGAGATCAGCCATCGGCATCGACGATCTCGATCCGGATGCGCTTGTTCGCCTTGCCCTTCGATTCGGTCTTCACGACCCGGATGCGGCCGACCTCGTCGGTGGTGCGGACGTGGGTGCCGCCGTCGGCCTGCTTGTCGAGGCCGACGATGTCGACGACGCGGATCTCCTGCACCGACTCGGGGATCAGGTTGACCTTCGTGCGGATGAGGTCGGGATCGGCGAGGGCCGCAGGACGGTCGAGGAACTCGACGTTGATCGGCCGGGCCGCGGCGAGCTCCTCGTTCACCCGCTTCTCGATCGTCTCGCCGAACGCCGGGGGCAGCGGGTCGAACTCGAAGTCCATGCGTGCCGACAGCGGCTCCATGTTGCCGCCGGTGACGGCCTTGCCGTACTCGTTCCAGATCACGCCGCACAGCACGTGCAGCGCGGTGTGGGTGCGCATGAGCTGGTGGCGACGGTCCCAGTCGATCTCGCCGTGCACCGTGTCGCCGGCCGCCGGAAGCGCCGCGCCGTCGCTCACCTCGACCGTGTGCCACACGTCGGCGCCCTCGCGCTTCACCGACGTGACCCGGAGGCCGCCGAGCGTCCCGGTGTCGTGAGGCTGCCCACCGCCGGTGTAGTAGAAGGCCGTTCGGTCGAGTGCGACGCGCGAGCCCTCGACGTCGACGGCGACGACCGTCGCGTCGAACTCCCGCAGGTACGCGTCGCTCAGGTAGAGCAGCTCGGTGGCCACGACGGCTCATTCTTGCCGCGACGAGACGGCGCACGGTCAGAGGTTGGCGCCCGCCCTCGACGTCGCTCGGGCCTGCAGCGTCCGCGCTCGCTCGATGGGCACGACGTGCCAGAAGCTCGAGGCTGCGTCTTCCCAGTTGTCGAGGAGCGTGCGAGCGGTCGCGGAGCCGGTCAGCTCGGCTTGCTGCTCGACGAGCCAGCGGAGCTCCTCGAGCGGCCCGGCTTCGGGTCGCAGCGCCTCGACCAGACCGGCGTTGAGGCGTCCCGGCAGCTCGACCGCGGGATCGTGCACGAACAGCTGCCCGCCCGTCATGCCCGCGCCGACGTTGTCGCCGATCGGACCGAGCACGACGACGGTGCCGCCCGTCATGTACTCGCAGACGTGGTCGCCCGCGCCCTCGACGACCGCCGTCGCCCCGGAGTTGCGCACCGCGAAGCGCTCCCCGACGGACCCGGCGATGAACAACCGTCCACCGGTCGCGCCGTAGAGGCACGTGTTGCCGGCGAGCACCGGTGCGCCTGCGTCTCCCGCGGGAGGACGGATCGAGATGCACCCGCCGGCCATGCCTTTGCCGACGTAGTCGTTGGCCTCGCCGACGAGCTCGAGCTCGATGCCGTGCGACAGGAACGCGCCGAAGCTCTGCCCCGCCTCGCCGTCGAAACGGGCGACGACGCGGCCTCGAGGCACGCGGTCGCCGAACTCGATGGCGAGCGCGCCGGCGAGCGATGCGCCGACCGTGCGGTCGGCGTTGGTGATCGCGTAGGCGACGTGGAGGTCGTCGCCGTCCCACACCGCGCGATAGGCGTCGGCCCGAAGCTGGTCGCCCAGTGTCGACCGAGGCTGCTGGAGGTCGATGCCCTCGACGAAGCGTCGCGCCACCCCTGACGCGACAGGCGGCCGCAGCAGCGGCGACAGGTCGACGGTGTCGGCGCGCTCGTCGCCCGTCGCACGCTGGCGCAGGCACTCCACCCGGCCGATCGCCTCGTCGAGCGAACGAAGGCCGAGTGAGGCGAGCAGCGTCCGCACCTCTTGCGCGACGAAGACCATGAACGCGGCGACGCCCTCGGGCGTGCCCGCGAAGTTCTTCCGAAGCTCCGGTCGCTGCGTGGCGATGCCGGGCTTGCACGTGTCCTTGTGACACGACCGCAGCATGATGCAGCCCTCGGCGATCATCGCCGCGGTGCCGAACGAGAACTCGTCGGCGCCGAGCAGCGCGGCGACCATCACGTCGCGGCCGGTGAGCAGTCCACCGTCGACGCGCAGCCGCACCCGCGAGCGCAGCTCGTTCTCGACGAGGACCTGCTGCGCCTCGGCAAGACCGAGCTCCCACGGCATCCCCGCGTGCTTGATCGACGACAACGGCGACGCGCCGGTGCCGCCGTTGAAGCCGCTGATCTGCACCACGTCGGCCAGCGCCTTCACCACGCCGGCCGCGATCGTGCCGACGCCGTCTTCCGCGACGAGCTTCACGGAGACGGCGGCGAACGGGTTCACCTGCTTGAGGTCGAAGATCAGCTGCGCGAGGTCTTCGATGGAGTAGATGTCGTGATGGGGCGGCGGCGAGATGAGCGTCACACCGGGCTGCGTGTGGCGCAGGCGCGCGATCTCGTCGCTGACCTTGTTCCCCGGCAGCTGCCCGCCCTCGCCCGGCTTCGACCCCTGCGCCATCTTGATCTGCAGCTCGTCGGCGAACGACAGGTACTCCGGCGTCACGCCGAAGCGCCCGGATGCGATCTGCTTGATCTTCGAGTTCTTGTCGCCCGTCGCCTGGCCACGGGTGCGGTAGCGGGACGGGTCTTCGCCACCCTCACCGCAGTTCGACGCTCCACCGACGAGGTTCATCGCCTCGGCCAGCGTCTCGTGCGCCTCCCGCGACAGCGACCCGTGCGACATCGCGCCGGTCGAGAAGCGACGGACGATCGTCTCCACCGGCTCGACCTCGTCGACGTCGATCACCGGCCCCGCCGGTACGAGCTCGAGGAAGTCGCGCACCTCGACCGGCGGGCGGGAGTGAACGAGCGACGTGTAGCTGTCGTACACGTCGTCGCTGCCCTCGCGGATCGCACGCTGAAGGAGATGAGCGGCGGCGGTGCCCTGCAGCGCGTCGACGACCTGCTTGTTCTTCGTGTGGTACTCGCCGCCCCGCTTCGTGCCCTTGTCGCGGAAGAAGCCAGGGCTCAGCGGCTTGTCGGCGGCGGCGAGGGCGCGCAGGTCGTCCGCGAGATCGTCCCAGCCGATGCCACCGATCACCGACGGGGTGCCGCGGAAGCAGACGTCGATGATCTCTCGGCCGAGACCCACCGCCTCGAAGATCTGCGCGCCGCGGTAGGAGTCGACGGTCGAGATGCCCATCTTCGAGAGGATCTTGAGGACGCCGTCTTCGAGCGCGCCCTGCAGGTTCTCCTGCGCCTCCGGGCCGGACAGGTCGGACGTGTCGTCCTGGTCGGCGTCGTGTCCGACGGTTTCGAGCGCGAGGCGGGGGCAGATGGCGTCCGCGCCATAGCCGAGGAGGCAGGCGACGTGATGGACGTCGCGCGCGTCGTCGGCGATCACGATGATGCTCGTCAACGAGCGCAGCCCGGCGGAGATGAGCCGGTGGTGGACGGCGCCGACAGCAAGCAACGACGGGACCGGCGCTTGCGAGTCACCGTCGTACGTCGACGCGTGCCGGAGCACCAGCAGCCCGGCTTCGCCCGCACCGACCGCGCGCTCTGCCTCGGCGGCGATCGACGCGACGGCGTCGCGCAGCGCATCGTCCGCATCGGGATCGAACGTGAGGTCGAGCGTGGTGACCGGGAACGGCGACGACGCTTCGAGGTCGTCGACGGCATCGGGATAGAGGAAGAACGAGTCGAGAGCGATCAAACGGGCCGCCTCGGGCGACTCCACCAGCAGCGGCGCGCGCGGCCCGAGCAGCGTGCGGAGGCTCATCACGGAGCGTTCGCGAAGGTGGTCGATGGGCGGGTTCGTCACCTGGGCGAAGCGCTGCTTGAGGAAGTGGTGGATCGGCCGCGGCCATCCCGCCACGTGCGGCAGGGGCGAGTCGTCGCCCATCGAGTAGGTGGGTTCCTTGGCGTTCTGGGCCATGGGCTTCAGCACCAGACGAAGCTCCTCGTCGGTGTAGCCGTGGATCGCGTGGCGGCGCGTCAGGAGGTCGTCGTCGCCGGTGGTCGCCACCGGCGTGCCTTCGCTCCCGTCGCTGATCCCGTCGGCGACCCATCTCCCGTACGGCCGGCGCGTCGCGAGCCAGTTCTTGCAGTCGCCGTCGAGCAGCACGCCACGCTCGGGATCGACGAAGAGCATCTGCCCCGGCCCCAGCCGCCCGCGCGTCACGGTGCCGTGGCCGTGGACGTCGACCGCGCCGGCCTCGGAGCACGCGACGACGAGCCCGTCCTCGCACAGCGCGAACCGCATCGGGCGCAGGCCGTTGCGGTCGAGCGCGGCACCGACCCCCGCGCCGTCGGTGAAGACGAGCCCGGCCGGCCCGTCCCACGGCTCCATCAGGCAGGAGTGGTAGCGGTAGAAGCTGCGCACCGCAGGGTCGAGATCCCGCGTGCCCTCCCACGCCTCCGGGACCAGCATCGCGATCACGTGGCGGATGTCGCGTCCGCCACGGTTCAGCAGCTCCACGACGGAGTCGAGCTGCCCCGAGTCGCTGTCGTCCTGGTCGATGACGGGCCGGAACATCTCCTCGTCGCCGAGACCCGCGGCTTCGGTGCCGAGGAGGGCGCGGGCGCGCATGCGGTTGACGTTGCCGGCGATCGCGTTGATCTCGCCGTTGTGGCACAACGTGCGGAACGGCTGGGCCCGCTCCCAGGTCGGCAGCGTGTTCGTCGCGAAGCGCTGGTGGAAGATCGCGAACGGCACCTCGTAGCGCGGGTCGCGCAGGTCGAGGTAGAAGTCGCCGAGGAGGTCGGCCGCGACGAGGCCCTTGTAGACGACGGTGCGGAACGAGCAGCTCGCCACGTAGACGTCGTCGACGTCGCGCCCGATCCGCCGGCGGAGGCGATACGCCTCGCGCTCCGAGCCGCCTTCGAAGATCGCCTGGACGATGTGAGGGCGCGACTCCGTCGCCTGCCGGCCGAGCTGGTCGTCGTCGGTCGGCGGCACGCGCCACTCGACCACGCGCAACGCCTCGGCCGCGGCGGCCGCTTCGATGCCACGTCGCGCCTCGTCGGCGTCGCCGCGCACGAACACCATGGCGACGCCGCGGCGCTCGCCGAAGACCGCAGGTGACAACGGCAGCAGCACACCGGAGCCGTCGGCGGTCTTGCGGTCCGCGTTGAGCGCGCCGCGGTGGCGGACGTTGGCGAGTCCCTCGAGCGTCGCGGCGAGGATGGCGGCTGACGGGCGACCTGCGGCATCGGCGACGAAGCCGATACCGCAGGCGTCGCGTTCGGAACGCATAGATCTCCTGGAGGTGGCTGAACGGGGCGTCGTGCGGGGCCCCATTGCCCCCTACCCGGGATCGAGTGCGTTCAGTGTGCCACGGCCGCCAGACGAGCCGTCGGTCAGAAGTCGGTGAAGAGGAGGTGGTTGTTCGGCGTTGCGCCGCCGAGCAGCCCGCCGCTCGTTCCCTTCACGACGCCCTTGGTCGTCTTCGCCGCGACGGCCTCCGCGACGCGAGCGGGCGACACGTTGCAGGCGTTCTCGGGCATGCCGAGGACGTTGCCGTTGCCGGCGGCGATCGCCGTCGTCACACCGTCGGCGATGAGGTTGCGGACGGCGGTGTCCATCGCGGTGCTCGCGCCGCCGCCGAGGCTGAGGTTGGCGACAGCCGGCCGCCCCGCCTGGTGGTGCCCCGTCGCCCAGTCGATGCCGGCGATGATCGTCGACGTCGCGCCGGTGCTGCCGCAGCCGAACACGCGCACGGCGATCAGGTTCACCTGCTTGGCGATGCCGTACCTCGCCCCACCGACGGTCCCCGCGACGTGGGTGCCGTGGCCGTTGCAGTCGTCCGCCTCGCCGCCGTCGATGAGGTCGGTTCCGGTGCGGGCGCGCCCGCCGAACTCCGAGTGCGAGGTGCGGATCCCGGTGTCGATGATGTAGGCGTCGACGCCTGCCCCGCCGGCGTTGTAGGTGTAGCTGCCCGAGAGCGGCAGGGCTCGCTGGTCGGTGCGGTCGATGCCCCACGTCGCAGGCGACTGCGTCGCCGACAGCCGCACGATCCCGTCGGGCTCGATCGCCACGACTCGAGCGTCGGCACGCAGCAGCGTGATCGCCGCCTCCGGCAGCGTCGCCGAGTAGCCGCGCAACGCCGCCGTGTAGACATGGCCGACGGAGCCTCCGAAGCGCGCGGCATGCGACGACGCGACCGCAGCGGGATCGTCGACCGAGTCGGCGAGCGTGACGATGAACCGGCCGAGTTGCGGCTCCGCCGCGGCCGGCGTGGACGTCGTGGCGACGAAACCGCTCAGCATCGCGACGACGGCGATGCAGGCGCTGATGGTGCGAATGCGCACGTAGTTCTCCTTTGGTCGAAGCCCGCCAAAGGGGGAAACGGACCCGTCGGCGGTTACTCGCGTTCGCCGGCCACCACGATTCCGAAGCGCCCGGCGAGTACTCTCCGGTGTCGCCGCGCCGTAACGCGGCTGTAAAGGAGAGACAGCGCATGCAGCTCGGTAAGAACCGGTTGTTCCGGCTCCTCGCGGTGCTGTTCGCCGCGACTCTTGTCCTCGGAGCCTGTGGAGGCGACGACGACAACGAGTCCGCTGGTGACAACACCACCGACGAAGGCACCGGTGCCGAAGGTGAAGGCGTCGAGTGCGACGGTCTTGCCATCGGCTTCTTCGGCGCCCTGACGGGCCCCAACGCGAACCTCGGCAAGAACATGTTCAACGGTGCCAAGGTCGCCATCGAGGAGTTCAGCGAGGAGAACCCCAACTGCGAGGTCGAGCTCAAGGAGTTCGATTCCGCCGGTTCGGCCGACCAGGCCCCCGCCCTCGCTCAGCAGGCGGTCGGTGACAAGAGCCTCGTCGGCCTGATCGGCCCGGCGTTCTCCGGTGAGAGCCGGACCGCGAACCCGATCCTCGACCAGGGCGGCCTCACGATCATCACGCCCTCGGCCACCGGCGTCGACCTGTCGACCAAGGGGTGGAAGACCTTCCACCGCGCCGTCGGCAACGACAACAGCCAGGGCCCGGCGATCGTGAAGTACCTCAAGAACGAGCTCAACGTGAAGGCCGTCGCCGTCCTCGACGACAAGTCGGAGTACGGCAAGGGCATCGCCGACATCGTCCGCAAGGACTTCGGTGACGCGGTCAAGGTCAACGACTCGTTCGACGACAAGGCCACCGAGTTCTCCTCGACGGTGAACAAGGTGAAGGCGGCCAACGTCGACGCCGTCGTGTTCGGTGGCTACTACTCGCAGGCCGGCCCGCTGGCCAAGCAGCTCAAGGACGGCGGCGTCAACGCGACGTTCGTCGGCCCCGACGGCGTGCTCGACCAGGGCTTCATCGACGCTGCGGGCACCGCGGCCGAAGGTGCGATCCTCACCGCTCCGTCCGCCCCGTCCGACGCGGTCGACGGTGCTGACGAGTTCGCCGACAAGTACCAGGAGATCAACAAGGCAGAGGTCGGCCTCTACTCGCTCGAGGCCTACGACGCCGCGAAGATCTACCTCCAGTGCATCAGCGAGGGCGCCACGACTCGCGCCGACGTCGAGAAGTGCGTCGACGAGATCGAGTACAAGGGCCTGACCAAGACGTACAAGTTCGCCGCCAACGGCGAGCTCGACGGCGAGGTCACGATCTACGCCTACCGAGTCAAGGGCGGAAAGATCGAGGGCGTCGGCCCCATCGGCGGCTGACGACCACCTCGTCCAACTTCATGGGTAACAAGCGGGGGCGCCACGGCGCCCCCGCTTTCCTATCGGGAGGCCTTCCATCTCCACGCTGATCGACCAGTTCTGGCCGTACACGATCGACGGGCTGACCGTGGGCGCCATCTACGCGCTCGTGGCCCTCGGCTACACCCTCGTCTACGGCGTGCTCCGCCTCATCAACTTCGCCCACTCCGAGATCTTCATGATCGGGACGTTCGGGGCCCTCTTCGCCGCCCAGGCGATGAACATCGACGGGCCCCAGACCGGGATCATGCTCGTGCTCACCCTCGTCGGATGCGCGATCGCCGCGATGCTCGCCTCCGGCGTCAGCGCCGTCGTGCTCGAGCGCATCGCCTACCGGCCGTTGCGCCGCCGCGGCGCATCCCGCCTCGCGGCGCTGATCTCCGCCATCGGCGCGTCGTTCTTCCTCCAGGAGGCCTTCGCCCGCTGGCGCGGCCGCGACAACGAGCCCTACGCGGAGGTCCTCCAGACCCGCCGCCTCTTCTCGATCATGGGCACCGACGTCACCAACCGCCGGGTGCTCGTGATCGTCGCTGCGATCCTGATGATGATCGCCCTCGACCAGATCGTGAAGCAGACCCGCCTCGGGCGCGGCATCCGCGCGGTCGCCCAGGACTCCGAGACCGCGACGCTCATGGGCGTCAACATCGATCGGGTCGTGCTCTACACCTTCCTCCTCGGCGGGCTCATGGCCGGCGCGGCCGCCCAGCTGCACAGCCTCATGTTCCCCGTCACCCGCTACGACGTCGGGTTCATCTTCGGCATCAAGGCCTTCACCGCAGCCGTCCTCGGCGGCATCGGCAACCTCCGTGGGGCGTTGCTCGGCGGCATCGTCCTCGGCCTCATCGAGAACTGGGGAGCCGCCATCTGGAGCTCGGAGTGGAAGGACGTGATCGCCTTCACCGTGCTCGTCGTCGTGCTCATGTTCCGACCTACCGGCCTCCTCGGGGAGAGCCTGGCGAAGGCGAGGGCGTAGATGCTCGACCGCATCGGTCGTCTGTGGGACGACCTTCCTCCGCTCGGCCAGTGGGCCGTGCGCGTCGCTGCGCTGGCGGTGGCCATCGTGCTGCCGCTGCTCGAGATTCCCGTGCTCAACACGCCGAAGTCCGACTTCGCGAGCGTCCTCTTCTATCCGATCGGGATCTACGTGCTCGTCGCGATCGGGCTCAACATCGTCGTCGGCATGGCGGGTCTGCTCGATCTCGGCTACGTCGCGTTCTTCGCCCTCGGCGCCTACGCCATGGGGCTGCTCGGCGTGAACGCCGGCTGGCCGTTCTGGCTCATCGTGCCGGTGGCGATCCTCGTCTCGATGAGCGCGGGCGTGGTCCTCGGCACACCCACGCTGCGGTTGCGGGGCGACTACCTCGCCATCGTCACCCTCGGCTTCGGCGAGATCATCCGGATCGTCGCCCGCAACACCGACTCCATCGGCGGTCCTCGCGGCATCTCCGGCATCCCGTTCCCACCGAACATCGGACCGCTCAAGTTCGAGATCCTCGATCCGAAGCCGTTCTACTGGCTCCTGCTGTTCTTCATCGTCCTGTCGATCGTGGTGGTGCGCCGGCTCGAGGCGAGCCGGGTCGGTCGGGCGTGGACCGCGATCCGCGAAGACGAGGACGCGGCGGAGCTGATGGGCGTGCCGACGTTCAGGTTCAAGCTCTGGGCGTTCGCCATGGGCGCAGCCATCGGCGGGCTCGCAGGCGTGTCGTTCGCGTCGAAGCAGATCGCCATCACGCCCGACAACTTCACCCTGATCCTGTCGGTGCTCTTCCTGTCTGCCGTCGTCCTCGGCGGGTCGGGCAACCTGATCGGCGTCATCGTCGGTGCCGCACTTCTCGCGTACCTGCCCGAGCGCTTCCGCGTGTTCTCCGAGTTGCGGGTGCTGGTGTTCGGAGCCGCGCTCGTGATCGTGATGATCTTCCGTCCCCAGGGTCTGATCCCGTCACGGCGGCGGGCCATGGAGCTCACCGACGCCGATCCTCAAGGCGGGCTCGGCACGATCGGCGCTGCCGATCCCGCGGTGGAGACCGACACCACGACGGAGGCATTGTCGTGACCGCAGCGGCGCAGTCCGCGCTCCCGGCGCTGCTCGAGATCGACGACGTCACCATGCGCTTCGGCGGCGTCACCGCGCTGCAGAACGTCAAGCTGTCGATCCAGCAGGGCGAGATACTCGGGCTCATCGGGCCGAACGGCGCGGGCAAGACGACGATCTTCAACGTCATCACCGGGGTGTTCACGCCGACCGAGGGCGACATCCGCTTCGACGGATCGTCGATCCTCGGCAAGAAGCGGTTCCAGATCACCAAGGCCGGCATCGCCCGCACGTTCCAGAACATCCGCCTCTTCCCCGACATGAGCGCGCTCGAGAACGTGATGGTCGGAGCCGACGCCCGCCACCTCACCGGCGTCGTCGGGGCCATCGTCGGCACGTCACGTCACCGCCGCGAGGAGCAGGAGGGCCGCGACGAGGCGATGGAGCTCCTCGAGTTCGTCGGCATCGCGTCTCGCGCCGAGGAGACGGCGAAGAACCTCCCGTACGGGTTCCAGCGCCGCCTCGAGATCGCTCGCGCGCTGGCCACGAAGCCGAAGCTGCTCCTCCTCGACGAGCCGGCCGCCGGCTTCAACCCGGCCGAGAAGAACGACCTGCTCGGTCTCATCGGCCGCATCCGCGACCGGGGCTTCACGGTGCTCCTCATCGAGCACGACATGGGGCTCGTGATGAACATCTCCGATCGGGTCGCGGTGCTCGACTTCGGCCAGAAGATCGCCGACGGCGCCCCGGCCGACGTGCAGAACGACCAGCGCGTCGTCGACGCCTACCTCGGAGTCGCCATCGATGACTGAGCCCCTGCTGCGAGTCGACAACATCCGCGTCCACTACGGCAAGGTCGAGGCGCTCAAGGGCGTGTCGTTCGACGTGAACGCAGGCGAGATCGTCACCCTCATCGGCGGCAACGGCGCGGGCAAGACCACGACGCTGAAGACGGTGTCGGGCGTGCGAGCCGTGTCGACCGGCCGGCTGGTGTTCGAGGGTTCGGACCTCACGAAGGTCCCGGCCTACAAGCGCGTCGACATGGGGATCTGCCAGGCGCCGGAAGGTCGCGGGATCTTCCCCGGCATGACGGTGACCGAGAACCTCGAGATGGGCCTGTACGCCCGCAAGGCCTCGAAGCAGCAGATCGCGGCCGACTACGAGCGGGTGTTCTCGTTGTTCCCCCGGCTCGCCGAGCGGCGCAAGCAGCACGGGGGCACGCTCTCCGGCGGCGAGCAGCAGATGCTCGCCATCGGGCGCGCGCTGATGTCGGAACCGAAGGTCCTGCTGCTCGACGAGCCCTCGATGGGCCTCGCACCGAAGCTCGTGGCCCAGATCTTCTCGATCATCACCGAGATCAACAAGCAGGGGACGACGATCCTGCTCGTCGAACAGAACGCGCAGCAGGCGCTGAAGCGGGCCCACCGGGCGTACGTCCTCGAGACGGGCCAGGTGGTGAAGAGCGGCCCCGCGAGCGAGCTGCTCGACGACGAGGCGGTGAGGGCCGCCTACCTGGGCGGCAACGTCGCTCACTGAGCGTCGGTCTCGCTACCCTCGCCCCTCGTGGGGTCGTCGTTCCGGCGGATGGTGGCGTTCGTCGTCAGCGCGCTCGTCGCCGCGCTCGCGGGCACGGCCGTCGGCCCGGGCGCGCCCGCGGCGGCCGTCCCCCTCAGCGCAGACGCTCCGTGGGATCCGACCACCGTTCTCGTCAAGCTGACGCCGTCGGCACGAGGCGAGATCGCAGCGGTCGCCCGCGCGCACGGCGCCCGCGCCGGCGAGCCGTTGGGCGGCGATGCCTTCGAGGTGGCCACGAACGGGCGATCGGTCGCCGAACTGCGGCGCGCTCTCGGGCGCGACGCACGGGTCGAGTACGTCGAGCCGAACTACATCCGCCGCGCGACCGCGGTCGCTCCACCGAACGACCCGCACTACACACACCAAGACGAGCTCCGCTTCGCCCGGCTGCCGCAGGCGTGGGACGTCGCCGAAGGCGCTCCCTCGATCAAGGTCGCGGTGCTCGACACCGGGGCCGACTTCGCGCACCCAGACCTCCTCGGCACGGTGCTTCCCGGCTACGACTTCGTCGGCAACGACGACCCCAATCCCGATGACGAGTCATCGTCGAGCCACGGGACGCTCGTCGCCGGCGTGATCGGCGCCCGCACGGGCAACGCGGTCGGAATCGCAGGCGGCGCGTATCGCACCACCGTCCTCGCCGTGCGGGTGCTCGACCAGAACGGCGCTGGGCGCGACAGTGACATCGCGCAGGGGATCCGTTGGGCAGCCGACAACGCGCACGTGATGAACCTCTCCCTCGGCGGTCCGTTCTCGAGCCGGACGCTGACCGATGCGATCAGCTACGCCCGCTCGAAGGACGTCGTCGTCGTCGCCAGCGCGGGCAACTCCGGCTCGTCGGAGCCGCAGTACCCCGCCGCGGCGGCGGGCGTCATCGCCGTGGGCGCGACCGATCCGGCCGGGCGCACCACCTGGTTCTCGCAGCACGGGCCGTGGGTCGACATCACGGCTGTCGGCGTCTACGTCCGGTCGACGACTCGGCACGACGGGTTCGACGACGCGTTCGGCACGTCGTTCTCCGGTCCGCAGGTCGCGGCGGCTGCGGCGCTCGTTCGTCAGCAGAACCCGTCGTGGAAGGCGGACGACGTGGCGGCCCGCCTGTTCGCGACCGCCCGCGATGCCGGTCCCGCAGGCAAGGACGACTTCTACGGTCACGGCATCGTCGACGCGTTCGCTGCGGTCAGCGGGTCGGTGCCGACGCAGTCGCCGCTACCACCGGCTCCGGGCGACGGCTACGAGCCCAACTCGACGGCTGCTACGGCCACGCCCATCGCTCTGTCTCGATCGGTGTCGGCGACCATCGCGCCCGAAGGCGACGTCGACTGGTTCGCCGTCGACGTGGGCGGTGCGGGGACGATCACGGCGGGGGTGTCGCCTCCGTCACGCCTCTCGACCGGGTTCCAGGGGATGAACCCGATCGTCCAGGTGTACAACGCCGACGGCGGCACCCGGTTGTCGTTCGCAGACGATCGCGGGCTCCACGAGACCGAGACGACGTCGGCGTACGTGCCGTCGGCCGGCCGCTACCTCGTCCGGGTGAGCAACTTCGTCGGGTCGATCAGCGGAGGGCAGTACGCGCTCACCGTCGCGTTCGCGGCGGACGCCGCTTCCGCGACCCCCGCGGAGGCGGGGT